>CANPYF010000040.1 GCA_947587925.1 uncultured Ruminococcus sp.
CAGGAAAATGAATATCGTTTCGCGCGGCGGCTCACTGCTTTTCGCGTGGATGATGATGACGGGCAGCGAGAACCCGTTCTATGAATACTATGATGATGTTCTGGAGATATTGAGAGAATATGACGTAACTATCTCTTTGGGTGACGCGCTGCGCCCCGGTTGTCTTGCCGACGCGACCGACGCGGGACAGATCTCCGAACTGATAGAGCTTGGCGCACTTACACAGCGTGCATGGGAAAAGGACGTACAGGTAATGGTAGAAGGTCCGGGACATATGCCTATGGATCAGATAGCGGCTAATATGAAGCTGCAAAAAAGGCTTTGCCACAATGCGCCGTTTTATGTATTAGGACCGCTCGTTACCGACATAGCTCCCGGTTATGACCATATCACCTCGGCGATAGGCGGAGCGATAGCGGCGGCAAGCGGTGCGGATTTCCTTTGCTATGTCACCCCTGCCGAGCATCTTCGTCTGCCCGATGAGAGTGATGTAAAAGAGGGCATAATCGCAAGCCGTATAGCTGCTCATGCCGCCGACATTGCAAAGGGAATACCCCACGCAATGGACAGGGATAACGAAATGGCAGCGGCGCGTCATGCCGTTGACTGGGACAAAATGTTCGACATTGCCCTTGACGGAGAAAAAGCAAAGCGTTACTTTGAGCAGACCCCGCCTGCCGACAGGCACACCTGTTCTATGTGCGGAAAGATGTGCGCGGTAAGGACTACAAATATGATATTAGAGGGCAAAGAAGTCAAATTCTGTACGGAAAAATAAGGGTAACGGGAAATGAAATTTGATAAAAGCAGCTTGTCATATACGCTGTACGTCTGCACAGACAGCAAACTGATGACATCTCCGAGCGTTGAAAGTTCGGTAGAAGCGGTACTGAAAGGCGGCGCGGACATAATACAGCTAAGAGAAAAAGAGCTGACCTCGCGCGGCTTTTACGAACTTGCGCTGCGTGTCAAAGCGGTCACTGACAGTTACGGCAAGCCGTTGATAATAAACGACCGTGCGGACATTGCGCTTGCCGCGGGCGCGGCGGGCGTACACCTCGGACAGAGCGATCTGCCCTGTACCGCGGCAAGAAAGCTGCTCGGCGAAGAAGCGATAATAGGTGTAACAGCGCCAAGCGTTGAGCTTGCCAAAAAAGCGCAGGCGGACGGCGCTGACTACATCGGAGTAGGCGCTATGTTTACAACATCAACAAAATCAGACGCGCGGGCAAACACGAAGGAGAACCTTGCGGCGATACGGGCGGCAGTGGATATACCGATAGTGATAATCGGCGGGATAAAGCGGACTAACCTGCATGAATTTTTCGGAATGGGGATAAACGGCGCGGCGGTCATCTCCGACATAATAGCCGACCCCGATCCGGAGGGGGCGGCGAGTGTGACGAAAGAGATCGCGGAGCGATTGTAGCTTCCACCCATGGATAAAATAGGGGGAAATATGCCGAAGGCATATTTCAGTTTTTGAAACGCGAATGCGTTTCAAAAACCCTTGACAAAAAAGACGGAACGTTGTATAATAGGATATGGGTAATAATACAATGGATAGCTTTATGTTTGCGCGGCAGCGGTCTCGCTGTGCGTTTTATGAAAGGTAATAGATGATAATGCATTTTTTTAACAGGGCTGCTCTTGTGACCGCTGTACTCGTTTTCTGCCTGTCGGCGGCGGGCTGCTCGGATAATGATAAGGATAAAAATAATAGTACAAACTCTAAACCGGCGGCGGATAAAAGTTCTTCGCAGGCTGCCGGGCAGGATAGCCGGACGGATAGTTCGGCTGAGGACAGTTCCGATGCCGACCCTGCGGGTGAGGATTATTCGGCAGGTCCTATGCTTACGGCAATGGCGGAACGCTTTGAAAAGCCCTATACCTATTCGGTAAAGGTGACATATTCCGATGAACCTGATGATGTTACCGAAATGACGGTCGCAAGCGACGGGGAAAATTATGTGAGTTTGTCGTCGGGAACGTCCGCAGAGGGTCTTGCACCCGACAGCGCTTACCTTTATAAGGACGGCAAGGGCAGCCTTGCCGATATGAATGTCGGCGCTTATGTCGAAACTCAGATGGATACTCAAAGTATACCGCAGAGCATTATTCAGAATAAGCTGGAACAGACCAATACAAGGATACCCTCTGATACGGAGGGCATGACCGTAGAGGAGTATACCTATACGGCGGCTTCGTATATCACGGTGTATAATTTTTATTTTGACTCGGAGGGCGAACCTGTAAAATATACTGCCGTTTATTCCGTTGAGGGAGAGGACGATCTTGTCGAAACGGTCGAGATAACGCAGCTTAGCGAGGGCGCGGACGAGCAATTGTTTGACGGCAGCTTTCTTGACGGGCTCAAAGATTTTTCGGCAATGACAGAGGACGAAAGACTTGCATTCTGTCAGCAGCTTTGCACCGATCTGAATATATCCACCGATGATATGAAAGAACTTGATATCACGCCCGATGATTTTAAAAAGATATCCTTCGACCAATTGCAGACGCTGGTCTATACCTTCGGAAGCAAGCAATAAAACGTATACGGAGAACTTCATATATCATGAAAAATACCAATATATTAAGACTGCTGAAGCCTAAGGCGCTGACGTCATATATTTATGACGACCTTACGCTCAGACAGGCTATAGAAAAAATGAAGCACCACGGCTACACCGCCATACCCGTTATCGGGCGCGGCGGCGAATATGTCAAGACAATTGCCGAGGGAGATTTTTTGTGGTTCATGCTGTCGCATGATATCGGCGATATCACGGAACTTGAGGACTATTATGTGCGCGATATCCCGAGGAGAGTAGTGTGCGAACCCGTGTATGTCAATTCAACGATCGAAGATCTGTTCAAACTTTCTATGAATCAGAACTTTGTTCCCGTTGTTGACGACAGGGGAGTATTTATAGGCATAGTTACCCGCCGTGATATTTTACAGGCTTGTTACGGTGAATTGAAAAAAAGCGGTATATTCTCAACTCATCCCGAATATGAGAATGAGGAATTGTTAAAGGAGAGGTTTTTATGAAAAGGAAAACAGCCGCGGGAAGCGCGGCGCTCTGCGCCATACTTATCATGATAATGCTGCTTGCGATAGGTACGGCGGCTATGGTGGTAACGGGCAGAAAGAGCATAGATGAAAATGATAATATGCCTGCAAATGTGGAACATTATCCTACGTTATCTTCCGAAGAAGCATCGTCCGAAGGCGAAAGTTCCGAGGCTGAACTGCCGCCGCAGACGGCGGTTACATATCCCGAAAAGGGATTTGAGTTCCAGAAAATGGATTTAGAGGACGTAAAGTCGCAGTACAGCGTGCTTTACGGCAGCAGCGACAATATGCTTTATACCGCGAAGAATTACACCAAAAAGGCATATCCCGCGTCGCTTACCAAGATAATGACGGTAATAGTTGCACTGGAAAATTGTGACAATTTGCAGGATACATACAAGTTCACCAAAGCGGATATGAAGGAACTTGAAGGCACGAACGCTTCGGTCGCGGGATTTGTAGCGGGCGAAAAGGTGACGGTAGAGGACCTGTTATACGGCTCTATGCTGCCAAGCGGTGCGGATGCAACGCTCGGTATAGCCAACTACATTGCGGGTTCTGAGGAAGAATTTGTTAAGCTGATGAACGCCAAGGTGGAAGAACTCGGACTTACGGGAACGCATTTTGTCAACGCAAGCGGTCTGCATGACAGCGACCACTATTCGACCGCTATGGATATTGCGCTCATGCTGGAATATGCAATAGAAGATCCCGACATCAGCGAGGAATTTCTGAAAATAATCTCCGCGCAGTCATACACGATAGACAGCACGAACAAGCACAAGGACGGTATAACGCTGGACAGCATTGCGCTCGGAAACTACAGCGGATTCTTTATCGACCGTGACGAGGACGGAAAAGCTGACGCGGATATAATAGGCGGAAAAACGGGATTTACAGACGAAGCGGGATTCTCGCTTGCGACAATATATCAGATAGAGGATCAATATTTCATCTGCGTGACCATGAAGTCGGACACCAGCACGAACGCCGTGCTTGACAACATAATGATATGCGAGCGGTATATGCCCACATACGACCTGATAGACCCGCTGCCGTCAGAAACGAGCAGTTCTGACAGTTCATCAACGGACAGCGGCGAAAGCAGCGTAATTGATCTTACGCCGAGCGTTATAGACCTGACCGAGAGCGAGGACGAGAGTTCGGCGGTATCGGACGATACATCTACAGATACAGAAGAATAAAATTGGATAAAAATAAATCAATGCGGCAGAGGAAACTCTGCCGTTATTTTTTGAAAAAGAAGAGTATCTGCAAATTAAACCTTATCTATCTTGAAGAGGATATGCTTACCCCCTCCCACGGGAGGGGGCAGGGGGTGGGCAAGCCCCTCCTGAAAGGAGGGGTTTGGGGTGGTATTTAAATCGTCGCGTCAGCGACCACCTTTTTAAAAAAACACTTTACATTTACCTTTAAATAGTGTATAATATAAGATGGGATAAAATATTCTTTAAAAGGAGGACACTGCTATGAAAAATAATGTCACCGTAAATATTTACGGACGCAAATATCCGATGGTGACCGATGAGTCTGCGGAATATACCGAAAAGCTTGCTCAAATGCTTAACGCACGTTTCGACGAATTGAGAGAACATAAGCCTACTTTGTCTATACAGGACGCCGCCGCTTTGATCTCTCTCGAATGTGTTGATGAACTCGTTAAGAATAAAAAGACTGAACAGAATATCCGCACGCAGATAGGCGTTTACGCCGAGGACGCTAAGGAGGCTCATGAGGAATCAGAAAAACTCCGCAAGGAAGTCGAAAAGCTTAACGAGCGTATACGCAGACTGGAAAGCGAGATCAAGCTTAGAATGCAGTTTGCCGCCGAGGACGAGGAAAACGGTCAGCTTGCTATTAAGGGTCTCGGAAAAGGCGGTCAGGGTAATAAATAATGCCTGAAATACTTTCTCCCGCAGGTTCGCCCGAACACGCGGTATACGCCGTAAAGGGCGGCGCGGACGCGCTTTATCTCGGCATGAAGAAGTTCAGCGCACGGGCGGGCGCGGCAAATTTCAGCGCGCAGCAGCTGAGAGAACTTGTCCCCTATTGCCATATGCGCGGGGTGAAGGTCTATGCCGCGGTCAATACCATATTGTTCGACAGCGAATTAGAGGAGTTTGCACAGCTGCTTAAAGAACTTTGCGCCGCGGGCGTTGACGCGCTGATAACGCAGGATCTTGCCGCCGCCGCGCTTGTACGGCTGCTTTGTCCGCAAATGGAACTGCACGCTTCCACGCAGATGACGCTGCATACGGAGTACGGCTGCCGCTTTGCTCAAAGCCTCGGCTTTAAAAGAGTTGTACTTTCGCGCGAATTGCCGTTTGAGGTTATAAAAAGGCTTTCCGAAAACGTCGAAACGGAGGTCTTTGTCCACGGTGCGCTTTGCATGAGCGTTTCGGGTCAATGCCTTATGAGTGCAATGATAGGCGGCAGAAGCGCTAACAGGGGTATGTGCGCCCAGCCGTGCAGGCTGCCCTGCTCGGCTCAAAAGGCTAAAAGCAAAAGCGAATACGCGCTTTCGCTCAAAGATCTCTGCCTGCTTGACGATCTCAAACCGCTTGAATCCGCTAAAGTTGATTCGTTTAAGATAGAAGGGCGCATGAAGCGCCCCGAATATGCCGCTATATCGGCATACAGCGCAAAAAAGGCTGCCTTGGGAGAAACTTACGACCGCAGTCTGCTGGAAAATGTTTTTTCCCGTTCGGGATTTACGGACGGTTATTTACATTCGCGGCTCGGAAAGAATATGTTCGGCAGACGCACTGCGGAGGATTCTGCGGCGGCTGCAAAGGCTCTGCCTAAAATTCGCGAGAATTTCAGGAAGGAATATAAACGCGCCCGCATCAGTTTTTCGGTGAGCGTTAAAAACGGCGAGCCGTTGAGGGTAAGCGCACATGACGAAAACGGCGTATCCGCCGACTACTGCGGAGCAGTGCCGCAAAAGGCGGTAAACAACGCCTGTGACGAGCCGTATATCCGCCGTCAGCTTTCCAAACTCGGCGATACTTTTTATGAGCTTGAATCGGTCGATTGCGACATTGACGAGGGGCTTGCGCTGCCCGCTTCCGAGTTTAACCGTGCGCGAAGGGAGCTTGTCGGCAAGCTGTCACAGCTTCGCGCCGAAAAAAATACGCGGTATGTTCGGTTTTATGATAAGCCGTATCTGCCCGAAGATACGGGCTGCCGCAGGGCTAAGGCTTTTTCGCTGAGGATAAATGCGTTCAGCGCAGCGCAGCTTGAATGTATAGACGCTTCTGACGTTGAACTTGTCTGGCTGCCGCTCGGCGCGGAGGGGTTGAAAAGCGCGCTCGCGCGTTTTGGTGAACGCAAGGTCGGTATTGCAATGCCGAGATTTGCGTTTGATGAAGCGGCTGATGTCAGGCAGCTGAAAAATGCCGCGCAAATGGGGATAACGCATATTTTGTGTACAAATTTTGCCCATATCGCCATAGCTGACGAACTGGGACTGACCGCCCATGCGGGTATGGGACTGAACACGTCAAACACGCTTGCGTTAAAGACGCTCGAGCGGCTCGGCGCGGCGGACGCCGTTATTTCTCCCGAAATGAAATGCGGACAGATAAACGCGCTCGGCTCGGACTTGCCGATAGGGGCAGCCGCATACGGAAGACTGCCGCTCATGCTTTGCGCAAACTGCCCTGCCGCCGTTTCAAAGGGCTGCGGCGAAGGCTGCGCGGTATACGATAGGACGGGCAGACGTTTTCCGATAAAATGCAGCAAAAAACGCGGCTATGTCGAACTGCTCAACAGCGATATACTCTGCCTTTCGGATAAGACGGGCGGCCTTAAAAAGGTTGATTTTTTGCAGATAGAGCTTTTTGACGAAAGCGCACAGCGAGCCGCGCAGATAATAGATATGTTCAAAAAGGGCAAGCCGCTTGACGGCGCAACGCGCGGACTTTATTACAGAGGTTTAAAAGGCTATGAAGCTGAAAGTTAAAAAATTAAGAGAAAATGCACTGCTGCCAAAGCGCATGACTAAGGGCAGCGCGGGCTGCGACCTGTGCGCCTGCATAGACAGACCGCTTGCGGTTCCGCCGAATAAAACGGTTGCTGTACCTACGGGGATAGCCGTTTCGCTTGAAGCCGAGGAAGGGTATGTGCTGCTTGTATACGCACGCTCTTCGCTTGCGCTCAAACGCGGTATCGCGCTTATAAACAGCGTGGGCGTGATAGATCTGGACTATCGGGGGGAGATAATCGTGCCGCTGCACAATTTTTCCGATACCGTTTATGAGATCTCCCCGAACGAGAGGATAGCGCAGCTTATAGCCGCCCCTGTCGTTTTCCCCGAGATAGTTCAGGCTCAGCAGCTTGACGATACGCTTAGGGGCGAGGGCGGCTTCGGGAGTACGGGAAAATGACGATATATAATGCTAAGATCTATACAATGGACAATACCCGTTCGGTGATAGAACGCGGTTATATAAGCTTTGACCGGCAAAGCGGGCTTATTTTAAAGGTACAGAGCGGCACGCCCGAAAGCGTCTGCGCTGATGATATAGACGCAAACGGCGCGGCGGTCTATCCGGGATTTATAGATGCGCATACTCACCTCGGGCTGACGACCAACGGCGTCGGCATAGAGAGCGAGGATTTTAACGAGGAGTCCGAACCGGATTCGTCCAAACTTAGAATAATAGACGCGGTAAATCCGTTTGATACAAGCTTTGAAAAGGCACGCAGGGCGGGAATAACGGCGGCGGTCATCTCCCCGGGGTCTATGAATCCCGTTGCGGGCGACATAATAGCCGTTTCGACAGCGGGCAGACGGATAGATAAAATGCTGCTCAAAAGAGTGGGCATAAAATTTGCTCTGGGAGAAAATCCCAAAATGACATATATGAACCGCGATGAAGCTCCCGCTTCAAGAATGGCGGTAGCGGCGATAATCAGAGAAGCGCTTGCCAAGGCAAGAAGATACCGCAGCGATAAGGCGCAGGCGGAGGACGGCGCGGACAGCCCCGAATTTGACATGGGCAGCGAAGCGCTGCTGCCGCTGCTCGACAGAAGTATCAAGGCGCATTTTCATTGCCACCGTGCGGACGATATTTTTACCGCGCTGCGGATAAGCCGTGAATTTGAGCTTGACAGCGTGCTGATACACTGTACGGACGGATACCTCATAGCTGACGAACTTGCCGCCGAGGGAGTACCCGCGGTAGTAGGTCCTATCATCTGCGACCCGTGCAAGCCCGAACTTGCCAATATAACTCCTGCCAATGCGGGACTGCTCGCGGCTGCGGGCATCAAGACGGCGATATGCACCGACCACAGCGAAACGCCGATAGAATATCTTCCGCTGACTGTGGGAATAGCTATAAAGCACGGCATGAGTTTTGAACAGGCGCTGGAGTCTGTCACCATAAACGCCGCTTACGCGGCGGGCATTGACGATATCTGCGGTTCGCTCGAAGCGGGCAAACGCGCGGATCTGACAGTTTTTTCGTCCGACCCGTTCAGCGTGTATTCCTCGCCCGATATGGTTTTCATCAACGGCGTTCTTTTGACATAATTCAAAAAAGGATCGGTAGTATAATATGAGAGAAATAGATGTTTCACAAATAACTCAGGCGGTAAAAGAACTTTGCATACAGGCAAATCTTAAACTCAGCGAGGATATGTGCGGCTGCATAAAACGCGGTGCGCAAAAGGAGATCTCCCCTGTGGGCAGATCGGTCTTTGACGATATTCTCGCAAATCTTGACGCAGCCGAGAAAAATCACCTGCCTATCTGTCAGGATACGGGTATGGCGGTAATTTTCATAGAAGTCGGTCAGGACGTACATTTTGTCGGCGGCGGACTTTATGACGCGATAAACAAGGGCGTTTCGCTCGGCTATACGGAGGGTTTTCTCAGAAAATCGGTGGTCGGCGACCCGCTTGAAAGGGTAAACACCAACGACAACACCCCCGCAGTTATGCACTGCGATATAGTAAGCGGCGACAGGGTGAAGATAGTCTGTGCGCCAAAGGGATTCGGCAGTGAAAATATGTCGCGCATAAAGATGTTCACCCCGTCTGCGACCACTGACGAGATAGTTGATTTTGTCGTGTCGGTAAGTTCTCTGGCAGGCTCGAATCCCTGTCCGCCGACCGTTATCGGAGTGGGCATAGGCGGAGATTTTGAGCTGTGTGCTCTGCTTGCCAAGCGCGCGCTCTGCCGCAGCGTTGATATACGCAACCCTCTGCCGCTTTATGCACAGCTTGAAGAAAAAATGCTTGAAAGCATAAACAGGCTGGGCATAGGCCCGCAGGGCTTTGGCGGCACGCAGACCTGTCTTGCGGTGAATATCGAACAGTCGGCAACGCATATCGCAGGACTTCCCGTTGCCGTCAACGTAGGCTGTCATGTTACGCGCCATGCACAAATAATTATCTAAGGAGCAGACCGTGAAAAAATATCTTCCCGCAAAGCGGGCTATGCTGACATTTTATATATTGCTTGCCGCTGCGGGTACGGCTCTGGACTTTATTATCTACCGCTATGTATCCATGCTGCCCGCCAAGCTGCTGCGAATAATATCCATGGTCATGTGGGGATTGATAATTGCCGTTGCGGTCATTGTCATACCGCATTATTTTATACGTTCAAAATTTATCATAACAAATAACGAGATAGCCTCGGCAGGCGGGTTTTTTACCTATAAAAACAACTATATGCCAATAAGCTCCATCAAATCCGTTTCGGTGATAGTAACACCGCTCGGTTCGGTCACGGGCTTTAACTTCGCGGTGATAAATTCGCTTGGCGCACGGCTGCTGATATGCTTTCTCAAAAAGAGCGATCTTATGGAGATCTCCCAAAGGTTAAATATGCTTATCAGCAGCAGGGAGAAGAATTTATAGAAGGCAGACAGCGTTTGATATTTTCAGGAAAGGAGCGGAGCATAAGGCGATGGCTGAAAAAAACGGCAGGGCGGCTGCTGTCAGCAGATTTTTAAGGCACAGACAGCACCCGATAAAAATACTTGACTATACCTCGCGCAACCTGTGGCTGCTGCTGATACCCCTTACCAAGCAGATAATCGCCGACCGCTTTAATTTTCAGGAATGGCTGCGCACCAACATGGTCGAGATTCTTACCGTCACGGCGATATTCGGTATCGCGCTGCTAAGGTGGATATTTGTTAGCTTTGATATAGACAGCGAGGGCATAACCGCTAAAACGGGGCTGTTCGGCATGGTGCGCACAAAGGTCTATTTTTCGGAGATGACGACCGTTTCATTCTGCCAAAGCTGGCTCAACAGGACGGTCCGCGCCCATACCATTTATGTGGAAACAAACGCCAAGACCGTGACCAAAGAGGATATACGGCTGGTAATATCGCAGAAAAATGCGGATATGCTTTTTGACTTTATTTCCTCGTCCGAAAGCTGTACGCCAAAGGCGACCTTCAGTCCGCGCAAGTCCTATCTGTTTATTTTTTCGCTGCTCTTTTCCTCCGCGCTGTCGGGCATGATACTTTACGGAACATTTATGTTCGAGGCATATAAGATAATCGGTCTTGAAATGGAACAGCAGGTGTTGGAACGCCTTAACGGCGAACTTACCCGCATTGACGAGCGTTTTCTGAAACTTTCGGAGACCATACCCAAGGCGGTGCTGCTGCTTGCGGGCGCAGTATTGCTAAGCTGGCTCATATCCTTTATCACCACGCTGGCAAGGCACTGGTCGTTTGTCATAACGCGCAGCGATGAAAAATTCTTCATAAAAAGCGGTGCGCTGATAAAGCGCAGACATATCATCAGCCGCGACAAGATAAATTATTACGACCTTACGCAGACGCTGCTTATGAAAATTTTCAAGATATGCTCGGTCACGCTCAATTGTACCGGCTACGGCAAATCGCGGCGTGAGATAAGCGCACTGATACCCATAACGACCTATGAGCAGATGAACGCTTCGCTCAAAATGCTCGTTCCCGAGCTTCCGCGCCCAAGACCCGAGATACGCACGGGCAAAGCGGATATAATGCGTTTTATTTTTACCCCTGTGCTGTTTACCGCCATACCGCCCGCTGCGATAATCGCTATAAAAAGATACTTTCCCGACGTAAGGCAGGAAGTCACGGCGCTTTTTGCGATCATAACCGTTCCGCTCATCTGGCTTTGCGCCGTCAAGGTGGCAGCCGCGTTCAATACCTCTGTGGGATTCAGCGAAAACGGCTGCTCGCTCAGCTACTGCAAAATGTATAAATTTCACAAGCTGTTTTTGCCCAAAAGCAATATAAGCATGATAAGGATAACGCGCAACCCTTTTCAGCTGCTGAACAATACCTGCACGCTGATAATCTGCACGGCGGGCGAAAAGACCTCGCAGCACAGGCTGAAATTTATGCCCTATGATGAGATACGCAGGATATGTCTGCGAGAAGGATTTATAATGTTTGAGTAAAGATGTTTAAATAAAGAGGGGATTTCCTATGGCAAAATTTGAAGCGGGCATGGAAGCAATGCTGGATATGTTCGTATTTGAAACGACCGATCTGCTTGAAAAGCTTGACGAGATACTTATGCGTACCGAAGAGGGCGACCTTGAGCCTGATGATATCGGCGAGATATTCAGGATAATGCACACGGTAAAAGGCTCGGCGGCTATGATGGGATTGCAGAATATGTCCAAGCTTGCCCATGCGCTGGAGGATCTGTTCTTTATAATCAGAGAAGACCCGAGCGTTAAATATGACAAAGCGGGGCTTTACGAACTGCTTTACGAGGGTTCTGACGGGCTTAAAAATGAAACGGAGAATATCTCGGACGAAAGCGTGCCGCTAAGCGATTTCACCGAATTGACCGACCGTATACACGCCTTTGCACAGGTGATGAAGGGCGGCGCTCCCGCACAGACCGATACCGCCGCCGAAACTGCTGACACGGCGCAAAGCGGAGCTTCGCTGTATGCGGATAATGATGAAAAGGACGTATTCGTTTTTAAAGTGGTGTACGAATCCACCTGCATGATGCCCGAGATCCGCGCAATGGTGCTGTTAAACCAGATAAAGACCGCAGCGCAGATAATAGCTACTCAGCCTGACGATCTCGATTCGGACGACGCTTCGGACGCTATTTCCTCTGACGGTTTTTACATAAAAATGAAAACCGATAAAACGGACGATATGCTCGATATGCTCGAATCGGGAATTAACGTGCAGTCGGCGCAGATAGTCGAACGCCCGCAGAAAAAACCGCAGGCGGTCAAACCCTCTCCCGTTAAGCCGTCTGAACCCGCGGAGGTTAAAACTGACGACAAACCAACACAGACAGCGGAAAAAGCCGCCAAGCCTGCGGCTAAAAAAGCGGACAGTTCTTCCGCGCTCATATCCGTAAAGCTTGAAAAGCTTGACAGGCTGATGAGGCTGGCGCAGGAGATAGTTATAGCGCAGTCGGGGGTGCTGCACAGTCCCGACCTGAGACCGTTTAAAAATGAACTGCCGAATTTCTATAAATCCTCGCGCGAGCTTAAAAAGCTGACAGACGAATTGCAGGATATGGTAATGAGCGTGCGCATGGTGCCGATAAACGGAGCGTTCAGCAAGATGAACCGCGTTGTAAGAGATATGAACAAAACGCTCGGCAAAAATGTCACGCTGGTATTCGAGGGGGAAAATACCGAGGTGGACAAGTCTATCGTCGACCTGCTCGGAGACCCGCTCATGCACCTTGTCCGCAATGCCGTTGACCACGGCATAGAGCTGCCCGAAGTACGCGCGGCGGCGGGCAAGACCGAAAAGCCTACCGTTACGCTCAATGCGCATTATGAATCTAACGAAGTCGTGGTAACCGTCACCGACAACGGCGGCGGAATGGATCCTAAGATACTGCTCGGAAAGGCAAAAAAATACGGCATACTCACCAAACCCGAATCGGAATATACCGACCAAGAATGTTATGAGCTGATAATGGCGGCGGGATTTTCCACCAATGATGAGGTAACGGAGTATTCGGGACGCGGAGTGGGAATGGACGTTGTAAGGAGCAATCTTGAAAAGGCGGGCGGCAAGCTGCTTGTCGATTCAAAATTGGGCGAGGGCAGTGTTTTCACCATAAGAGTGCCTATGTCGCTGACCGTAAACGACTGTATGGGCTTTATGCTCGGCGGACAGGAGTACGCGCTGCCGATAGCGGAGCTTATGGAGATATTAAAGCCGACCGAGGAAAATATTATCGTAACGCCCGAAGGCAGGGAAATGGTGATACTCAACGAGGACAACCGCTCGTGCAGGATAATAAGGCTGTCAAGACTGTTCGGACTTAGCGGCTGTGTTGAGAATTTATCGGACGGCATACTGCTTATTTGCAGCAGCGGAGAGGGCGAAACAGCCGCGCTGTTTGTTGACAGGGTGACGGAGGATATGCAGATAGTCATAAAACCGTTTTGCGCGTATCTTTCCAAATTCGGACTAAAGGAATCGGGATTTTCGGGAACGAGCGTGCTTGGTGACGGAAGTATAATCCCCGTAATAAATGCAAATATCATTGTGAAGGGCGGTGCGGCAGAAAATGGCAGAAGCTGAGAATATCGGCGCTGAAAATACGGCGGAGATAACGGCGGTCGTGTTTGAGAGCGCTGGCACGCTTTATGCGGTCAATATAAGCAGCATAACGGAGATAAGTCCGCGCAGCGACATTACATTTATACCCAAGCTGCCCGACTATATCATAGGGGTAGTCAACCTTATGGGCGACGTAGTCCCCGTTATAGACCTAAGCAGACGTTTAGACTGCGGCAGACGTTTAGACTGCGGCAGGGGATTAGGCAGCGGAAGCTGTGAATATGACGAAAGAAGCTGTATAATCTTTATTGAAAATGACGGGATAAATGTGGGATTGAGAGTTCAAAGGGTGCTTACGGCGGTCAGCTACCGCGAAAGTGAGATGATACGCCTGCCCGACGAGAGCAGCGTGCTTACGGGGTATATAAAAGGTCAGACGGCTGACAGGATCTCGCTGCTCAATATCGAGAGGGTACTTTAAGCGCGTTTATACGCGCGGGCGCGGTTAGATTTTGCAAAACATATCAAAAGGGAAAATGTTATGGATATATCAGGTAAATTTTCGGGCGAAAGCATTTTTACCCGACAGTCGCTCGGCAGTATGAGCGATGCGGATTTTAAAAGACTGGCATATCAGGTAAAGAAAAAATACGGGCTGGACTTGTTCGGCAAAAAATCAATGGTGGAAAGCAGGCTTTATCACTATATCATAGACAGCGGCTTTTCAAGCTTTGAGGAGTATTTCAGGACTGTTTATGACAGCAATAACACTGCGGAGATGCCTAATATAATCAACAGGCTTACCACTAACTATACATATTTTATGAGGGAGCAGGATCATTTCAGGCATTTTATGACAAAATTTCTCCCGCTCGTTCAGGCGGACAAGTCCCGCTCGGAACTTTGCATATGGAGCGCGGGCTGTTCGTTCGGCAACGAAGCCTACAGCTTTGCCGCCTGCATGGAGGAATTTTTCAGCGGCAAGAATACGCATATAGCCGACCGCAGGATACTTGCCACCGATATTTCCCTTAACGCGCTTATCGCGGCAAAAAAGGGTATGTACGCCAAAAGTGCCGTGAGCTATCTGCCCGAGGACTGGGTGAAAAAATATTTTACCGAATCGGGCGGCGTTTATACCGTCAACGAACGGCTGCGATCGCAGGTGATGTTCCACTGCCATAATCTTATGGACGAGATAACGTTCAGAAAAAAATTCGACCTGATAATATGCCGAAACGTTATGATATATTTTGACAAAAAAACCAAGACCGAGCTTATACAGCGGTTTTATAACGCGACAAATGACGGCGGATATTTGTATATCGGTCATGCCGAAGCAATGCCCGAGGGAGTACCGTATGTGAGAGAAGCGGCGGCGGTCTACAGAAAGGATGTGAGCGGCAGATGAATACACAGCAGGCTAAGAGAACGCTTATCGTTGACGATTCACCGCTGTTCTCGCAGATACTTTCGCAGATAGTCAATTCCGTTGAGGGATTTTGCGTATGCGGACAGGCTTATGACGCTGTCCAAGCCGAACAGGCTCTCGGACAGCTCAGACCCGACCTGATAATACTTGACGTAAGAATGCCGCATATTGACGGCATACAGTTTCTCAAAAAGCTGATACCGCGCTGTCCTCTGCCCGTTATCGTCTGCACCTCGGCGCGTTCGTGCGCAGCCAAGGCGCTTTCCGCAGGCGCTGCCGATTTTGTACCCAAGCCGTCCGAAAGCAGTACGGATTTTGAGGACTTCCGCAGAACTCTTTCAGCCGCCATGAAAAACGCAGTCAATCTGCGTGAGATAGTCTGTGACGGCAAAAGCTATAAGCTTAAAAAGACGGCGGTGCAGACAGCGGCGGGCAGCGGACTGATACTCATAGGCGGTTCGGCAGGAAGCACGGAAGCGCTGCCAAAACTGCTTGCCTCATACAGTGAGGATATGCCGCCCGTTGTCTGCACCATACATATGCCCGAGGGGTATACCGAGATATTTGCCAAACGGCTTTGCAGCGAACTTAACATATCAGCCGTTGAGGCTAAAAACGGTATGCAGCTAAAAAACGGCAATGTGGTGATAGCGCAGGGGGCAAAGCATTTGCGCGTTTATTCCTCCGCAGGGGGATTGTTCGTCAATTCTGCGGCGGGTGAACGCATAAGCGGACACTGCCCCTCCGTTGACGCAATGTTTATGTCAGCCGCCGAGCTTAAAAATACCCATATGGTCGCGGTGATACTCACAGGCATGGGTCATGACGGAGCAAGGGGACTGCTGAAGCTGAAAAAAGCGGGCGTTTTCACGATAGGGCAGGACGAAAGCACTTCGCTGGTATACGGTATGCCCAAAGAGGCATATGACATAGGCGCGGTCTGCCGCCGTCTTCCGCTGGATAAGATAGCCGCGGAGATAGATCATCAGGTAAGGAGTTGGAGCAAGTGAATTATCTTTTGTTCAGGACAGCGGGTACGCTGTTTGCCTGCGATTTTGACGATATAATAAGGATAGTGCCGACTGCGGGGATAAGCGTTGCGCCCGCGCCGTCCTTTCCCGATTACATGACAGGCACGGCTGCCATTGACGGCGAAGTGATACCTATAATAGATTCCGCGCTGCGCTTCGGCATGGATACCGATTCAAAAAGGGCTTACAGCTGCTACATATTGTCAAACACCGATCGGGACAGTCAGACGGTCGGCGATAAGGTCTACAAAAAATGTGCGCTGCTCGTTGACGAGGTATGCGGTTCAGCCAACACCGACGCGCTGCTGCCCTCTCCCGCCGTAAACGCAGACAGCTATGCACGCTATGTGACGGGCAGTTTTTTATACGAAGGCGAAGTCTGCTATGTGATAACCCCGCGCTCGGTGATAG
>CANPYF010000041.1 GCA_947587925.1 uncultured Ruminococcus sp.
AGAACTTTATTTTTAAATGCATTGCAGAATTTTTCGCTGTCGATTTCTGTGCCACCGTCTGCCGGTACTACAATACTTCTTGACATGAAATAGGGACCAAGCTGTTTATCCTCGTTTATTTTTTCATTGGCAAGGAACTCGTTTATGGCTTTACGAAGTGAGTTCCACTCAATTCGCTGCTTTTTATTTTCACCGACCTGGACAAATTTACCACAAATATCCACGTCATTATCATCGATCCCAAGATATGTAAAATCCCATCTTCTCTTAAAGGCTGTATCCATTGGGAATACGCCTTGGTCAGCACTGTTCATTGTTGCCCAAATAAACATATTATTGGGAAGTCGCAACTTAGCATAATCATCAGGTTCGCCGCCCAATTCTTGTGCAAGGTATTTCTTTATATCCTCCGACGCTTGAATAGGGTATTCACTAACTCCGTTATCATCACGGTCAAGCAGTTGGAATATATCACCGAATACAGCCGCCACGTTTGCGCGATTGATTTCCTCAATAATCAAAAGATAAGGTTGCGGATTTTCTGTTCTCGCACGTTTAAGAGCGTTCACATATACACGCATAAATGGTCCGGGAATATACTTATACGCAATATCGCCGGATTTTTCTTTTCCTGTAATGAGATTTACATATTTTCTAATACTGTGACCATAATTTCTTTCCGCGCTATTGTCATCTGCGGTATAAGTACCATCTTTTTTTCTTGTCTTAAAAGGCTCATCCGAATATAATCCGAGAAGAACGGGAAGATGTGTTAGATCTTTATCTTTAAAGCTATCATAAAGGAAATCATACTTCTCTTGAACTGTTTTGCTATCGTCATTAAGAACGGAGAGAACTTCCTTTGCTTTAGGATCCACGAGCATATCAGATTGACCTTCGACCATTACCGGTTTATATGTACCGACAAAATTTGCATATGAATAATCCGGGTGAAATGTTACACGTTCAAAATCGCCGCCATTAAATAAAAGCGTATCTTTGTCACAATTGAGCATATAACTTTTTCCTGTTCCGGGTGCGCCAAATATAATACGATTGTGAGGGAATTCGGAGTTGACTTCTGTTTCAAATACCATTTGCTGTGTTAAACCGGCAGCCCGATTGTTCGGATTTTCACTCTCCGGTAGAGTATGTTCTGCTAACTCATTAACTTTTCCATTATGCAACCAATCGCAATTTCTAAGGTAGAAATATAAAAATTCCGGTTTAAAGGCACAAGCGTATTTGCCGCGACCTCTATTCTGCTGAACAAATCCTTCTTTTATTGCTTTTGAAATACTTTCTATCTTTATTTGTTTTGAAATCGTTATCTCCGCATTCTGCTTCGGCAACCTTTTCCGGATCATAATGCGTTTCTTCGGGAAAAACAAATTTTTCTCCTTCACCGCGTTTGATGCCTACGCAAATAAAACGTTCCCTGATCTGAGGCACACCATAATTTGCTGTATTAACAACCTTGTATGTTATCTCGTACCCTAATTCATTTGCTTGTTCCTTTAACAAATCAAAAGCCGCTCGATGCGGTTTATACACGAAACCAAACACGTTCTCAAAAAAGAAAACTTTAGGTTTTATTTCGTCTAAAGCACGAAAATATTCATATAATGTAAATGAATTTTCATCTTCTAAAGCTCGTTTTTTCTCAGTAAGATAAAATCTTGATTTGGAATAAGCAGGGCATGGCGGACCACCTGCCAAAACACCAATATCTGTTTTTTCCATCCCGATTTTAGCGAGGCACGCCATAATCAAGCGCATTTGCTCTTATGATTTTGTGTTTGTAACCGCTTTCTTCTATGATTTCAATAAACTTATCAACAATTGACCTGTTTGTGGGATGTAACAGACTTTCAACATTCTCGAAAACAAAGCCATCGGGTTGGATATCCGTAACTACACGCAAGTACTCGTCAACAAGTGTTGCTCTCGGATCATTTATACCTTTTCGCGTATTATTTCCGACCCAATAACCCGCCTTAGAGAACGGTTGGCAAGGCGCACCGCCTATGACAATGAACTTTTTATGCTCATGCTGATTAACAATATCCTTAAAAACCTTACTGTCAATTTGGTGAAGATCGCCTTCAATAATATCGGTTCTGCCAAACAGATTTTCATTAGATTTTAGCGTTTGAATGCAATCATAATCGAAATCTGTACTTGACACTACGGGTACTCCCGCCATAAAACTAGCTATGTCTAATCCGCCTGCACCTGAAAAAAGACTGACAGCAATAACATCATCTTTCATAATCTGCTCCTTGTTTTGTTTGTTGGTTATTTATCATACTGCGCTTTTCCCGCTCTCAACCCATTTATCCAACTCGGAGTATTTGAATTTCCATTGTTTGCCGACTTTATGTGCGGGAATGTCTTTATTTTTCCTGATCCAATCTCTTATTGTAGCTGGTTTCACGCCTAAGTGTTCAGAAGCTTCATCTATGCTTATCCATTTTTCTGTGAAAATTTCGCTCATATTTACACCACCTTACTTCAAGTGATTACAACTATATTGAATATTATAGCATATTTGCAGTCGAAGCGCAAGAGGTTTTATGCAATTTTTGTTTGTTTCTTCCGGTTTCCGTGGCATTCCTTTTCATTAAAGAATATCCTTGGACTAAACCTCTCTATGCGGTGTCTTTAAAATTATCCTGCCTTTATCAGATCTAATAAGGCAATTCAAGTTCAAGTGTGATTCTATAATGATCGGAAAGATGATCCCGAATAATTTCATGGTCTTCTTTTATATGTTTGTTATGTCGTTTTTTTAATATATACTTCTTAAAAAATTGATTTTCGTGTCATTTTTGCACTCCCTATTGACAAAATGTTATAACATATGGTATAATTATATATATTATGCAGGACAGCCGCCAATACGATCGGGCGGCGGTTCGTGAATGAGCTTTATTAAGGAAGTGATCTCAAAGTGAAAGTGGATTTTCATTCGCATATTCTTCCGGGTATCGACGACGGCTCTCGGAGTCTTGAAGAATCTCTTAAAATTCTTGACGCAATGGCTGAGGACGGCGTGAGTATAGTTGTCGCTTCTCCGCATTTTTATTGTACCAAAACAAGCATTCATCGCTTTCTTGATAAGAGAAATCAAGCGTATGAGCAGCTTAGGGCGGCTATGAAGCCCGAACACCCGCGTATCGTGCTCGGTGCGGAGGTGCTTTATAATCACGCGCTTGTCGGCAAAGACGCACTCGTGCGCCTTGCAATGAGCGGTCCGGCGTCTGCCAAAACAAGCTATATGCTGCTTGAAATGCAGTATGATAAAATAACCGACCAGATCATCGAGGACGTTGATAAAATGGCTAACGATCTCGATGTTAAAATAATTATCGCTCACGTTGAGAGGTATCTTAATTTTACAAGCTTCAAATCGGTCAGCGAGCTTATGCAGCTCAACGTTTTGGGACAGATAAACGCCGAATCGCTTACCCATATGCGCTCACGCGCCGATTGCTTCAAACTTATAAAAAACGGATACGTCCACCTGCTCGGTACGGATACTCACCGTATAGACCGAGGGGACGCTAAGCTTGGCGAGGGAATTGAAATTCTTGAAAAGAAATTCGGCAAAGAATTTATTTCATATATCGAACATAATTCAAGGGCTGTGCTCAAAGACCGCCCGATAGAAGAACTGCTCGGATAATATTAGCTTTAGGAGTTGAAAAAATAATGGCAAAAATGTTGTTTACTTCCGAATCGGTCACAGAGGGTCACCCCGATAAAATATGCGACAGCGTTTCGGACGCTATACTTGACGAAATGTTAAAGCAGGATCCCTATTCGCGCGTTGCCTGCGAAACGGTAACTACTACCGGCGTGATAATGTGCATGGGCGAGATAACTACCCGCGCGGTAGTGGATATCCCTGCCATAGTGCGTGACGTTGTCTGCTCGATAGGCTATGATAATGATGATTACGGCTTTAACGGAAACACCTGCGCGGTGTTTACCACCATAGACAAGCAGTCGCCCGATATCGCAATGGGCGTTGACGACGCCCTCGAGGGCAGGGAAGAGGGCGCGGGAGATATAGGCGCGGGAGATCAGGGTATGATGTTCGGCTATGCCTGCACCGAAACGCCCGAACTTATGCCGCTGCCCATATCGCTTGCCCATAAACTTTCCAAACGTCTGACAGATGTAAGAAAAAGCGGTCTGCTCGGTTATCTTCGTCCTGACGGCAAAACGCAGGTGACTGTTCAGTACGGCGACAACGGCAAGCCCGAAAGGATAGATACCGTGGTAGTTTCCTCTCAGCATGATCCCGATGTGGGATTAGAGCAGATCCGTGCGGATATAATAGAAAAGGTAGTCCGCGCAGTTATCCCCGCAGAGCTGATAGATGAGGACACCCGTTTTCTTGTAAACCCGACGGGAAGATTCGTTATAGGCGGACCTCACGGCGACAGCGGACTTACGGGCAGAAAAATTATCGTCGATACATACGGCGGAATGGGAAGACACGGCGGCGGCGCGTTTTCGGGCAAAGACCCTACCAAGGTCGACCGCTCGGCGGCTTATGCCGCACGCAAGGTGGCTAAAAATATCGTGGCGGCAGGTCTTGCGGAAAAATGTGAGGTACAGCTTGCTTACGCCATAGGCGTTGCCTCCCCCGTTTCGGTATCGGTATCGGCAAACACCTTCGGCACGGGAAAGGTTACGGACGATATCCTTGCTCAGGCGGTAAAGAAGGTATTCGACCTGCGCCCGTCTGCCATAATCGAAGAACTTGACCTGAGAAAGCCGCAGTACCGCAGCCTTGCCGCTTACGGACATATGGGCAGAGAAGAACTCGGAGTAAAATGGGAACTCACCGATAAAACGGAGCAGCTGCTTCAGGCGGTAAAAGAGCTGACCGCATGAATATACTCTTTATCGGAGATGTGGTCGGCAGCAGCGGTATAGAGATACTTGAAAAGCGTATCTATTCGCTGAAAAAAAGCTATGACATAGACCTCACCGTTATAAACGGAGAAAATTCCGCTGTCGGCAACGGCGTTTCCCGCGCGTCGTATGAACGGCTGATAAGGCTCGGCGCTGACGTTGTCACGGGCGGCAATCATTCCTTTAAACAAAAAGGCTCGCAGCAGCTGCATGAAGAATGTGAAAGACTGCTGCGTCCCGCAAATTATCCTGACGGCGTGGCGGGCAGGGGTGTATATATCATAGATCTGCCGCCTTATAAGATCGCCGTGATAAGCCTTTCGGGAACGGTGTATATGGAACCTCTTGAAAATCCTTTTTCGTGCATAGACGGTATAATTTCTAAGCTTGATACGAAAAATATATTTGTTGATTTTCATGCGGAGGCAACAAGCGAAAAAAAGGCGCTCGGTCATTACCTTGCGGGCAGAGTGACTGCTCTGATAGGTACGCATACCCATGTGCAGACTGCGGACGAGGTAATACTGCGCGGACATACCGCATATATTACCGATGTGGGCATGACGGGGGCGGAGGATTCCGTTCTCGGGGTCGACAGCGCGGCGGCGATCGAAAAACTGCGTTTCAGGACGCCGTGCCGGTTTACCGAAAGCAAAAATCCCGCGTTTATTAATGCGGCAGCAATATCTTTTAATGAAAAATTGGGCAAAGCTTACAAAATTACACGCATAATTATGAGATAAATTCCAAAAAAATTATTTAACTATTGCAAAATAACAAAACATGGTGTATAATATTATTGATCGGATTCGTGTGATGCGTTGCAGAAGCAATTTATTTTTTTGGAGGTAAGAAAATGGAGATTTTAAAAGTATCGTCAAGATCGGTCCCTAATTCAGTCGCTGGTGCGATCTCCGGCGTTATCCGCGACCGTGGTGCAGTGGAGGTACAGGCGGTGGGCGCAGGCGCGGCAAATCAGGCGATCAAAGCCGTTGCTATCGCAAGGGGTTATCTTGCCCCGCTCGGTATAGATATGATCTGTATCCCGGCATTCGCCAATATCAATATCGACGGCGAAGACAGAACGGCTATAAAGCTTATCTGCGAGGAAAGATGAAAGCAAATCAAGGCGCGGCGGGCAGTATTGGATATTAAGCTCCGCCGCGCTTTTGGAGGAAATTGCCAATGAAGGAAATACTCACGATAAGGGGTCTTTCAAAAAGCCGCAGAAATTATCCTGCGCTTTCAAAGACCTCATTTTCTTTGTATGAGGGCAGGATAATAGGTGTAACGGGCGCTGCGTCAAGCGGAAAAAGTCTGCTGTTAAGAATGGCGGCAGGTCTGGCAAGACCCGATTCGGGCAGTATCGAGCTTTGCTCCGAGCAGCTTTGCGCAAAGTCAAAAGCGCAGATATCCTATATGCCCGATGCCGAATTTCTGCCTTGTGACATGAAAACGGCAGGGATAATAAAAATGTACGCTTCCTTGTTCGGCGGTTTTGATACGCTAAAAGCGGCGGATATGATGTCATCATTCGGCATAGATCTTAACAAACGCTTCGGCGAACTTTCGCCGTCTATGAAAAAACAAGCGCAGCTTGCCATAGCCCTTTCGAGAAGCACAAGGCTTTATCTGCTTGACGAGCCGTTTGCGGGCATGACAGCGGGGGCGGCGGAGTATGCTGAAAAATATATCGGACAAAAACGCGGCGAAAGCTGTGCTGTTGCCATTGCCATGAGCAGTATAGGAGATAAAGAGGAACTGCTTGACGACTGTATCGTTATGCAAAACGGAATGGTTCGTATCTATGACAGCGTTGACGAACTTCGCCAAAAGGCGTGCGGCATGGGTCTTGACGAATATTTCGGGGAGGTCGTAAAATGCTGCTGAAGCTTACGCTTTACCGTATCAAAAATTCAGCCTGCCGATTCCTCACGCTAAGCGCGATAGCTTCGGCAGCCGCGTTGATATACATCATATCCCTTCTTCATCTGAGAGACAGCGGCAGCGGGTCTATTCAGATCTTTTCGGGATATGCGGGGATATTTGCCGACACCTGCTTATCGGTCATATTTGCGGGCGCACTGATATTTCCGCTGTGCGGTCTTATCGGCAGCTATAAGGGGAATAATTCTTACCTTACATTATCTCTCCCCGTAAGACAATGGAAGCATATCGCCGCCTGTGTTATTTGTACGGCGGTATGGTGCGCAGCCGCAGGGCTGATCTCGCTGCTTATCTATAAACTGCTCGCCCTAAGAACTGTAAGGCAGATGATCGGCGGATTTTATCCGTCGGATACGGCCGAGATACTTGAAGATATTTTAAAAAAATCGTTATATGTCATCTTCATACAGCTTTTTATTTTTATGATAACGCGCCTTGCGCTGCTGTCAAAAAGGCATTGGCGAACGCTTGTTTTGGTCTATTCGTTTTTCGGCTCGATACTGCTGGTGATAATGCAAACGCTTTATTCGTCTGCCATACAGCGTATCGGCAGTCAGTCGGCGGCATATCTTCTGACGCTGATATTTCCGCTGTTTTTCTCGGTGATCTTTTTCACCGTCAGCTATATAATCCTTGAAGTGACCTTTGAACCGCCCGCGGTCTAAATAATTTATATGACGTTCACGGTATATTAATAAAATGCGTTGAAAAATATGGTATAATTATAAAAATAAAAAAGATCGCGGAGGTGTTTTGGCAATGAAGCATATCAAAACTATAAATAAGGCAAATCTCAAGCAGTCTGCTGAAAAAGGCGGCTGCGGAAAATGTCAGGCTTCCTGTCAGTCGGCTTGCAAAACTTCCTGCACAGTCGCAAACCAGAAGTGCGAAAGAGACGCTTGAATCTGAAGCTGAGAGGCAAGAAAAGCTTGCCTCTCAGTTTATTCTATAAGGATAATTCTTTTGAGAGGAAGATCATGTAATGATACATAAATTTTTTAATAACGGTATGTATATAGTTCTTGATGTCAACAGCGGCGGAGTACACGTTGTTGACGAACTTGCCTATAAACTGCTCGACCATATCTCGCCGCCGCTTGCTAAGGATTGCCCCGAACAGGCAATAACGGCGCTTTCAGGTGAGTTTTCGCAGCAGGATATCCGCGAGGTCTATTCCGAACTTTATGAGCTTTATGAGCAAAAGATACTTTTTTCCGAGGACGATTATGAAAAATATGCGCTTACAGCGGTCGCTTCGCCGATAAAGGCGCTTTGTCTGCTCGTTGCACTCGACTGCAATCTTCGCTGCGAATACTGCTTCGCGGGCAAGGGCGATTACGGCAAGGGCAGGACGCTTATGGATATCCAAACTGCCAAGCGTGCGATAGATTTTCTTATTGAAAAATCGGCAAACCGCCGTATGTTAGAGGTGGATTTTTTCGGCGGAGAGCCGCTGATGAATTTTGACGTTGTAAAACAGACGGTTGAGTATGCAAGAAGTCTGGAAGAAAAATATGACAAGCGTTTTCGCTTTACAGTTACCACAAACGGACTGCTGCTCGACGATGAAAAAATAGATTTTATAAACCGCGAGATGTATAATGTCGTGCTTTCGGCGGACGGCAGAAAATGCGTCAACGATCGTATGAGAAAGCGTGTTGACGGAACGGGAAGCTATGACTCGTTTATGCCGAAATTCAAAAAGCTTGCAGCTTTGCGCGGCGATAAGGAATATTACGTCAGGGGTACATATACCAAATATAATCTTGATTTTACAGAGGATATTATGAGCCTTTATAACGAGGGATTCGATCAGATATCCGTCGAGCCTGTTATAGCCGCTCCGAGTGAGCCGTATGCTCTTACAGAGCAGGAGCTGCCTGCGGTATTTGCCGAGTATGACAAGCTTGCCGACAAGCTGCGCGGTCTGCGTGCCGAGGGAAAGCATCTTAACTTTTTCCATTTCATGCTCGACCTCGATCAGGGACCGTGTGCTATAAAACGTCTGCGCGGCTGCGGCTGCGGAAACGAATATGCGGCAGTTTCTCCTGACGGCAGCATTTATCCGTGTCATCAGTTTGCGGGCGTTGAGGAATATAAAATGGGCAGTCTGAATGACGGCAGTTTTAATACCGATATGAAGCTGCAATTCGCCCGCGCTCATGTATATTCAAAACCCGAATGCTCCCGCTGCTGGGCAAAATTCTATTGCAGCGGCGGCTGCAATGCCAACAATTATCTCTATGCGGGGGATATACTCAACGCTTATAAGCTGTCCTGCGATATTGAAAAGAAACGCCTTGAATGTGCATTGACTCTTAAAGCCGAAAGGCTTATAGAACAGGGAGTGTGAGCGGTGCTTTTTTCAAAAAAACGTTCGGCAAAGATACCGAAGGAATGTGAAGGACTGGAAATCAGGACAGAGTCGAGCATATGCACGGGCGAAACGACTATCGGTTTTTACGAGCCGCGCAGCAAAAAACTGCTCTATCGTGAGCTTGTGCGCACTCCCGAGGATATGATCGCCTTTTATGAACGTTACGGTCTTGACTACAAAAATGACAAATAATAAAAACGGAAGAGGGTCTCGAACCGCTCTTCCGTTTTTGTTTGTAAAATATCAATAAAGATTGTGTATCCATTTTGCGGTGAATCTTTGCAGTCTGCCGAGTTTTTCATAAACCATATTTTTTATGTCCTCCAGTGCGCTGCGCGAAAATTCCGCGTCTTCATCATCGGCTTCAGCCGCACCCATGTACACCGTCACCGCAAGCTCTGACAGCTTGCTGAATTTTTGCGCCGTGCCTTCGCCTTTGCCCTCGCCGTATTTAAGCAGCTGTTTGTATATCTTTTTGGAAAATTCGGCGTCCGATATGTTGTCCGAAAATGTTATACCCGCGATATTGAGATATTTTTGGTAGCCCATATAACAGGCTATTACAGCCTTTGAGGGGTCGCCGCTGATAATTTCGCGCGTCTTTTCAAGGTGCGACCTTCTCCTTACAGCCGCTGCCGCAGCGAAAAGTATTACAAATATCAGCGCCGCCGCTGTGTATATCATCTGCGGTGTTATGGTTATCAGGCTCGTACCGTTTCCGCCGCTGCCCGTGCCGAACAAGCCTGCCGCAGCGCTTTCGGAAGCGCTGCTGTTATCCGCCGCCGAGTCGTTTGCCGCTGACGAAGAGCCTGTGCGTTCGGAGGACAGACTGCTGCGGCTTTCATTTCTGTCTGCCTGCGATCTGTCGGTAGTCTGCGCCGCCGATCTGTTATCATTGCCGCTGTTATTGTTATTTTTGCTTGACGTGCTGCTCTTGCTGCTGTCTTCGGGCGTTTTACCGATATTTCTTTCCTCGTCTGTAAGATTGGGATTGCCGTAGTCGTATCCGGGTGTAAATTCGATCGGATACCAGCCGATACCGTCAAGGTAGACCTCACACCATGCGTGAGCCGAACGGTCGCTGACTCTTATAGATCTGTCGGAGGAAACATATTGGTCGGATTCTATGACGTATCCTTCAACGTACCTTGCGGGATAACCCGCATAACGCATAAGCATTGTTCCCGCCGAAGCAAAATAAGTGCAGTATCCCTTTTTCTGCTTTTTGAGAAAATATTGGATAAAATCCTCATCAGCGGGCGTTACACCCGGCTCTGTGGTGTAATAGAAGCCTTCGCTGTCAAAATAATCCTTAATAAGCTCCGCATTATATTCCGCGGACTTTGTATGCGAAAGTCCGATACCGTAGCCTATAGCGTTTATGGTATCATATATATCGTCGGGGATCTGCGTATATTCTGAGCGTTCATATACGCTGTTTCCGTATTTTTCAAGCCCTTCGGGCATATCCAGTCCGTAAAACTGTTCTTCATAATTATAACTGAAATTACCGTACGATCTTGACATGGTCCCCAATAAGGACTCTTCTATTTCGGACCAGTCGGGGAGATCTTCATAAAAATAATTCAGCGTGTATTCCTTCGACTTGATTTTTGCAATGCCGTCATATTTCTGACTGCCGAGTTTTTCGGCCTTGGTATAATCGGTATTGTACGGAGCGTACATAACGTCCGAGGAAGCGTTTATGACCTTTATGGTAACGCTGCGGTCATTTAGTTTGCCGTAAATATTTTCTAACACGACATAACCGAGATCGAGTACGCTAAGACCGTCGCCGTCCTCTTTCAGCTGATCGGCAACGTCCTCGTCCAGCTTTATGGGATCCCATGAATTGTCGTGATAATATTCTCCCGAATAGCCGCGAAGATACATAGGCGCGTCAAATTCCTCGCTTGCGGTCACTCTCAGGGCGGTTATGCCGCTGAAAGATATTTTATCATAATGTCCGAGCCGTCCGCCGTTTATTCCGCCTATCATTCTGCCGCGTCCGGGAAATTTCGGCGCGATTATGGAAGTCCCTTCCGATAATTTTTGGGTCATCTCGTCAAAACCGTTCGATATATCTCTTCTCAGCTGCTTAAAGCTTTCGGGACGGTAATTATCCGTTGCCGAAACGAACAGCATACAGACAGTAAAAGAGCAGAGCGTGACCATAAGCGCAAAAAAGCCGCCTGCCGAAAAAAATCTTGATTTTATTTTTTCGTTAGTCATATAAAAGGCTTTCTTTTTTGCATAGATAGCAAAGGTATTTTTGCTGCCCTTTTTTTTCGTGGTATGATTGATAAGATTAAGCGAAAGAATGACTATCCATGAGGAAAGCATACCGCCGAGCGTCCATGTATAAGGCTCCCAGCCCCAGAACGCGCCAAGCTCGAACACGGGGAAGGTGCAGATAAACAGCAGCGGGAAATTTGTCCTGTATATGCAGGCAAGCGAAATGGTGAGCGCACTTAAAAAAGCAAGGGTGATAAAACAGGTGTTTACGTCCTCTGCGGCGTTTTCGGTTATGTAAGAGGATAAAAGCGGTATCGAAAGCCTTGCTTTTTTGGCATAGCTGTAGACGGTATATATCATTCCGCTGACCGCGCTTTTCATTTGCGTTATAAGAAAGACCGTGTTGAGTATCAGATATATAGACCCCGTTATTTTTAAAAACAGCGTTTCCGAGCTTATCATAAGCACCGAAACAGAGGTGAGTACTATACAGATAAATATTTGCAGCGTTGCCGTTACCGTAAATTCGCTGCTTAAAAAGCCCTCTATCATGAAAACCGATGAAAGCGCGGAAACTATCGTTATCAGCGTTCTTATAAATGAATAGGGCGGCGCGGCAACGGGGTCGCTTATATTAAGCCCGATGTCCGACCTGAATGACAGCAGTTCTCTGTGTTTTCCTCTATGGCGTTTTTCATTATATGGTTTTATCTTTTTCATTTATATTGCTCCTATCGGCAGTATCTTGGTGTAGGTATCATAAATATATCTCTGACAATACCTTTTCCATATCTCCGCCGCTGCCTATGACAGTGAAATTCTCGCCGTATACATTTTCACTCGGCGAACCGTTTGTTATGACCGTATATCTTTTTGCTATGCCGCAGTTTGAAAGTGCGGACAAAAGTTCCTCGTCTGCACGAGCCGCTATAAAAATAAAATGAGAATATCTCGGCTGCAGCTCGTCATTGCTCAGCAGTTCCCGCAGCGCAAGACCGCTCTTTGGCGGTATTCCCGCCGAAATAATTCTCAGGCAGGCTTCAAGGCAGTCCTCTTCATCTGCTACCGTGACAGATTCCGCCGAGCCTGTTTTATTGTTAAAAAATGCTATGGTATGTCTTGAACCGCACTGCTGCAAATAAAATGACAGAGAAAACGCCGACCGTATAACGGTATCAAAGCTGTTCAGCCGCTGCTCCTTAGATGCTTTGTCAAGACAGCAGTCTGTCAGTATCATAAAATGATTGGCAAGCGGCAGCGAATAGTCCTTTACCATAAGCTTATCCTGCTTTGCGGTCAATTTCCAGTGTATCTTGCTAAGTTTATCTCCGTCCGCATATTCATGTATGGAGAAGATCTCCGAGGGGTCGTCGCCCGCCTTGCTGTCCGAATAGCTGTCGCTGTCGGCAAGCGAATCGGAATACACCGTGATAGGATTTTCAAGAAGCACCGGTTCGGGGATAACTATCAGTTCTCTGACATTTTCCGTCACCGACCCTTTGGGCAGCTTAAAATGCGAGATCCTGAGCATATCATAAAGCCTTATCCTTGCTATGCGGCAGTTTATCACTCCGTAATGCTCCGATGAAAAGCATATTTGCAGATCCTGTTCGTTATTTGGGAAAATGGGGGTGTTTATTTTTATTTTTTCGGTCGAAGGATCTGTACTCGACTTGTATTCAATGGTTATTTCCGCGCACATAACGGGAATTATCGTATTGCTCGTCAGTGTTAAATATACGGGTATATTCTGACCCGCCGAAAACTGCTGCCCCCTTGTCGCTATATGAAGCTTTATTTTTTTTGATGCGATAAAATTTGAAACTATTATAATTATCGGTGTTATCACAAAAAAGCAGAGAATGAGCAGCGACGCCGCGCCCTCATAAAGAATATAAAACAGCGCCGAGACAAGCAAAAGGAAAATATAAATAAAGATCATTGTTTATCTCCGTACTTTTTACTGCTTTACTCTTGGTATGCTTACATTCTTTTTTATATCCGCAAGCACGGTATCTATGTCCGCCGCGGCAAGTCTTGCTTTTGAATTGAGGATTATACGGTGTGCGCAGACCTCCGAAAATGCGTACATGGTGTCATCGGGAATGGCGAACATCCTGCCGTTGAGCAAGGCGGTAGCCTTTGTCATTTTCAGCAGCGCGATAGCGCCTCTCGGAGAGAGCCCGAGTTTTATCAGCGGGTGCTGTCTGGTTGCGGCGGCTATTGACGCGATATATTCAAATATCGGGTCGGAAACATATATCTCATCGGTTATTTTTATAGCCTGCAAAAGCCTTTGAGCGTCTGCGACAGGCTGAACGGCGTCTGTTGAAACATGATTATGCTTGCTTTTAAGCATTTCTGTCTCATTTTTAAGAGAGGGGTATCCCATTGTCAGCCGCACGATAAATCTGTCCATCTGCGATTCGGGCAGCATTTGCGTGCCTATCGAACCTATCGGGTTCTGCGTTGCTATAACTATGTAAGGGTCGGGCATTTTATATGTCGCGCCGTCAACGGTGACCTTGCCCTCCTCCATGACCTCGAGCAGTGCGGATTGCGTTTTTGAAGAGGTACGGTTTATCTCGTCGGCAAGAAAAAGATTTGTCATTGCCGCGCCCGCTTTAAATTCAAACTGATTAGTTTCGCGGTTAAGCACCGTAAAGCCCGTTATATCGGTAGGAAGTACGTCGGGCGTAAACTGCACTCTTTTATAATCGAGCGAAAGCGCCTTTGAAAGCGCGAGCGCAAGCGTAGTCTTGCCGACGCCGGGTATATCCTCTATAAGCACATGACCGCCCGCGAGTATCGCAAGCAGCACCTTTATAATAATATCGTCCTTGCCGATTATCACCTTTTTGATCTCATTGATGACCTTGTGGCTCATTTCAAGGACTTGTTTTTGTTCCATGTTCAGTTCATTCTGCATATTTTTATCTCCAGTCTTTTTATGATCAGTGCTGACGCTTTATCCGCCATACATAATAAATTATATCACGTTATATACTTTTTTTCAATAGCTTTTGTATAATTTTTTATAAAAAAAGAAACAAAAAAGATCTGCGCGGGGCAGATCCTTTTTTTGTAAATTTTTCAATCAGTAAATACAGCGTCGGCGGCGGGGATAAATTCCTGTTCAATATCCTCTATGCTGCCCGCATCGCATATAGCCGCGATCTCGGGTACGAGCGGCATTTTTGCAAGTACGGGTATGCCGTATTCTCCCGCCACAGCGTCAATGTGACTTTCGCCGAACATTTTGATCTGTTCGCCGCAGCAGGGGCATTTTATATAACTCATATTTTCAATAATGCCCAGTATGGGGATATTCATCATCTGCGCCATTTTGACAGCCTTCTGAACTATCATGGAAACAAGCTCCTGCGGAGACGAAACGATTATTATTCCCTCTATCGGTATAGACTGGAATACCGTAAGCGGCACATCGCCCGTTCCCGGAGGCATATCGACAAACATATAGTCGACATCTCCCCACGCAACGTCAGTCCAGAACTGCGTTACCGCGCCCGCAATGACAGGTCCGCGCCAGATGACAGGCTCGGTCTCATTTTCAACAAGCAGGTTAAGGGACATAACGGAAACGCCCTTTTTGCTTACGCAGGGGAAGATAGATTCTTCATTTGAGGTGGCGTTTTCGTGTATGCCGAACATTTTAGGTATTGAAGGACCTGTTATATCGGCGTCAAGAACAGCAGCCTTAAAACCTCTGCGCGAAGCGTTGACGGCAAGCAGAGAGGTAACGAGCGATTTTCCTACTCCGCCCTTGCCGCTTACTACGGCGATAGTTCTGCGTATATTAGAAAGTCTGTGGGGTTGAGCAAACTGCGGTCTGTTTTCTTCCGAACAGCTCTGCGAGCAGTTTGAGCAGTCGTGATTACATTCACTCATAAATTATCTTTCCTTTCGGTGCATTACTGCGTTATTATCCGCGCGAGACCGAAAACCGGTCTGACGGATATAATGTGTTATATTATTATACACCATAATGAGTGAAAAGTCAATAGGGGCATTTCACGGAAATCAATTTTTGATTTCCAGAAGTTAGAATGCTACGCTTTTAAGATGTAAGAGGTTAGAGGTCTGAGCAAAGCTCAGACGGGAGCGCCTGCGGCGCGAATTTTAAATATTATTCCGTTTTACAGACTTTTTCTTGATTCCTGTTCCTAAAAATCTTGTTTCTGAAAATTAAATTTTGCCGAGAAGTATATGATTTTTCCCTTGCACGGAAAAACTAAAATATATCAAATTTTCTTTATATTTTAAAAATTGTGTCAGATAGTTGACAAATTAAAAATTATGTGATAAAATAAATATGTCGGTATAAAATGGCAATGAACAGGAGCGATGCTTTATGATTAACGGGAAAAAGATTGCGGTACTGTGTACGACGCAGCTTCATGATATAGAGAATAATCGTTTTACTTATATTCTTTCGGAATATTTAAAAAAAGAGGACTTCTGCCTTTGGATATATAATATGAGTACCTCCGAATACTGGAGGGAGGACGCTGTATCCGCCGAATCGGCGGTATTTGATACTATAGATCTTTCCAAGACGGATATAATTATTTTTATGTACGAAAAAATACAAAGCCCGCTCATAGCTTCCCGCGTTATTGAAAATGCAAAGGCTCACAGCGTTCCCGTAATTGTCGTTGACGGAAAATATGAGGACTGCGTTTCGGTAGCATACGATTATGCAAAGGGTTTTGAAGAACTTGTGCGCCATATCGTCTGCCAACACGGGGTAAGAGATCTGTATTTTTTGGGCGGCGAAAAGGGCAATCCCTTTTCGGACGAGCGCGAGGATATATTCAGAAGGGTGCTTGAAGAAAACGGGATAGCAGTTGACGACAGTATATTCGGGTACGGTA
>CANPYF010000042.1 GCA_947587925.1 uncultured Ruminococcus sp.
GCAATGACGGGCAGAATAAGGTCATAAAGCGAAAAGCAAAGCTTTTTAAGGAAGGTGAGATAACAATGTGGGACAGAATATTTTTACTTCTTCTTATCATCGGCGGTATAAACTGGGGACTTATAGGTATCTTCCAGTTTGACCTTGTAGCGTTTATCTTCGGCGGACAGGCAGCGGTAATAAGCCGCATTATCTATACGCTTGTCGGAATAAGCGCGGTATGGTGCGTATCGCTGTTTTTCAGAGAGCAGGAGCTGCTTGAAGCCCGCTCATAACAATTTTTAAACCGACTTGATCTTCTAACAAAATTCCTCCAATTATGAACCGCCGCCGACGGAAGGTCGGAGCAAAAAAAGGTCACTATCGTATATTTTCGCGAAAAATGTCCAAGCGGGCTTGCGCTTTGCGAAAATTTTTACTGACGATAATTTTTCCTTTTACACGCTCCGCCTTTCCCTCGGCGGCGGATTTTCTATTAGAAGTTAGAACGCCGCACTATTAAATAATAGCGCTTGCTTTTTAGAGGTAAGAAGTTAGAAGATAGTTTGACATTTTATTTTTTTAGCCGAATGGGATTATGATGACACTTTTTTTCTCCCCCCGCCGAAGGCGGGGGGAAAAAATAATGTTATTTCTACTTCCTTATCTGACCGTTTCCGTTAATAAGCCACTTTATGGTCGTAAGTTCCGTAAGTCCCATAGGACCGCGGGCGTGCAGTTTTTGGGTGGATATGCCTATCTCCGCGCCGAGACCGAACTCGTCGCCGTCGGTGAATCTTGTCGAACAGTTTACATAAACCGCCGCCGAATCGACGCGCTTTTGAAATTCCTCCGCAGAAAACAGGCTTTCGGTGACGATACATTCGCTGTGACCTGTCGAATATTTCGCTATATGCTCGATAGCTTCGCCAAGACTGTCTACCACCTTTATGGAGATTATGTAATCTAAAAATTCGGCGGCATAATCCTCTTCGGCGGCGGGCTTTACGTTTTCCTCACCGAGTATCATAGCTGTAAGTTCGCAGCCGCGTATCTCAACGTTATGCAGAGCAAGACGCGACTTCAGGCGCGGCAGAAGATCCTCGGCGACATCACGGTGTATCAGAACGCTCTCAACGGCGTTGCAGACGCTCGGACGCTGCGTTTTTCCGTTGTCTATTATGTCTACCGCCATATCGAGATCGGCTGTGGCGTCAACGTAAACGTGACAATTGCCCGTACCCGTTTCTATAACAGGCACTGTTGCCGTTTTTACGACCGTCTGTATCAGCTTTGCGCCGCCGCGCGGGATAAGCACGTCAATGTAGCCGTTAGCCTGCATCATTTCAAGCGCGATACCTCGGTCGGTATCGGTGACTATCTGCACGATATCCTCCGGCAGACCCGCGACAGCAACCGCCTTTCTCATAAGCTGCGCCAGGCAGACGTTGGAATTGAGCGCTTCCTTGCCGCCGCGCAGTATAACTGCGTTTCCGCTTTTTATGCACAGAGCCGCCGCGTCTACGGTAACGTTGGGACGAGCCTCATAGATCATTCCTATAACGCCGATAGGCACGCGTACCTTGCGGATCTGCATACCGTTAGGGCGAACGCAGCCGCCTATAACCTCTCCGACAGGATCGGCAAGCGCACAGAGTTTTTCACAGCCTGCCGCCATAGATTCTATCCGCTTATGGTCAAGGCGCAGCCTGTCTATCATGGCATTGCTCATGCCGCGCTCCTTGGCAGCCTTTACATCAAGCGCGTTAGCCTGCATTATCTGCTCCATATTTCTTCTGAGCGAATGGGCTATCTCGAGCAGCGCGTCATTTTTCAGCGTACCCGAAGCGTTTGCCAGTTCGCTGCGGCAAGCCTTTGCCTTCATTCCCATTTTTTCAATGTAATTCATGTAAGCTCATTCCTTTCTTAAATGCGGTCTGCCGCCCGCAAGTTTGTAGCTTTTTGCAATAAGTTTGGATACAAGTTCACTGTCGGCGGTTTCTTCAAGAATGACCGTGAACCAGTGCTTTTTATTCATATGATAAGCGGGCGCAAAACCCTTTGCTTCCGCAATATGCACTATATTATCAGGCTCTCCCTTTAACACAAGTATATCCGTGCTTTCCCGTCCGTCAAGACCGACCTTTTCGCGGCTGACTTTCATAACTACGCCGTACCATTTTTGGTTATCCGCACGCCTGAAAACGCAGGAATCGGGGTCTTTGAACCACAGATATTCGGGCGCAGCCGAATACTGACTTTTGATATGCTCAAACAGTTCGTTTCTCGTCATGATATGTCACGCTTTATCATAATTAATTTCCCCGGTCTGCGATAAACCTTGTCCCTGTCGGTATGCCGTCAAAGATCTTGTAAAGATTTTCAGGTTCTCTGCCGTTTACAATTATCATATCGAACCCGCTGCGCATGGCTATCTCGGCGGCGTTCAGCTTGGTTATCATTCCGCCCGTGCCGAGTTTTGTTCCCGCGCCGCCCGCAAGCGAGCGTATCTGCTCGGTTATGCCGTAAACCTCGGGGATAAGCCGCGCGTCGGGGTGTTCATGCGGGTCTTTGTCGTAAAGACCGTCTATATCGGACATTATTATCAGCAGGTCGGCTTTGGCTATAGCCGCCACCGTTGCCGCAAGCGAATCGTTCTCGCCCACTTCGAGTTCCAACTCGTCTATAGCCACCGTATCATTTTCGTTGACTATCGGGATAACGCCCTGCTCCAAGACCCTTTCAAGGGCGTTTTCAACATTCTTGCGGCGATCCTCTATCAATATGTATTTGGTCAGCAAAAACTGCGCAACGATAAGCGAATACTCCGAAAACTGCTTGTCGTACATATACATAAGTTCGCACTGCCCGACTGCGGCGCACGCCTGCTTTGAGGGTGTATCCTTGGGTTTTTCGGTCAGACCGAGTTTTGACATACCGAGCCCTATAGAGCCGCTTGAAACTATTATCAGTTCGTTGCCCGCATTGCGTATATCCGCGAGTATCTTCACCAGCTTTTCGACTCTTCTTATATTCAGTCTGCCTGTTTTATGAGTAAGCGTAGATGTGCCAAGCTTGACTACCACGCGCCTTTTTGTGTACATTATCTGCTATTCTTCCTTTCAAGTGATTCAAGAACATTAGTTCTTGAATTACGGTGATCCAAGAGCATTAGCTCTTGAATAACGGTTGACTTGATTCCTCGGCGTACCGTCAAGCCATGCTTTAAGGTCGAGCGCGACCTCGTTAAGCAGCCGCTTTCTGGTCTCTATCGGCGCCCATGCGATATGCGGCGTGATGGTACAGTTTTTTGCCGTGCGCAGCGGGCAGTCCTCCTGCATAGGCTCATGGGTGAGAACGTCTATGCAGGCGGCGGATATTTTTCCGCTGTTTAACGCCTCTGCCAGCGCGTACTCGTCAACAAGACCGCCGCGGGCGGTGTTTATCAGCAAAGCCGAAGGCTTCATAAGCGAAAGGGTCTGCGCGTTTATCATTTTTTCGTTATCCGCCGTAAGCGGACAATGCAGCGATACCACATCGGAAACGGCAAGCAGTTCTTCAAGCGAAAGCACGGGCGTACCGTCGTCCACCTTATGCGGAGAACGCGTGTATGTGACCGTATCCATTCCAAACGCGCGCGCTATCCGCGCGGTCTTTCTGCCTATCTCCCCATAGCCGATAACGCCGAGCGTAAGCCCCGCTATTTCCGTTGTCGGTATGTAAAAATAGGAAAACAGCTTGTAATTTACCCAATCGCCCGCCGCGACCGTGTCGGCATATTCGGCTATCTTGCTGTAATGATGAAGAATAAAAGCGAAGGTATGCTGCGCTACCGAATCGGTGGAATAACCGGGTACGTTGCAGACCGCCGCGCCGTGCCTGCTTGCCGAAGCGATATCGACATTATTGTAGCCTGTCGCAAACAATCCGACATATTTAAGGTTGGGGCAGGCTTCAAACACCTCGTCGGTGATAAGGCATTTGTTGCAGATAACGGCGTCTGCGCCGCCGATTATCTCGGCTATTTTGTCGTTGGGGGTATACCCGTATACCCTCGCGCTGCCGAGCGAGGTTATCTGTTCGAGCGATACATCGCCCCGCGTTACCGTTTCGGCGTCAAGGATAACTATTTCAGGCGTTTTATTCATTCGTCATCGTCCTCAAAAGCATTTTCTATAAATTTCTTATCCTTAGTCTCTTTTATCTTCTGCGCAAGCCTTTGGCGCTGCTCGGCTTCATCATCATCTCCGCCGGCATCTCCGTCCTGCGCGGCGGCTTTCTGAGCCGCCTTTTCCTGCTTGGAGGCTTTCAGATAAAAGACAAAAGCCGTGATAAGCAGCAGCACTTCGACAACGCCGAGCGCGTTTATCGCCGAACGCGAAGAACTCAGCGAGGTCTGCGGGAGGAACGTAAGGTCTACGGCAGCCATTATTATCAGATAATGCCATGAACCTTTTCTGTAAAATTGAACAAGATATATGACCGTTGCCATAAAGCAGAACAGCAGGTGCTTATCCATGGTAAGCGGCGTGTAAACATTCTGCATACCCAAATCGTTGGCAAGTATCGTCATTACATCGGACATCTTGTATCCTTCTTTCCTGATAAATATTTATGGTTTAATTACCGTTATTATTTGGGTTCGGCGGCTTCCGAAGGAGCGGTCGAACTGTACACTTCGTACTCGTCCCATATGCGTTCGAGCCTTTCAAGGCTGTCGCGGACGCTGGCGGCGTTGCTGATGGATACCGCAGCTATCAGGGCGTTTATCAGGCTCATAGGCGCGACAAGCGAATCGGCAAAGGAATTCATATCGCTGCGTGCGATAAGCAGATCGTCCGCAAAGGGCGCAAGCGGCGAAGCGGAGGAGTCTGTCAGCGCGATAACATGAGCGCTGCGGCTTTTGGCAAATTCCAGCATCTGCACCGTCTGGCGCGAATAACGCGGGAAGGATATGCCTATTATAACGTCATTTTCGCCTATGCGCAGCAGCTGTTCAAAAAGCTCGCTTGTCGTGGTGTTGCGTATCTGTCTGACGTGCGGCAGCATAAGCGAAAAATAATAATTGAGAAATTTTGCCAGCGGCTCCGCGCTCCTTGCGCCCAGGATATACACGGTCGAACAGCTCGTTATCGCGCCGACAGCGCCGATAAAAGCCTGCTTTGAGGTCTCCTCGAGCGTCAGCCTTATCTTTTCGATATCTCGCGTAAGCACCTGTTCGAGGATATCTCCGCCGCTCAGGCGGTCGTTTGTGACCTCTATCCTCTGTACGGCGGTCAGCCTGTAACCCTCAAAGCCGAGCATTGACGCGAACCTTACCACGGTCGATTCGCTTACCCCGACCGTCTGACCGAGTTTTTGCGCGGTCATGAACGCCGCCTTGTCGTAATGCGTCAGAATATACGAAGCTATCGACCTGTGACCCTTTGAAAAGCCCTTCATCTGCTCGCTTATGACGGTAAAAAGATCGTTATCCATTTTTTTCATCACCCTTGCGTCCCATAAGCCTTCTTGTCCGCTCGGCAAGCTTTTTTCTGCGCATTGCCTGTTCGCTGTTGTCGCGCACAAAACGCCCCAAGGCGTTTTTGACAAACATATCGCCCTCGCTTACCTCGCCTTCAAGTTCTGCAAGCGGGACGTCTACGGTTTCCTCGCCGTTTACAAGCACGGCAAAGCCGTTTTCTATCCTGTCTGCGGAATAAAAATCATCCATGAAAATTTCAGCCCTTTTCTGTTTTAACTGTCAGCCCGTTTCCGTCCGAATAAAATATAACGCTGCCGTCCTCGGCGGTGACATATACCTTCGGGGAATATTTGCATATCCTGCTGTAGGTCTCGTCGTCGGGGTGACCGTATTTGTTATCCGCTCCGCAGGATATGACCGTAAACTGCGGCAGTACCTCGGCGAGCCACTCCGACGTCGAGGAAGTGGAGCTGCCGTGGTGTGCGGCTTTGAGCACATCTGCGGAAATATCTATCCGCCTTTGCAGATACTCTTTTTCCTCTTCCTTTTCGCAGTCGCCCGTTATCAGAAAGCTGTTTTCGCCGTGGCGCAGCTTTATTAACATTGAATAATTGTTAAGTCCCGTATAGTCCTCATGCGGAGCATATGTTGCTATCTCACATTCGCCGAGCGTATACTCGCTGTCTGACGCGGCTTCAAACGGAATGTCATATTCCTCAACGGCGTCGAGCAGCTTTTCATACACCTGAGAAGTAGGCGTGATATCCTCGGGAACTATCGGCATTATTATACTGCCTATCTCAAAATTCTGCGCTATATCAGCCGCTTCGCCCATATGGTCGGAATGAGGGTGAGTCAGCATCATATATTCCAGCCGCTCTACGCCCTTTTCTTTAAGCAGATCTACGACCTTGTCATCGCTGTCGCGTTCGCCCGTATCTATCAGCATGAATTTGCCCTGCGAACAAACGAGCGTGCAGTCGCCCTGCCCCACATCAATAAATTCCACATATGTATCCGCCTTGTCAATATCGGCTTGCTTAACGCTTTTTTTGTCGGCTTTAAAGGGTACGCCGCCGCTGTTTTTGAACATGACCGCCGACACAGCCGCGGCTATAACGCAAAGCGTACCGACAATATACCCGACTGCCGCGTTATTTTTTCTCGCCATTTGAATAAGCCCCTTTTAGAAGTTAGAAATTAGAAGTTAGAAGCGCGGTCAGCTTCTGCCGCTACGTTCATACCATTCTTCTTTTGTTATATTTATCCTGCGGGGTTTTGCGCCCTCCTGCGGACCGATTATACCCATAGCTTCTATGTCGTCCATTATCCTTGCGGCACGCGGAAAGCCGAGTTTTAGTTTACGCTGCAAAAACGCGGTAGACGCGTTGCCCGTTTCGACTATTATCGTTATCGCCTGATTTACAAGATCGTCGTCGGGGTTGATAGATATGTCCGCGTCGTCATCATTTTTCGGCTTGGGCATATTCTGCTCCACCTCGTGGATTATCTCCTGGTCGTAATCCGAACCGTGTTCATTCTTCAAAAAGCTGACTACCTCGCGTATCTCGGCGGTCGAAGCGAAACCGCTTTGTATTCTCATAGGCTTGGGATAGCCTACCGGCTTATAGAGCATATCGCCCTTGCCGAGCAGTTTTTCCGCGCCAACCTCGTCAAGTATTACGCGCGAATCGGTATTGTTGGAGACCATCAGCGCAGTTCTTGACGGGATATTAGCTTTTATCAGACCCGTGAGTACGTCAACACGCGGTGACTGCGTTGCGATAAGCATATGCATACCCGCCGCACGGGCAAGCTGCGCCAAGCGCATTACCGATTCTTCCACTTCGTTTTTTGCGGCAAGCATAAGGTCGGCAAATTCGTCCACCACTATAACTATCTGCGGAAGGCGCGTGCGTTCGCACTCGGGGTCGTTTTCAAGCATTTCATCTACCATTTCATTGTAATCTTCAAGATTTTTAGTGCCGTTGGCTTCAAACAGCTTGTATCTCTTCATCATCTCGTTGACCGCCCAGCCGAGTGCGCCTGCGGCTTTGAGCGGCTCTGTGACAACGGGTATCAGCAGATGCGGTATGCCGTTGTACATAGGAAATTCGACCTTTTTGGGGTCTATCAGGATAAGCTTTACCTCATCGGGCGAGGCGTGGAAAAGTATATTTAAAATTATCGAGTTGGTAAATACCGACTTGCCCGAACCGGTAGTTCCCGCTATGAGCATATGCGGCATATTCGCGATATTTCCTATAACGATATTGCCCTCTATATCCTTGCCGACCGCAAAGGACAGCTTGCCCTTGGCGCGTCTGTAGTCCTCGCTGTCGATAAGTTCGCGCATGGATACGCTGTCGCGGTGGATATTGGGTATCTCTATGCCTATGGCAGGCTTGCCGGGGATAGGTGCTTCTATACGCACGCTGTCGGCGGCAAGGTTTAGCGCGATGTCGTCCGCAAGGCTCGTCACCTGTTTTACCTTTACGCCAGCGGCGGGCTGTAACTCATATCTTGTTACGGCAGGACCTCGGTGTATGCCGATTATCCGCGTTTTTACGCCGAAAGTCTCAAGCGTTTCGACCAGTTTTGCGGATTTATCCTGTATCTCGCGCTGTATCTCCTCTTCGGAACTTTTCCTTACGCTTTCTTTAAGCAGAGCTACAGGCGGGTAAACGTAACCGTTTATCTTTTCGGAATCCTCCTTATTCAAAAGCGTGGTCTGACCGTTCGGCTCGATATAAATATCCCTCTGGCGCTGACGGCGCGGCTCTGCGGAAGCCTTTTTTATCATCTCGTTGAGAGTAATTTGGTCGGCAAGCTTTTGCTTTTCCTCCGCAATTTGTTTTGACCGCGTTTTCTTATCGTTTTTGGATATTTCCTCCGAGGGCTGTTCGGACTGACCTTGGTCAGTCCGCTCCGCATTTTCAGACGGTGCGGTATCATCATTTGAAAACGCGTCACTGCGCAGCGCGGCTTGTTCTTCCTCGCGCCTTATCTTTTCAAGCTGCATTTTATGTATCCTGGCAATATCCACTCTGCGCTTTTTGCGGGTACGGCGGACGGGCTGCGGCTCGTCTTCGACCAATTCGGCTGTTACCGCCTGCTGTTCGTAACGTTCGGCGGCTGCCGCCTCGCGTTCTGCCATATCCTCGGAAATAGCTCTTGCCCCTCCGATAAACGGACGGGTGATAAACGAAATAAGCTGCGGGAGCGTGACATTTGAAAGCAGCAGTGCAAAAAGTATTATCAGCATTACTATCACGATAGACGCGCCCGTTTTGCCGAAAAGTTTCAGCAGTCCCCAGCCGAACGGCACGCCGGCAAGTCCGCCGCCGTGGAGGGTAGTGCCGTCTATGTAAAGTCCGCGCAGCTTCAGCAGAAGGCTTGCGCCTTCTATTTTTCTGCCGAAGAATATCTGCGCACGCGCCGCTTAGCAGGAATATCATAGCCGTACCCTGCAATGCACGCGCTATGACCGCGCTCCGTGATTTTTCTGAGGAGATGGTCAGCGCAAGGTAGATTATGAAAATGCCGAACACAAAGACCGCCGCACCGAACATACCGCGGTTGAGCTCGAACAAAATATCCCACAGACCGTCGCCCTCAACGAAGGTGATTATTATTTCAAATATGCCGAAGAAGAACAATATAAGCGACCAGAAACGGCGGCTCTCGCTTGACTGTTTATTTTGCTTAGCGTTATTTGACGAGGACTTTTTGTTGGCAGCAGGCTTGCCTGCTGCGGCGGCGGCGGGCTTGCCTGATGAGGACTTCCCTGCTCCGCCGTTACGGTTTGTATTTTTTTTCGTTTCAGCCAATTTTTGTTCACCTTCATTTTGTTTAAGATAACACGTCAGAACCTACGCGGGGGTTGGTCTATCCTTATCGCCGCGTTCTATTTCGGAATAAAGCCACTGCACGGCGTCGGAAAGTCCGCCGATAGCATCTATAAGCCCCGCTTCGACCGCCTGTTTTCCGTCAACGACCGTACCTATATCCATTACGATCTCGCCCGTTGCCATAAGCAGCTCGCGCAGCTTTTTTTCGGTTATTTTTGAATTATCGGTAATGAATCTGATTATCCTGTCCTGCATTTTCATAAAATAAGAGATAGTCTGCGGAACGCCGACTATAGGACCGTTCATGCGGACAGGGTGTATGGTCATAGTTGCGCTCGGCACGATAAAGGTGCGTTTAGCGCAGACCGCGAGCGGTACGCCTATCGAGTGACCGCCGCCTAAAACTATCGAAGCGGTAGGGGTCTTCATGCCCGCGACAAGCTCCGCTATGGCAAGTCCCGCTTCGACATCACCGCCGACGGTATTTAGTAAAATGATAAGCCCTTCGGCGTTCTCGTCCTGCTCAACGGCAACGAGCGAAGGGATAATATGCTCATATTTAGTAGTTTTTGCGTCAGGCGGAAGAGTATAATGACCCTCTATCTGCCCGATAATATTCAGACAATAAATATTGTGCTTACCGCCGCCCGCCGCCGCGATACCGTATTCCTTAACGCAAGCGCCGTTATCGTCAACAACGTTCCTGCCCTGCGGGGTATCATCATTCCTGCCCTCGGGGTAAGACGGGTCATGCGAGGGTATCTCGACAGGCGTATACGCCTGAGCACTGAAAGAGGGACAAAAGCAATGCGGAGCATAAGCGGTTTTTTTACCTGAACTTTTTTTCTTTTTTGACATTTTGATTTTCCTTTCGGTAAAATGGGTAATACATTTTCTTTAATATATTCTTACCGAAAGAAGAGAGTTATATACACATAATTATCTATTATAAATATATCATAAATATCCTCGTTTGTCAATAGCCCCCTTCCCTTGAGGGAAAGGGGGTGGAAAAATCGGCTTTGCCGATATTTTCTGGGGATAGGAGAAGCCCCTCCTGAAAGGAGGGGTTTGGGGTGGTATTTAAATCGTCGCGAAGCGACCACCTTTTTACTGCCAGTCGGGTCTCTCCGCCTTGATAATAGGCTTTTTCAGCTTCTTCTGCTCGTAAAGCAGGGTGTCCGCATGGCTGAGCAGTTCGCCTATTTCGACCGAGTCCGTGCAGCTGAACGGGTATACTCCTACGCTTATGTGTACGATATACGGCTTGTCGGCGGCGTGTTCGCGGTTGTATTCCACCGATAACTCCTCTATGTGCGCCCGCAGCTGCGGTATTGATAACTGCTCGGATAAAAATGCACATACGACAAATTCGTCGCCGCCTATCCTTCCGAGTATCTCATCACTGCCAAAGGCGCTTTTGAGTATCTCGGCGGACGATCTGATAGCAAAATCGCCCTCCTCGTGACCGTAACAGTCGTTTATGGTCTTCAGACTGTCAAGGTCGGCAAATACCATTATCGCACCGCTGCCGTAGTCCTCCTCAGCCTTTCGGCGCAGTACCTTACGCACTTCTTCAAAGAAGCCGCGCCTGTTGTAACAGCCTGTAAGTTCGTCCTGCTTGGAAAGATCGCTGAGTATCTGGTTGTTTTCCTTTATCTCTATAAGGCTCTGCTGTAACTGGCGGCGTATCTTCGCCTGCTGCTTCATGAGCGTTATTATCTTCAATGCGGCGCATAGCTGTACCGTTACCGACTGGATATAGTGGAAATACTCATGCTCCATTTCGCATAAAAGTATACCGTAATGCTCCTCATTTGAAAACAGCGGCGATACAACGAGCGAATAGCGCCTGTCGCTCGGCAGATAGGGATTGTCAAACAGCTTGTCGCCGCGTATGTTCTGCTCATCGGGCGGCAGCTGTATGGCTTCCGCGCCGTTGTGATACGCTTTGAGTTTTACATATTCGGGAGTTTTCCACTCCTCGTCCTTGTCGTTGATTATCGCGGGTTCGTAGGAAAACAGATAACTCGAATTCATGTGCAGCCTTGTGAGTTTATCCACCACCGTCTGGTATGCGCGGTCGTCATAGGCTTCAAACACGAGCATATCCCGCGTTATCGAGTTGGTCTGCCATGTGAGAAAATGGTTGTCGTCAAGCTTATCCTTGCAGAATGCCGCATTGCGCTCGGCGATTATCTTGTATATCTGTATAAAAAGCTGGTTCATCGCCATAAGCTCGTCAAATTCCTCCAGCCGCGAGGAATAGAACTGATGCACAAATTCGATAACGGCATAAAGATTATCCATAACGATAAACTTGAAAAGTTCGCCGTTTGCAAGGCTGTCCGCACGTTCGAGTATCTCCTCGCGCAGCGAGCTGTCCGTTGCGCTGCCCTTTGTGCAGTATTCGTTTATCTTCATTATGAATCCCGCAAATTCATCACGCAGCCGCTTTGCCGCGTCTGACGATTTGTATTTATCCATAAGAAAATCAGACGTTTCATGCGCAAAGCGCACCGGGTCGTCCGCTATGTTCCTGAACGAAAGCGTTTTTAACCTCGGGTTGCCGGTACAGCCGCAGCTGTTGCGGCATATCATTGAAGAGGGTATGTTGTCCTTTTCCATAGTGCCGTTGTTGACATAGTTGACGGCTTCTATGACCGCGTTATATCCGAGCACGGAAGGGTCTGCCTTGACGGTCGTAAGGTGCGGCGTAAGTTCCTCCGCCACGGGGTCGTTGTCAAAGCCTGTGACATATATATCCTTGCCGGGGCGTATGCCGCGTGCCTCCATAGCCGCATAGCCCGCAAGAGCCATCTGGTCGTTGGCGAAAACTATCGCTTCAAGGTCGGGACAGCGTTCTAACAGAGCGTCAACCTTGTCGCCGACATATTTTGAAAAGTTGCCGTATTCAACTCTGTTTTCGTCATATTCTATGCCGTATTCGGCAATAGTTTCCTTATACACGTCAAGACGCTCGATAGCGTCCTCGCTGGTCTTGGGCCCGCTCATAAATCCTATCCTGCGGCAGCCGTGAACGTCTATAAGGTGTCTTATCACCTGCTGCATACCTGTTTTGTTATCAATGGTTATACACGGATAATCGCCGACCTTGGCGGTTATGGTTATCACGGGTACTTTGAATTTATCCAGAAATTTCTTTTTCTTATCCTTATCGAGGTGACTGCCTATAGTGCCTATCAATATGAGCAGTACGTCAAATTTATTGTCGCACGCCATTTGGAATAACGTATTGTACTGATATTCATACTCGGTGCGGAGCTTATCGGCGTAAACGCCGTCTATATATCTGCCCGGAAAAATAACAAGGTTTGCGTCCGCCTGTTCCGCGGCAAGCATTGCGCCCTCGCAGACAGAATCGTCAAAATCCTCTTCAAGGTGACTTACCAGCAGGCCTATTTTTATACGCCTGCGTCCATCGGGTTTGCTTTCAAGCATTTTTGTCACATCCTCCGTTAAAATCTTTATTGCCTTGATACATCACTCGTTTACCTTTATTATTTTTTTGCCGCCTTCGACATTCAGTTTGCCGCTGCCGCTGCCCAGTGCAAAGCCGTTGCCGGTACACAGGGTTATCTGCATTTCGCTTTCTACCACCGAAATATCTCCGCTGCCGCTGCGGTCGCCTATTCCGCATACCGCGCTGCCCTCGGCATAAAGCTTCATCATCGAATGGAGCAGTTCAAACCCGGCTGTGCCGCCGTTCGTTCCGATACAGATTATATCCTTTCCGTTCATCTTGCAGTTATACTGACCCTTTGAGATCTTCACACTGCCGCCCGCGCCTTCGAGCGAACCTATCGAGCAGAGCTTGTTGCCAGACGAGGAATAATCTATACTGAAATTGCTTATATCTATATCTATATCGCCGTATGCCGAGCCTATTCCGACCGAGGTGGCTGCAAGTATCTTGGCATTGATGCCGCAGTCGCTTATCCTTACGTTCGCATTGCCCGAAATGCAGCCTATGCCTACACAGCTGCCGCCCGTGCAGGTTATGTTGAGCGCACCGCCGAGTATGGTTATCGAATTGTTCTCGTCATTTCTGCCGCCGCCTATGGCTATGCACTTATCACCGTTCGCGGTTATGTCCAGCCTGCCGCTCATGTCTATCTTTATATTTCCGCAGCTGAGTTCCGAGCCGCAGCCTATAGCGTAGCAGTCCTCCTCCTCGGAGATTATCGAAAGATTGCCCGAACCGGTAAGCCGCAGATCAGCCGTGCGCGGAACGAATATTCCCAGTTTGCCTATCGTGTTATCGCCGTCAAGCACTATGACCGCCCTGCTCGAACTGCCAAGGCGCATAGATTCTCTTGCCGCTTCAACACTGATATTCACATTGCGCATTATTATCTCAACGTCAGCTTCGTCCTTTACGGTAAGTGAGATATGCGCGGGGATATCCTTATCGCCCGTCAGCGTGACCTTGCCCGAATCTATGAATACGTCCGTATATTTTTCGAGCGCAAGCTTGCTCAGGTCGATCGTCTCCCCGTCGGAAGTGCGGTATATCTTTTGTATCTGTCCGCTTGCTTCAAGCGTAAAACGCTTTATTTCATCACATACGCTTTTTGATATGCTGTCGAGCAGTACGGGCTTGGGGCGGGAGATGTAATAGCCCTGCAAGAGGTCTATGCTCATATTTATGAGCGTCTGGAGTTCTCCGACCGTTTCAACGCCTTCGCCGAGAGCGATATAACCGCTTGCGTGGAGAAAGTCGATTATGCCCGAAACTATCCCGCGCGTCTTTTCATTTTTATCAATATCAGCTATCAGCGAACGGTCTATCTTTACGATATCGGGATTGTATCTTAACAGATTTGAAGTATTGGAATAACCCGTGCCGTAATCGTCAATGGCAAGCTGCATTTTCGCTTTTTTCAGACGGGCGTGTATGTATTCAAGCTTTTCGTCAGAGATCTCCGTCTGTTCGGTAAGTTCTATTACCACCTTTTCGAGCAGTTCGCCGTATTTGGCGGCAAGGGCGTCATAGTCTTCCTCGTTAAGTATCTGCGAGGGTATCGCGTTTACAAAAAGCTTTCTGTTCTGGAACATTGCCTGATTTTCACTCAGCACGCTGAGCGTGTTATTCAGCGTTGCGACCTCTATATCGTAAAGCCTGTCCTGCTTTTGGGCTATATCGAGTATTTCAAGCGGACCGAGACCTATCGAGCTGTCCGTTCTCATCAGCGCTTCGTAAGCGACTATCTCGCCGTCCTGTGCGCTGACTATCGGCTGAAAATGGTAGATGAACAGGTTCTGCTCTATCAGTCTCATAAAGCGGAGAACGCTGTGATAATCGTTCTTCTGCTGCTCATAGCTTTCAAACGAGAATACGCATACGCCGCTTCTTTTTGATGCCGCTTCATAAAGCGCAAAGCTTGCGTCGTGCATACGTCTTGCCGAAGAGCCGTCGTCCGACGAGCCGTGCAGGCTTATGCCTATCGTTGCCTTCAAGCGGTGCGCCTGACTTAACATTGCGCCGAACTCGTCCGTTATCTCGCATTTTTTTACACATTCTGCCATTTGTTCACCAAGCTGCTGCGGCGCAATGTCGGTATCGGGGACATATACCCAGAACTGGTGTTTATAATGCGAGCAGATGAGCGTTTGCGGAGGGAGCATAGCTTTGAGCGCCGTAAGCGCACTGAATACGCCGTAGACGGAGAACGAGCCGCCCTTGCCGCCTTCGGCTATCTGAACGAGAGTAAGCGCGGAGCGCGAGCCGTCCGTTTCGGCGTTGAGCATTTGTATAAGCTCCGCTTTGGTGCTGAATTCAAAAAATTCCGCAAGCTGTGAATTATAATCGGTCTGTTCGACCGCAACTATTCCCGCCGTAACGTTTTCAAACTGCGAGGTATCCGCATATATAAATCTCAGCGACGTTCCGCCGACCGAAAATTTATCCATATTATCGAGAAGCAGGGTAAATCTTTCATAATCGGCGCAATTGCCCTCGCCGAGTATCGAAACGGTGTTTTCATCTGCGGCGATCTCGCGCGTATCATGAAATACGACAAAGCCGCCTATATCGTCAACTGCGGCGACAAGCTTATCCCATGCGCTTCCGAATATAGATCGTTTGATCTGCTCTGCCTTTTCCTTCTTCATCACCATGATCGGGTATCATCTCTTTTCCATAGAAATATATTTTATTATACTATATATTTTGTGTAAAGTCAATAAGATTATATTAATTTTTTGCGGAAGTCGGGGGGTGAAAGCAAAAATATTTATTTTTACCCCTATTTTGTCCCGCACCTGCGGTGAAGTTGCCGCCCAAGATCATTGCAGCAAAAAAAGCGCACGCTTTTTTTCAGCGTGCGCCCCAAGTTTTATGCAATTAATTATTCTGCACCGATAGAGCAGGGAATAACGTTTCCGTCTGCATCATAGAATGTAATGTCAACGATATAGAAGTCAGCCTGGTTGGGAATGCCCCATCTCATGAAGCAGAGGTACTGAGGATCTTCGATAGCCTCGAACGGTCCCATTATGCCTACACGTCCTGTTTCAACATATGTAGCCCACTCGGAAGTCCATTCGCCCTCGCTTATGTCGGAGTTTACTTCCTTCCATGTGTTGTCTGCGCCGACCTTAGTGGCGATAGAACCCATGAAGTTGCCGGGAACGAGAGATTCTGTGCCGTCCTCTGCGGTGAACATACCCTCAGCCTTGGTCATGAACTCGATATCAACGGTCATGATGTCGGCAAGCTTGTCAGTCTGTCCTGCGAAAAGCTTGCTCATATCGAACTGTACCTTCGGGATCTTGTAGTTAGTGCCTGCATCATTCTTGTCAAGCACCTGAACGCGGAGCATGGGAACGCCCTCTACCTCTTCAACGCCAAATTCGACCTGCGATTCATCGTTTGTATAATCCTTTTCTGCAAAAGGTCCGAAGAATTCGCTTACGTCCATATCGGTGGTGAATTTCAGAGAAGCGGTCTCGAGATTTTTAAGAGTGCCGGGCATTTCGGAAATGTCTTTCGGTCCTTCGCCCTCGCCCTCTGCCGC
>CANPYF010000043.1 GCA_947587925.1 uncultured Ruminococcus sp.
GCAGAAGATACAGCCGCCGCGGCAGAGCGTTCCGTCACGGTTGGGACAGCCTGCCCCAATGTCGACCGCCGCGCGGTACACCTTTTTGCCGAATCTATGTTTAAGATAATAGTCATAGGTATGATACCGTTTATTGCTGTCCGAGTATCTGAATCTATCAGCCGTCATATAAGCGTTATCCGTCATTTTCGCTTTCGGTCGGAAGCTCCGGCTCTTGTTCGCTTGCGGAGGTTTCCGCACTGCTTTGAGCAGTCGTTGACGAAGTATCCGCAGTGCTTTCGGCAGTCTGAGGGGGAGTAGTCTGCGGCGGCTGAGTGGTCTGCGGAGGTACGGTGGTAGTCGTGGTCGCTCCCGGTGCGCGGTTGTTTGTCGTTGTTACAGAAGCAGTCTCCGATTCGGAAGATGACGTTTCTTCCTCCTGCTGCTGCGGAATGAGTATAGACTCTATCGGACGATTTTTTCCGTTGTCGGAAGTCTCTTCCTGAGTATCGTCGGGCAGACGCTCCTCTTCATCATCTCCGTTATCGTCAAACACATCTCCGTTATCGTCTATGGGTATAAATCCGTCGTCTGCATCGTCCACATCAAAAGGATCCTGCGCGTCGCGCGGATTTTTTATCTCCTTGAGATCCACATCGTTGCCTATTCCGAAGGAATATTCTATTATCTGAGCGTAATTGCCGAACCTGTCGCGCATAGGGATATTTTCTTTGAATCTCTCCGATAAATGCTCTGTATATTCGCCCGAAAGAAAGTTTTCCTTTGTCAGCTTTTCCTTGTCGCTGAAATTCTGTTTATCCGAAAGCACAATGAACATAGTTCCGAAAAACAGTATTATTACCGCGAATATCAAAAGCTCCGTAACACTGCAATGAGCGCGTGCGTCACGCATGGCAATATCGTTCAGCGTCTTGTCGTCAGCCTCGCCCGGATCTTCGGGAAAGGGTGCGTCTGCGGTGCTTTCAAGAAAACGCTGTTCGGGTGGATCCGTTTTTTTATTTTTACTGAAAAAAGCCATTTGACTGCATCTCCTTTCCTTTAAGCCTTGGCGGCAAGCATGATAAGACTTGCCGCAAGCAGCAGTGCCGTACACAGCGTTCTTATCGCCGCGGCAGACGTATATCTGCGTGCCGAGCCGCTGCCGTATTTATCCAGACCGCCGCTTATCATTCTTCCGACAGGTGTTACGCTTATCAGCGAGATGAGCAGCAGCCAGCAATTGTTGATGATGATATATTTTACCTTGCTGTTTACGGCAAAAATGTTTTGAGGGCTGAACAGTCCCGGCAGCCACTGCTCCCATTCTCCGATATTGTCAAAGGCGAACGGCGAGAACAATATCACTGCAATGATAAACAGCAGCGGGAATTTTATTACCGCTGTGATCTTCTCTATCCGCTCATAGCCGAAAACATATTCGACCGCAAGCAGGATACCGATCATCAAGCCTATTACAAGCATCTTTTTGCTGTCGGCATAGAACATAACGCCCGCACAGGCGAGTATTACCGTAAGTAAAGGTGCAAAGCGCGAGCCGCCGCGAATATCCTCAAAAAGCCGTACCATGCTCGTATTATAGCTTTTTACCAGTCCTCCGAGCATATGCTTTGAGGTGAGGGGCAGATAATTGCGGTTTACATCAAATCCGTTCATTTTTGCGATACCCACGCCCATATCCGAAAGTCCCATAAAAGTGAAATAGGCGCAGCCGAAAAAGGCGATTATGCCTATCCAAGAGCTTGTAAAGAATGCAGCCGAGTCCTGATCGACACCAAGTCCCGCCGCGCTGAGTTTTGAAAGCACCGGAACGGTCAGCACTGTTTTTGCAAGACCGATTATAAAGCTTTTTGCGCCTGCGTCAAGCTTTTCTGCCGTTATCTCGCGCTGCTTTATCTGTAAGGCTATATCGCCGTAGCGCACCGCGGGACCCGCGATAAGGAACGGATACGCCATAGAGTAGGTCAGCAGGCAGAAGATATTTCTCTCTGCCTTTATCCGTCCGCTGAAAACGTCATAAACATACGAAAAATTTTTCAGCGTATAAAACGCAGCCCCCGTTATTATGAGCGTATCGGAAAGATGAAGCGGGCTTTTTGCGGAAAAAACGTTATTTCTTGCAAGCAGCACAAACAATGCGCCGTTCCATATCAGATCAACAGCGGCAAACACCGCCGCCGACGCTTTGGAGCGTTTAAGAGAGTTTTCCGCAGCGATAGCAAGCAGATAATCGACTATGACCGAAAGAAATACTAAGGCTGACAGGGCTGCTTTTCCCCAGCAAAGAAAGAGCAGGGATACTACGCAAAGTATAAGATTTTTATATTCGGTCGACCGGTCAAATGTTGCCGCAAGGATCGACAGCGGCAGTATCACCGAAACGAACAGCAGATCCGAGTAAAGCAATTTTTTTATCTCCTTTTTATTATTGATTTGTCTTACAGGCAATTTTTAATGCAAATTTATGGCAGGGCAGGGAGCAGGCTCATTTGTATGCAGCTGCATTAAATGTTTAAAACTTGGACTGTTTTAACAGTATATTCACACAAAACGGGTATACATTAATGCCCTACACATATAATTCTATCACATTTCACAAAATTAAGCAAGTGAAATTATGAAGAAATTAAAACTTTTATTGAAAAATATAAAAAACTATTTGCAAAATCAAAAAAGTGTGATATAATTAATATATATGAAACCAATTAGAATGCGGAAACAATGCTGTTTGTTAGTCCGCACTAACCAGAGAGGGAGTTTAACGGTATGGCAAATGTTTTTATCACCGGAGCAAGCGGCATGATAGGTGTCGCGCTTACCGAAACAATGCTCAGAAAAAAGCACCGCGTTTTTGCCGTAGACGGCAGAAATAATGAATTTATCGGTACCGACCTGAACTATACATTCGTTTTGTGCGACGTTGCGGATAAGGATACTATAGTAAACGTTATCCAGAGCAACCAGATAGATACTATCGTTCATCTCGCCTGCACGGCGGACAATGATCTCGATCCTCTGATAACAGATACCGAGATGAAGAAAAGCAAACTCTATGACAAGTTTTTGTATGAAACGGCTGACAAATGCGGCGTAAAGAATATCGTGCTGACAAGCACAACGCAGGTTTATGGTCTCCAGAAGGGCAGAGAGCCGATAAGAGAGACCACGCCCGAAAAGGGAAGTTCAAACTATGTCGACATGAAAATGCTCAGCGAAAAAATGCTGATGAAGGCGCTCAAAAAAAGCGATACTATCCCCGTCATAGCGCGTCTTGCCCCGATATACACGTCGGAGTTTACGGATAATCTCCGCGAAAGGGTCTACGATAAAAAGGACGACGTAGCCTACATCTTTAAAGAGGGCGAATACGGATTTTCCTTCTGCTGTTTGTATAATTACATTGACTTTATCAGCGGTATCGTTGACGGTCCTACGGGAAGATACGAGGGCGTATACAACATCTGCGATTCAAGACAGACTACGGCTAAGGAGATACTCGATTACGAGCGCGACCATCACCGCATAGGCGCGGTAATACAGCGCAGTTCGCCTGCGGCAGTAAGCTTTAATAAATCCAAGGGCAAGAGCGATTACCGCTATTTCGACCCCAACGCGTCCTTTGCCAACTGGAATATAGACAACACACGCGCCAAGAGAATATCCACCTTCCGTTGGAATCTTTCAAACACAAAATAATAGTTTATATTTGCAGTAAAGCGGAGTATCCTTTTAAAGATACTCCGCTTTTTTACCGTCTGCGGTTTTTTTCATAGATCATTCTTAATCCCTTGAGAAGGAGCGTATCGTCAATGATTATATCCCTTTTGCAAAAGGGTATTACCGTCGAAGCCAGTCCGCCTGTCGAAACGATAGTGCATTTTTCGCCAAGCTCATTTTCAATGCGCCCCACAGTGCCGTCCAAAGCTGCCGCGCTTGGGTAAAGTATGCCGCTCCTCATGCAGTCGATGGTGTTTGTACCGATAATATGCGGCGGGGGAGTCAGGCTTATCCTCGGCAGCTGTGATGTGCGGCTTTCAAGCGATTCGAGCGAAACGCGCAGCCCGGGTATTATCATTCCGCCGAGAAAATTTTTATCGCGGTCTATGACGGAAATGGTCGTCGCCGTACCCATATCTATGAGTATGAGCGGCGGCTGATAGCAGTTTATGGCGGCAACGGCGTCCGCCACCCTGTCGCTTCCGAGTTGTGTAGGATTGTCGAGCAGTATTTTAAGCCCCGTTTTTATCCCCGGACCGACTACGAGCGTATGCTCACAGCCTATTCTCGCCATAGCTTCTTTAAGCGTTTCGGTAAGCGGCGGCACGACCGAGGAGATTATCCCACCGTTTATGCTTTCAGCCGAAAGTGAATTAAGTTCGAGGATATTTTTTATCATAACGGTATATTCCAGAGAGGTCGCACTGCGGTTTGTGGAAAGACGCTCGACAAAAAGTATCTCGCTTTTGTCAAAGCAGCCTATCACAATATTCGAGTTGCCTATGTCCACCGCAAGTATCATAACAGCCCCTCCGCTTTACCGTGTTTTTCCGCGTTCAGCACTTTCAGCGTTTTATTGTTTTGGTCAACAAATACCACCTTGGGCGAATTTTCCGCAGCCTCTTCGGGCGTCATATCCGCGTATGACATTATTATAACAAGGTCGCCCTTCTGACCGCACCTTGCCGCCGCGCCGTTAAGACATATAACGCCGCTGCCGCGCTCACCCGCTATCACATATGTTTCAATACGGCTGCCGCTGTTTATATTCACGATATGGACGTGTTCATATTCTATCAGTCCCGCCGCGTCCATAAGATCCTCGTCTATGGTAACGCTTCCGATATAGTCAAGTTCTGCCTGCGTGACTGTCGCACGGTGTATCTTGCTTTTAAGCACAGAAATTGTCATTGCCTATCAAACCTCTCCGATAATGTCCTGCGTAAAGAAATTATCAATAAGTCTTGTTTTGCCGATATAAACGGCGAGCGCACAAAGCGACGGACGGTCTATCACCGTTATCTGCTGCATATCGGCAGCGTTCACTATTTTGACATAATCTATTCGCGCAAGCGGCTGAGCCTCAATAAGTTCCTTCATAGCCGCCGTTATTTTTGCACAGTCTCTTTCGCCGTTTTTAACAAGTTCGCTTCCGAGTTTTATCGCCTTTGAAAGCACGAGCGCGGCTTTGCGTTCGGATTCGTTCAGATAAGTGTTGCGCGAACTTTTGGCAAGCCCGTCATTTTCTCTGACGATAGGGCAGCCGACTATCTCGATACCCATATCAAGATCATCGACCATATGTTTTATAACGGCAAGCTGCTGCGCGTCTTTTTTTCCGAAATAGGCTCTGTCAGGTCTTACTATATTGAAAAGCTTTGTCACTACCGTACATACGCCGCGAAAGTGAGTGGGTCTGCTAAGTCCGCACAGTTCTTCGGTAAGCACGGTCATATCCACAAAGGTCGAAAAACCGCCGCGGTACATTTCTTCCGGTTCGGGATTGAAAATAATATCGCCCCCGTGCGCTTCGACAAGCGCCGCGTCATGTTCCATATCCCTCGGATAGCTTTCAAGATCTTCATTCGGCGCAAACTGTATGGGATTTACAAAATCCGAAACGACCGTGCGGTCGTTTTGAGCCTTTGAAGCGTCTATAAGGCTTGCGTGACCCTCGTGCAGAAATCCCATTGTCGGCACAAGTCCTATGCTTGCCCCTTCGGCACGCCATTTTGCTATGATACTGCGCATTTGTGCGACAGTCTTTACTATTTCTATCATTTTGTTTACAGCTCCTTTTTTATCCTGTCAATTACTTCCTCGTCCGCCTTATAGGTATGCTCCGAAGCAGGGAAGCTGCCGCTTTTGACCTCTTCTATATAAGCGTTTATTCCCTGTTCCATAAGTGCGCCGACGTCGGCAAAGCGTTTTGCAAATTTCGGGATATGTCCCTGCGTAAGTCCGAGCATATCGTGATATACCAGCACCTGACCGTCGCACTCCGCGCCAGCGCCTATGCCTATGGTCGGTATCGTAAGTTTTTTTGTTATTATTTCCGCAAGCGCGGCGGGTATCCCTTCAAGTACGACCGCACAAGCGCCTGCAAGCTGTATTTTCAGCGCGTCTTCTATAAGCTGTTTGGCACGCTCATAGTTTTTGCCCTGTACCTTGAATCCTCCGAAAGCGTTTACAGACTGCGGCGTAAGTCCCAAATGACCCACAACGGGTATGGACGAATCGACGATAGCCTTTATCTGTGCGCAGACCTCCGCTCCGCCTTCAAGCTTAACTGCGTTAGCCCCGCCTTCCTTTATAAGTCTGCCTGCGTTTACAACAGCGTCATAAACGCTTGTCTGATATGACATAAACGGCATATCTGCGACTACAAAGGCGTTCTTTGCTCCGCGCGATACCGCTTTGGTATGGTGAAGCATATCCTCCATAGTTACGGGCAAAGTGTTTTCATAGCCGAGCATTACCATTCCGAGCGAATCGCCCACCAAAATGGAATTTATCCCGCATTTGTCCGCAATGCAGGCGGTCGAATAGTCATAGGCGGTAAGCATCGTTATTTTTTCACCCGATTGCTTCTGCCCGAGTATCGTAGCTGCGGTGTTTTTCATAGCAAACATTTCTCCTTAAAAATAATGTTATCGTTCCGTCATCTGCGGCGGATACAATACAATTTTATTATAACTTTTTTTGGCGCAAAAATCAATACTTTTCTATATATTTTAGTCTTTTCAGCGATATTTTTTAATAATCTGCTCGGCAGTATCTATCTTTTGCGCTTCAATATCGAGCGGTTCGCCGTAAAGTTCTTCAAACGGAGTGCGTTTGTCCTGCGTCGGAATGCTGCATTTTTTTGCCCATGCTATCAGCTTTTCAGAATTTTCGTCCGCCTGCGAGGCTCTTATCACAAGCCTGCCGTTTGAAAAAATCTTTATTTCATGCGAGTTGTTGATCTCAATATGCGAAATATCTTCCGCTTTCCATGCCTTGTTCTTGTAATAGATAATTTTCCCCTCAACGCTCAGCCGCGCTTTTTTGCTGTCGGCAAATATCATCATAAAAATTATGAGAGCCATGACGGCAATAAATAAAAATATCGGCAATGCCTTGCCCGAACCTGCCCCCACTGCTTTTGAGGGCAGTCTTTTTATAAAAAATACCGCCGCAAAGCCCGCAATTACCCCGAATATCGTCATGACCGCCTTAGCCTGCCCTTTGGGAGGAGCAAGCGTGAATTTTACGTCTGACATATCCTCCGCACAGCCGTCAAGAGCGTGAAGCTCGGCACGCCGCTTGAGCTTTTGCTGTTCGGTGAGACCGCTTGAAAGCTCGCTTAAAGGACCGTTCATACCGTTTATCTCCCCTCATTAAAAAAGCCGTTTCAGAATATCTGAGTTGCTATAAGCAGCAGTCCTGCCGCTGCGAATATCAATGATTTTTTTAAATTAATCTTGTTTCTTACCGCGCGGAATTTTCTGTTGGGTCTTATGCACAGCGTTACCTCGTCCTCATATTTGAGCCGGCACGGGTGGACGGGCTTGGGCGGCATAAATTCCTCGCGTTTTCCCTCGTCATTTATAAATTCAAATCTCGGCGTTATATAAACGTTCAGCGTAGCGGAACGGTGTTCCTCAATTATCTCTATTACCTTTGCGGGAACTATCCTGCTGTATTTTCTTTTAAAGATCGGTCTTATTTCCCACAGCCACCTTATGCCTATTATTAATAAGGCTATGCCGCCGAACAGTACCGCAGTTCTCAGAGAAAGCATAAGCAGCGACGCGCCGTCTAAATTATCCGCTCCCTGTGCCGCTTTGATTATAGACATTATCTCAACTCCGTCTTTTATCCAAATATTTTTCTGCCGAATTTTCGGCAGCCTTTACTTCTTCAAGCAGTTCTGACGCCGACATACGAAGTGCGCCGCCGCCCATTATTATCACCTGCTCCAGACCGTCCGAGGTCGCAACGCGCACGCGGGCGTTTTCACTTCTTGCAATACCCCTTGCGGCGCGTTCGATATAGCTGTCGGCGGTTTCATGCTCCTTTGTGTATATAACGCTGACATGACCCTCCTGCTCGATCTCGCGCCTGCTCCCGCTGACCTTATAAGCGTCAAACACTATTATCAATTCACAGCGTTTGTATCCCTGATAGCTGCTCATTATATTGATAAGTCTGCTCCGCGCAAGGTCTATGCTTTGGTCGGCAAGTTTTTTAAGTTCCTCCCATGCAAATATTATGTTATAACCGTCCACTAAAAGATATTCCTTATCGGGTCTTACATACGGCTTTGACTTATACTGCGCGGCAGTTTTTTTAACAGGCTCAAAGGCTTTTCGCCTGTCCCTCTTAGGCGCTCCGTATGTCCGCTCGAATATTTCTTCAAGTTCCTTATCCTCCGCCTGCAATGCCTGAAAGCTTTTGCGTACCGTAAACGGTCTGTCCTGCGTATCCTCCCGTTTTTTTAATATCGAGGGCAGGTGCATATATTCGGTTACCTTGTCCCACCTTACGTTATATCCCGCTCCGTGTGAGCAAAATACCGAATCGGCAGTATTTTCAAGATCTCCGTCACAGTCGTATGCTGTATCGTCTATGATCTTTTGCGGCTCGGCACATTCCGTATATCCGCCGAAGCTTAAAAACATTCTGCCCTTGCCCGAGGTATATGCGCTCAGTTCGCGCTGATATCCGTTCATTTTTGCGGCAGGGCGGCATTTTATAACGGTGTTTTCTCCGTCGGTCACGGGCGGCTGCATTTCACCGTTCATACGCTGTATATCGCTTATCGCTCTTCCCGCATTTTCGGTCGGAAGTATCATAGTGATGTCGTACACGGGTTCTAACAGTATGCTTTCCGCACTGCGAAGCCCCTGCCTGACCGCGCGGTAAACGGCTTGCCTGAAATCGCCGCCCTCGGTATGCTTTATATGCGATCTTCCCGAACGCAGCGTTATCCTCATATCCGTTATCGGCGAACCTGTCAGCACCCCTTTATGCGTCTTTTCTTTCAAATGCGTCATGACCAGCCGCTGAAAATTAGGCTCGAGCGGCTCTGCGCAGTCACATTCAAAGATAAGTCCGCTGCCGCGTTCGAGCGGTTCGAGCAGAAGATGCACCTCCGCGTAATGCTTCAGCGGTTCGTAATGCCCTACGCCCTCGACAGGCGCTGCGATAGTTTCCTTATAAGCAACGCTGCCTTGCCCGAATGATACCGCCGTACCCGTGCGCTCTTTGATAATATCGGCAAGTATTTCAAGCTGCACTTCGCCCATAAGTTTTACGGTTATTTTGCCGACAGAACTGTCAAGTTCTGCGTCGAGCGAAGGTTCTTAGCGGGTAAGCTGTCTGAGCGCGTCAAACATTTTGTGAATGTCCGCTTCGGGCGGCAGCTCAACGGAATATTTCATAACAGGCTCGAGCATGGGCGGCGCAGGATCGTTTTCATATCCTAATCCCTCTCCCGCATAGGAAGCGGTAAGTCCCGCAGCCGCGCAGACATCTCCCGCCTGCGCCGTATCGGCGCTCCTGAATTTTTCGCCCGTATAAAATCTTATCTCCGAGATCTTTTCCTCATGCAGCCGACCGTCGCTGCCCATATAGCTTATGCTGTCCCTGACCTGCAATCTGCCGCCTGTTATTTTCATATGCGTAAGTTTTCTGTTCTTTTCGTCCGAGGATATTTTGTATATCCTTGCTCCGAACATATCCGCCCGTTCGGGCGGCAGGATATATTTATCGATATATTCAATAAGGCGGTCAACGCCGCGCATTTTTAATGCCGAACCGCTCAGACAGGGGAATATCCTTCCCGCGCTTACAGCCTTTGCAAGCGTATTATCGCTTATTTTTCCGTCTGTCAGATATTCTTCGGCTGCCGTATCATCAAGCATTGCACATTCTTCAAAAAACTCTTCCGAACCTATGTTATCAAAATCAACACAGGCTTCGCTGAGCCTGTTTTTGATATCGGTCAGAGCGGCTGACTTATCGGCGGTCGCAAGGTCGGTCTTGTTTATAAATATCGTTGACGGTATGCCGAGTTTTCTCAGCAGCTTCCACAGCGTGACGGTGTGACTTTGTACGCCGTCCGACGCGCTTATTATCAGCAGAGCATGGTCGAGGATATTGAGCACTCTTTCTGTTTCGCAGGAAAAATCAACGTGACCGGGAGTATCTATCAGCGTTATTATCGAACTATCCGTTTCAAATTCCGCACGGTGACTGAATACCGTTATCCCTCGCCCCCGTTCGGCTTCGTGAGTATCGAGTACAGAATCGCCGTTGTCGACTCTGCCCGCTTTTTCTTATTGCTCCCGCTTTGAGCAGCAGCGCTTCCGAAAGCGTTGTTTTGCCCGCGTCAACGTGCGCCGCCGCTCCTATAACGATACGTTTTTTCTGCTCGGAGCATTCAGACATTTTTCAGCCCCCAGATATTTTCCGCGTAATCCTTTATGGTACGGTCTGACGAGAATTTTCCTGCGCTGCTAAGATTCAGCCAGCATTTTCTTGCAAATTTAAGTTCATCTTTATAATCTGCGTTTGCTTTAAGCTTCGCTTTGACATAAGCGTCAAGATCGCCCACAACATAATAATGATCGGGAACGTGCCAGCTTGCCCCGTCCGTCAGAGCCTTGTAAAGCTCCTTAAACGAGCCTTCCTGATCGGACGGTACTCCTCCGTCGCTGAATTGTCCGTCAATGAGTTTGTTCATTGCCCTGCGTATATTGCTGTCCTCAGCTATTATACTGCGCGGGTCGTAGGTCGGCATGATCTTTTCAAGATCTTCTACCTTTGCGCCGAAAATATAATTATTTTCCTCGCCCGCTTCCTGAGCTATCTCTATATTAGCCCCGTCATAAGTGCCGAGCGTCACAGTGCCGTTGAGCATAAGTTTCATATTTCCCGTTCCCGAAGCCTCCGTACCCGCGGTGGATATCTGCTCTGAAATATCCGAGCCTGCGACAAGTTTTTCGGCATATGAAACGTTATAGTCCGAAATAAATACGACCTTGATTAGCTCCCTTGTCTGCGGATCCGAATTTACCAGCTTGCCTATTTCTCCTATAAGCTTGATGACAGCTTTAGCCCTGCGGTAGCCCGGAGCAGCCTTTGCGCCGAAGATAAACGTTGTCGGTGTGAAATTACTTATCTGTCCGTCCTTTATTCCGTAATAAATATAAAGGATAGAAAGCGCGTTGAGCAGCTGACGCTTATATTCATGCAGACGTTTTATCTGCGTGTCAAATATAGTATTCGGGTCTATCTCTATGCCGTCGCGCATTTTTATATAATCGGCAAGCTGACGCTTCTTTATCTTTTTTATCTCGATAAATCTGCGCAGCACGCTCTCGTCGTCCGCATATTTTTTCAGCCCGGCAAGTTCGTCCTGATCCTTTATCCACCTGTCGCTGCCGAGCAGTTCGGTTATCAGTCCGCTGAGTTCCTTATTGCACAGCGCCAGCCACCTGCGCTGGGTTATTCCGTTAGTTTCGTTAAGAAAACGTTCGGGATAAAGCTTATACCAATCGGCAAGCGTATCCGATTTAAGTATCTCCGTGTGTATCGCGGCTACGCCGTTGGTGTGCGAGGAAACATAGACCGCCATATTTGCCATTCTCAGCTGATTATCGCCGATCATAGCGAGCTTATCTGTTTTTTCTCTGTCAAAGCCGTCCTTTGATGAATACATCTGCGCTTTGAATCTCTCGGAGATCATCAGGCATATCTCATATATCCTCGGCAAAAGCTTTTCAACAAGCGAGCAGTCCCACTTTTCAAGCGCTTCCTGCATTACGGTATGATTAGTGTAGTTAAATGTTCTTTGTGCTATATCAAAAGCCTTTTCAAAGTCATAGCCTTCTTCATCTACAAGTATCCTGATAAGTTCTGGAATGGAGATAACAGGGTGGGTATCGTTGAGCTGTATCTGCACCTTTTCAGGCAGCGTTTCAAGGCTGCCGAAGCGTGCTTTGTGCTTTGCGGCAATGTCGGCGAGCGAAGCGGCGGAGAAGAAATATTCCTGCCTTAAACGCAGCATTTTTCCCTCGTAAAAATTATCGTTCGGATAAAGCACGCGGCTTATATCTTCGGCACGGTTTTTGTCCGAAGAGGCTTCTGCGAAATCTCCTCTGTTGAATTTTTCAAAATCAAATTCCGTTTCAGCTTCCGCCTGCCACAGCCTGAGCGTACCGATATTCTGCGTATCATATCCGATTATCGGCATATCGTAAGGCACAGCCTTTACCGTCATATCCGAATATTTTACAAGCACGCTTTCTTCCGAACGGCGCACCGACCAAGGGTCTCCGAATCGCGACCAGTCGTCAGCCGTTTCTCTTTGAAAACCGTCAACGATAAGCTGTTTGAACAGACCGTATTTATAGCGTATGCCGTAGCCGTCAAGCGGTATATCATGCGTGGCGGCAGAATCGAGAAAACAGGCGGCAAGTCTGCCCAGACCGCCGTTTCCGAGCGCGGCGTCCTCTATCTGTTCAAGTTCGCCGAGCGATCTGCCGAGTCCTTCAAAGGCTTTTTCAGCCGTTTCGGTAAGTCCGAGCGCAAGCAGGTTGTTATAAATAGCTCTGCCTACCAGAAATTCCATTGAAAGATAGCAGGCGCGGCGCTGTGACAAGTGCTTGTCTATGCTTGACTGCCACCTGTCGGAAATATCCTCCATAACAGCCGCCGAAAGCGCTTCGTGAAGCTGAAAAGCCTTTGCATTTTCAGCGTCGGTATTGTATTTTGCCTTCAGGTCGTTTTTGATTTTTTCTTTTAAGATTTCAGGTGTCATTATATTATTTACCTCCGTTACTGTAATAGCTTATGTATCTTCTCTTTTTTGTTTTGAAATAATTACGGTAAAATATCCGCAGTTATCGGGTATGCTGTCTGCCCCTGTGTAAATTTTCTGATTTTTCAGTCCGCAGTTTTCTGCCGCGTAAATATCCGTGCCGCTCAATATCCGCAGAGCGGATCTCGCCTTTTTCATCAGCACTTTAGTTCCCGCCGTGTGCAAAAGCGCTTCGCTTTGCGTGTCGGGTTCTGACGGTATCACTATAAGCGGCTGTTTATCCTGCACAAGCGGTATTTTAAGTTCGGCTGCCGCCGCGCAAAAACTTGTTACTCCCGCGCACATCTCATATTCATATCCCATTTGGGATATTCTGTCGGCGATATATGAAAAGGTGGAATAAACGGAAATATCTCCGATATTCAGCAGCGCGGTATTTTCTCCCTTTTCAAGATGATCGGCTATCGTTTCCGCTGCACGCATATGCTCACACTGCCGCTGAACGCGGTTCTCATTCATTTGACTTTCGATAAACATTATCTGCTTATTGCTCATGTCGCAGACCTGCGAGGCTATGTCGAGCGCAAGGTGCTTTTTGCCCGCTGTAAGCGGAGCTGCAATAACGCTGCATTTTTCTATCAGCCTGACCGCTTTGAGCGTCATAAGTTCGGGGTCGCCCGGACCTACGCTTATTCCATACAATTTGCCTTTCAGTATATCTCACCCCTTGTTTTCTTCGGCGGCTTTACTCTTCTTCAATAATGCGCCCGTAAAGTTTGGTTAAATTTCTGATCTTTTGAGCAAGTTCGTCAGTAAGCGCGTCGGGCGACATTCTCCATCTCCAGTTTTTGCCGACCGTAGAGGGAATATTCATTCTCGCGGTCGAATCGAGTTCAAGAAAATCCTGCATCTGCGCTATTGCAGTATCGGCGGTACTTGCCCATGCGGCGCGTATCATTCCCCACGGTATATCCTTATTGCGTTTTACGTTAAGATAATCCCGACAGAATTTCAGTTCCTCACGGCTTGCCGAACGCACCCAGCCGACGGCGGTTTCATTATCGTGTGTACCCGTATAGCAGACGTAATTCGGACTTGAAAAATTATGCGGGAGATAAACGCTGTCCCCCTTGGGATCAAAAGCAAATTCCAGCACCTTCATTCCGGGGTAGCCCGACGCTTTGAGCAGCTTGGCGACATTTTTGGTGATAAATCCGAGATCCTCCGCAATAATACGCTGTTCGCCGAGCGCGGATTTTATCGCCTTGAAAAGTTTCATTCCCGGACCTTTTCTCCACTCGCCGATAACGGCGTCCTCGTTTCCGTATGGTATAGTGTAGTAGCTTTCAAATCCGCGGAAATGGTCTATCCTTACAACGTCATAGGTCCTTTCGGCAGCGCTGAGGCGTTCTATCCACCATTGATAGCCCTGCTGTTCCATAACGTCCCAGCGATAGAGCGGATTGCCCCAGAGCTGTCCTTTTTTTGCAAAATAATCGGGCGGGCAGCCCGCAACGTCAATTGGTGCTTTGTTCTCGTCAAGATAAAAAAGTTCGGGCTGAGTCCACACCTCAACGCTGTCATAGGCAACATATATCGGTATATCACCGATAAATTCTATCCCCAGTGAATTTACATATGATTTGAGCGCGTTCCATTGTTTGAAATATTCATACTGCAAAAATTTCCAGAAACCTATATCGTCTTTATATGATTTACGCGCCTTTGCGACCGCTTTCGGTTCAAACATTTTCAGCGGTCTTTCCCATTCGTACCATGCCTTGCCGCCGTTTGCAAATTTGAGCGACATAAACAGCGCGTAATCCTCGACCCACGGGTTTTCCTTGGTAAATTTCGCACAGCCGCGTTTTTTGGAAAGCTTATAGTTTTCATACGCCTTTCTTAACACGTCAAAAAGTTTATTGTAAATAAGCCCGTAATCTATCGTGCTTGCGTCCTCTCCCCAGTCTATGCCCCTGTGATCCTCGGGCAGGAGCAGACCTTCGCTTTCGAGCGTTTCAAGGTCGATAAAATAAGGGTTTCCCGCGTGGATAGAAAAACTCTGATAAGGAGAATCTCCGTAGCTTGTCGGTGATACAGGCAATATCTGCCAGTAATGCTGACCGGCTTTTTTAAGAAAATCGGCAAAAGCATATGCTTGCTTTCCGAGCTTGCCTATGCCGCATTCTCCCGGCAGTGATGAAATGTGTAACAGTATGCCGCTTGAGCGCATTTTACATGACCGTCCCTTCGTAAAAAAATAATACAGGAATATTATAACATATTTATTTGAATAATGCAACTATTTTGCCGATTTTAACCACTTAGATCAATTTCCGCGCCGCAGGCTCAGACATCTTACCTCTACCGTCTGAACTATGTTCAGACATCTTAAAAGCGCAGCGTTCTTTTTTTCTAATAGCGCAGCGTTCTTACTTCTAATGGCGTGTCGTCCCAAAAATTACCCTTTTGTCTGACATTATCGGTCTTGACAAAGTTTTGTTCATCAAAAAAACACAAAAAATAGTTATTTTATACTTTTTTCAACACAATATATTGGTAACAGCAAAAGGTTACAAAACGTAAACCTCTTTTTAAAATGAAAAATACTGTGAAAATTGCACAAAAAGCGGTTTTTGAGCGAGCTGTCTGATTTTTTGTACCCTTATTGATTACAATATAGTGACAATAATTGCTTTTTAGTAACAACTGTACAAATAAATTCCCTATATTTCTTGCAAAAAAGTTACTATATAGATAAAATTTGAAAGCATTTTCAATTTTCTCTTGATTTTTTTATCAATATGTGCTAAAATAATAACATCAGATTTAAACTATGTTTAATATGAAATAATTTCCTTTTGTTAATTATTTTTGAATTATACGGCGCAGCTGAATGCGCGATGTTATATATGACCGCCGAACGGGGTATGTTTTGATAAGGGGAGTTTTTCGCACGGCGGATAAAACTATAAGGGATGTGACTTTTTGGAAAAGTATTTTATAAACGGAGGAGTACCGCTTAACGGTCACGTTACGATAAGCGGTGCAAAAAATGCCGCCGTTGCTATCGTTGCGGCTACTATTCTTTGTGATGGTGTCTGCGTGCTTGAAAATTGTCCGCAGATAAGCGATATATCTTTTTGCTTAAAGATCCTTCGGTCAATGGGGGCAAGGGTAAGGATCCTTGATAAAAATAAAATAGAGATAGACGCCCGGCCTATCATAATACCCAAAGTGCCGTATAAAATGGCGCGCGCTATGAGAGCGTCATCATATTTTCTCGGTGCGCTGCTCGGAAGATTCCATGAGGCTCATGTCGCTCTTCCCGGCGGCTGCGACCTCGGATGCCGCCCGATAGATCAGCATTTGAAAGCGTTCAAGGCGCTGGGTGCTTCAGACATAATTGAAAACGGCAGCGTTCACATAAAGGCTGATGAGCTTATAGGCAATCAGATATATTTTGATTTTATAACCGTGGGCGGAACTATAAACGCTATTTTTGCGGCGG
>CANPYF010000044.1 GCA_947587925.1 uncultured Ruminococcus sp.
CCGCAGCTGCGGCACTTGCGCTTGCGGGCGTTTACGGTCCGCTCTTTTCCGCCTGCGCGGTAAGCGCACCGAGACATATCGGACAGAGCAGCAGGGTATCGGAAGATCTTGCGCGGAAGAATCTCGGACTTTTTACGGTCTATCTTGCTCTGTTTGCGCCGCTTCGAGCGGCGGCTGTCCCCGTTTTTAAGCTGCTGCTAAAAATATCAGGCACTACCGACGATAAGGAGGTCACCGAAGAGGAGATACTTCAACTGCTTGACGCGGCAAATGAATCGGGCGGAATTGAGGAAGAACAGGCTGAAATGATCTCCAATATTTTTGAATTTTCCGATCTTACCGTTCATGATGTTATGACCCATCGGACGAATATAGCGGCGGTCGAAATAAATGCACCCGTTTCCGAAGCGGTAAGAGTTTCCGTGCAGACGGGCGTATCGCGCATACCCGTGTATGAAGATACCATTGACGATATACGCGGCGTTATCTACATAAAAGACCTGCTGCCGCTTATCCTCGATCCCGCGACAGCGGGCAAAACGGCGGGCGATCATCTTCATAAGGTGAAATTTGTACCCGAATCGGCAGAGTGCGGAGAACTTTTCAGATATTTTACCGAAAATAAAAAACAGATAGCTGTCGTAATAGACGAGTACGGCGGCACGGCGGGGCTTGTCACTATGGAAGATCTGCTTGAATGTATAGTCGGCAGTATCCGTGATGAATATGACGAAAATGAAGCGGAAGAAATTCAGGAGATAACGCCAAATACGTTCGATATCCTCGGCAGCGCAGACCCTGATGAGGTAATGGAACTGCTCGGTCACGAGCTTGGCGAAGATCATGATTATGATACCATAGGCGGCTTCGTCACCGACCTGCTCGGCTATATCCCCGAAGAAGGGCAGACCCCCTCCGTCAAATGGAACGATATTACATTTCTCGTTATAAAAGCACAGGATAACCGCATTGTAAAACTCCGCGCCATGAAGCAAAAGGAAGCGGAGGAATAACGCTTGACATATATTATATTTTATATAAATTGATTTTGAAAGGACGTAATAATTATGCTGACAGACATTGAGATCGCCAAGCAGGCGAAAATGCTTGACATTTACGAAATAGCCCAAAGGCTCGGAGTATCAAAGGACGAACTTGAACCTTACGGTCATTATAAGGCAAAACTTGCCGAATCGCTTTATACAAAGCTTGCCGATAAGCCTGACGGAAAGCTTATCCTTGTTACCGCTATCAATCCTACCCCCGCGGGCGAGGGCAAGACGACCATAAGCGTGGGACTTGCCGAAGCTATGGCTAAAACGGGCAGGAACGCGATACTCGCGCTCAGAGAGCCTTCGCTCGGTCCTGTTTTCGGAATAAAAGGCGGCGCGGCAGGCGGCGGCTATGCGCAGGTCGTACCTATGGAGGACATAAATCTTCACTTTACGGGCGATATGCACGCTATCACGGCGGCTAACAATCTGCTTTGCGCACTTATAGATAATTCCATGCAGCAGGGCAACCCGCTCAGGCTCGACCAGCGCAGGATACTGTTCAAAAGATGTATGGACATGAACGACCGTGCGCTCAGAAACGTTATAGTCGGACTTGGCGGAAAGGTCAACGGCGTACCGCGCGAGGACGGTTTCCAGATAACGGTAGCTTCCGAGATAATGGCGATACTTTGTCTTGCCTCCGACCTTGCCGATCTTAAAGCACGCCTTGGCAGGATACTTGTAGGATATGATCTTGACGGTAACCCTGTTTATGCCGAGCAGATAGGCGGCTGCGGCGCTATGGCGGCTCTGCTCAAAGACGCGCTTAAACCCAATCTGGTGCAGACGCTCGAAAATACCCCCGCGATAATGCACGGCGGACCGTTTGCCAATATCGCGCACGGCTGCAACTCGGTACGCGCCACAAAACTCGCGCTGAAACTTGCCGATTACACGATAACCGAAGCGGGCTTCGGTTCAGACCTCGGCGCGGAAAAATTCTTTGACATAAAATGCCGCTGCGCGGGATTAAAACCCGACTGCACGGTCATAGTTGCAACTATACGCGCACTTAAATATAACGGCGGCGTACCCCGCGCGGAACTTGAAAAGGAGAACACCGACGCGCTTAAAAAGGGTATCGTCAACCTTAAAACGCATATAGAAAATATGCGCAAATTCGGCGTACCCGTTGTTGTGGCAATAAACCGTTTCCACACCGACAGCGAAGCCGAGATAGAGGTCATCAAGAATTTCTGCAAAGAGATGGGCGTTGAGGTATCGCTCGCCGAGATATTCGCAAAAGGCGGCGAAGGCGGCAGAGAACTTGCCGACAAGGTATGCGATACTATCGAGAAAAACAGCGGCAGGACCGCATTCAAGCCGATCTATGAGCTTGACCTGCCCGTAAAGGAAAAACTCGGCATACTGGCAAGGGAGATATACCGCGCCGACGGCGTTATCTATACCGCGCAGGCTGAAAAAGCGCTTAAAGAGATAGAAGCGCTCGGCAAGACGGATCTGCCCGTCTGCGTGGCAAAAACGCAGTATTCGCTTTCGGACGATCCGAACAAACTCGGCAAGCCGGAAGGCTTTGAAATAACGGTGCGCGACCTGAAATTATCGTCGGGCGCGGGATTTATAGTTGCATATACCGGCGATATAATGACCATGCCCGGACTTCCCAAAAAGCCTGCGGCTTATTCCATTGACGTGGACAACGAGGGCAATATCTACGGTTTATTCTGAGAATTTTTAACCGATACCGTACACGGAGATCAATTTGATAAGAAGCGCAGTATTTTAATTTCCTCTCCCCCGCAGTCGGTAAAGAAGTGTAATACTTTAGTTTATTCTCACGTTGCGGACGGTAAAGAAACGTAAAACTTTAGTTTCCTCCCCCCGCCGCAGGCGGGGGGGAGGAAACCGAAAAGATTATCAAATTTGCGGATACGGTATCTGCGGATACGAAAGCCGACATAAGTAATCAGGACATTCAAACCATGACGTTTAAACACTTTTAAAAAGCATTGATATTATTTATGAAAGGCGGCGTGTGAAAATGTCGGCGGAACAAACAGGTTTGCTTGACGCTCAAAGCGAGGGGACGGCAAATATCAGAAGATCTACAAGAAAGCGTAAGGTGCAGCTGCGTATAATTATCGCTCTGGCGATATTCTGCGTTTTGATGGAGGGCATAGCGTGGCTGGGCGATAAAGTACCTTTTGCGCGTAAACTCATTGACGCTTATGCCGAAAAAATATTTCCAAAAATATCCGTACCGTTTGCACGGCTCACCGAAAAGCTGCCCTTTTCGCTCGGCGAGGTGCTTATCATAATCGCGCTTATCGGCGTGCCGCTGTCGCTTATACTGCTTGCAATACTTATGATAATAAACCGCAAAAACCGTGACGGCAGGCGTAAAGTGCGGCGCATATACGGCTATACATACGCTTGGATATTTGTGTATATCCTGCTGACCGAAACGCTCAACTGTTTTCCGCTTTATCATACCTCGACATTTGCACAGCTTTATGATTACCCGAATGAGCAGTATACGCCCGCCCAGCTTGAACAGCTTGCCGATTTTCTTATCGACCGTACCAACGAACTTTCCTTGCAGGTGACGCGCGGCAGTGACGGCAAATTTGTGCTTACCGCCGACCTTGACAAGACCGCGCGAAAATCTCTTACCGCGCTTTCGGATAAATATCCGCGCCTTGGGGGATATTACACCACTCCCAAGCGGGTAAAAAATTCCTATTTTATGAGTCAGCAGTATCTTATGGGGATATATTTTCCCTTTACCATGGAGGCAAACTACAACGATCAGATGTATGAACTGAATATGCCCGACACCGTTTGTCACGAACTTGCCCACACAAAAGGATTTATACGCGAGGACGAAGCGAATTTCATAGGCTTTCTTGCCTGCGATATCAGCGATAATGCCGAGTACCGCTACAGCGGGTATATCCGTGCGCTCAAATACGTTCTCGGCGAATGTGAGCAAAACTGTTCGGCTCAAACGACAGACAGGCTTTATGACAAGATCTGTAACGAGGTACGCGCGGACTGGAACGGCAATTCCGATTATTGGCAGCAGGTGCAGGAGAGCGACAAGGGGCTGATAGACAGCCATACCGTTGCAGAGGTGTCCGATAAGGCAATGGAGACTTCGCTCAAACTTAACGGTATCGAAGAGGGAAAACGCTCTTACAACATGATGGTCGACCTGCTGCTTGACTGGTATTTTGGCAAAAAATAACGGAGAAATTTTCAGTATGAGGATAATAACACATTCTGCCGAGCAGACCGAACAGCTTGGCAGACAGATAGGCGCAAGGCTCAAAAGCGGCGATGTTATCGCATTCAGCGGCGGGCTCGGCGCGGGAAAGACCGCTATGACGCGCGGCATAGCCGCGGGCATGGGACTTGGCGATGATGTAAGTTCGCCCACCTTTTCGCTTATGAATGAATATTCTGACGGCACGCTTAAACTTTATCATTTCGATATGTACCGCATACCGCCCGAAAGCAGCGCGGAAGAACTTGATTTTACAGGGTTTTACGAATGTATTGAAAGCGGCGGAGTAACGGCGGTCGAATGGAGCGAGAACATTGCCGCCGCACTGCCGCAGGGGACTATCCGCATAGATATCAAACGGATAAGCGATAACGAAAGAGAAATTACCGTGAACGGAGATGACCGCTTTTGAAGCTGCTTGCAATAGATACCTCGGGGAAAACGGCTTGCGCCGCCGTAACAGACGGTCAGACGGTGCTTGCCGAACAAACGCTGCTGACCGCTATGACCCATTCTCAGATAATACTGCCTATGGCTCAGCGGCTGCTGAGCGAATCGGGTCTGACGATAGGCGGGCTGGACGCCCTTGTATGCGCTAAAGGTCCGGGGTCTTACACCGGACTGCGGATAGGCATAGCCGCCGTAAAGGGACTTGCTTTAGGGGCGGGCGATATAAAATGCGCAGGCATTTCCACTCTTGAATCGCTTGCGTGGAACGTTTCGGCATACCGAGGACGGATAGTTTCGGTGATGAATGCGCGAAGCGGCATTGTGTACGGCGGTGTATACCTTTCAGACGGCGAAAGGGTGACGAATATTTTTGCCGACAGGGTTTGTCCCGCTCAGGAACTTGCACAGGCGGCAGGGGACAGCGCGATACTGGTCGGCGATAACTGCGAAGCCTTTAAATCGGAATTTTTTGCAAATAACGATAATATAAAATGTGCGCCGTTTGCACTGCGTACCCAACGCGCTTCATCACTGTGCATGGCTTTTGAAGCCGACCCGACCCGCGCCGTGAGCGCGGACGAGCTTAACGCGGCGTACTTGCAGCCTACTCATGCGGATAAACTAAAGGATAGATTATGATTTGAAAACGGAGTTGAAAATAAATGAAAATAGCAATTGGCAACGATCATACCGACCCCACGCTGAAAATAAAGGTGAAGGAACACCTTGAAGCGCAGGGTCACGAGGTCACGGACACAGGCTGTGCTGTCGGCGAAAAATGCGATTATCCCGACGCGGCGGGAAAAGTCTGCCGACTGGTGCAAAGCGGTCAGGCGGAACTCGGCATACTTATCTGCGGCACGGGCGTAGGCATGAGCCTTGCGGCTAATAAATATAAAGGCATACGCGCCGCCTGCTGTTCGGACACCTTTTCCGCGCGAATGACCCGCGAGCATAACGATGCGAATATCCTCTGTTTCGGAACGAGAGTTGTCGGCGAGGGTACGGCGCTCGATCTGGCGGATATTTTTGTAAACACCCCTTATTCGCACGAGGAGCGTCACGAACGCAGGATAGCCATGATAACCGCTTTAGAGGATAATTGGAGTGAGCAAAAATGAAGGACGGATTTTTAAAGGCTGCCGCCTGCACCGTGCAGATACGGGTCGCCGACTGCGTTTATAACGCCGACAGGATAATTCAAGCGGCTGAACGCGCGGCGGACGAGGGGGTAAAACTCTGCGTTTTCCCCGAACTGTGCATTACGGGCTACACCTGTCAGGATTTGTTTTTTCAGGACGCGCTTATAGACGCGGCTATGAGAGAATGCGTCCGCATTGCCAAGCAGACTGCGCGGCTGGATATGCTGTTTGCGGTCGGTCTGCCCGTTAAGGCGCTCGGCAAGCTTTACAACTGTGCGGCGGTCATGCTGCGCGGCGAGATACTCGGATTTGTGCCGAAAACTCATCTGCCAAATTACGGCGAATTTTACGAACTGCGGCATTTTGTGCCGTGGACGGAAAACAGTCACCCTGTGACCGTTGACATTTCGCGCTACGGCTATGGGGATAACGTCAGCGAAGATGAGATATTTTTTCAGCCGTTTCTCTGTCAGCAGCTGTTTACCTGTGAAAATATGCAGGGTCTGACCGTGGGCTTTGAGATCTGCGAGGATCTCTGGTCGCCCGAACCTGTTTCCAACCGTCTGGCAAAATTCGGTGCGAGCGTTATATGCAATCTTTCGGCGTCAAATGAAGTGATAGGCAAGGAGCAGTACCGCAGGCAGCTTGTTTCCAACCAGTCGGCGCGGCTTGCGGCGGCGTATATCTACTGTTCGGCGGGCGAGGGCGAATCAACGCAGGATATGGTCTTTTCGGGTCACAACATTATCGCCGAAAACGGGGCAATTTTAGCACAAAGCAGGCTTTTTGAAAACGAACTGACCGTTTCGGAGATAGATGTTGAACTGCTTGCGCATGAGCGCGTCAGAATGAACACCTACCCCGTGCATAAACGCCCGATAGATGATACGGATGTTCTTACAAGTCATTTTACGCTCGGCGAATGTCAAACGCAGCTTACAAGGTATATCGACAGATCCCCCTTTGTGCCGTCAGATACGGCTGAGCGTGATGAAAGATGTCATCTTATCCTGCAAATGCAGTCGCACGGGCTTATGAAGCGCATAAGCCACACCCGCGCCCAAAGCGTTGTAATAGGCATTTCGGGCGGGCTGGATTCCACCCTTGCGCTGCTTGTCTGCGTTGAGGCTATGGATCTGCTCAAACGTCCGCACACCGACATCTGCGCCGTGACAATGCCCTGCTTCGGCACGACAAAGCGCACGCGCTCCAATGCGCACAAGCTGTGTCAAGCGCTTGGGGTGAGCCTGCGCGAGGTGGATATAACCAAAAGCGTTTTGCAGCATTTTGAGGATATAGGGCATGACGTGAACGACCATAATGTTGTGTTTGAAAACGGTCAGGCACGTGAGCGCACAAAGGTGCTTATGGATATTGCCAATCAGGTCGGCGGGCTTGTTATCGGCACGGGCGACCTGTCGGAACTTGCGCTCGGCTGGGCGACCTACAACGGCGATCATATGTCCATGTACGGCGTAAACGCCTCCGTTCCCAAGACCTTGGTTCGGCATATCGTTAAATATTACGCCGATACCTGCAATTATCAGCCGCTGAGCGAGGTACTGGAGGATATACTCGACACCCCCGTTTCGCCCGAACTGCTGCCGACCGACGAAAGCGGTACGCAGATAACGCAGAAAACGGAAGACCTTGTCGGACCTTACGAGCTGCACGATTTCTTCCTTTATCAGCTTGTGCGGCGCGGCAGTGAACCCAAAAAGATAAAGCGTCTGGCGGTGTACGCCTTTGACGGCGAATATGACGAGCAGACGATAACCAAGTGGCTCAAGATCTTCGTGAGAAGATTTTTCTCTCAGCAATTCAAGCGAAGCTGCCTGCCCGACGGCGCGAAGATAGGCTCTGTCACCCTTTCACCGCGCGGTGACTGGCGTATGCCGAGCGACGCGGCAGCGGATCTCTGGCTGTCACAGATATAAATAAAAAAAGTGTCTGCCCAACGCAGACACTTTTTTATATGCGGTCATTTCTTTTTGTCCGAAGCTTTCCGTACAAGCTTGCCGAGCGCCTCATAGCTCCAGATCATGCCGATAATAAGGTAGAAATAGGGCGTTGAGGAAGCTGTGCTTATGTTGAAAAATGCCTGTACGCAATAGGCGGCAAAGCCGATAAATGCGCCGAGCATAACAGGGTCGTCCATGCGGCTGCGGAGTATCCTTATCGCTTTGATAAGCGTTACGGCAAGCAGCATGATGTGCAGCAGTGCGGCGATCGCCCCGCGTGTTATCGCTGTGTCGAGATACTCGTTATAGCTGCGGTCTATCTCCATTCCTTCGCCTTCGCCGTACATCTCGTTCCAGTTATCCGGACCTACGCCGAGCAGCGGGTTATCTTCAAACATGAGCGAGCCTTCATACCACAGGGTGGGGTAAATGCCGTCCTCATGAGGGGTATGCGCCCCGTAGGTCACCTGCAAACGCTCAAAAGCGTCCGTATACATTATCCTTTCGTTCCTGAAACGGAAGTTTCCCGTTGCAAAAACGCCCGCAAATATCGCCCCGGCGATAACGAGCATCAAAACGGCAGAGCCTGCGCGTTTGGCGGCAGTCAGCGGTTTATCCTGCGTATCGCCGTTATCGTCCTTGCCATTGTCCTTGTCATTGTCCTTGCCATTGTCCTTGTCATTGTCCTTGCCATTGGCAATTGAAAAAGCGAAGGTAAGCACAAGCGCCGTTCCCACGCCGAGCATGGCGGGGAAAGTCTGGGTGAGTATCGCGGCTGCGCTCATGATACCTGCGGCGGCAATGTACAGCAGCCTTGGCAGCGTCTTTTTCGCCCTGACCGCTCCGTTAGCGGCAAACGCACAGGCTATGGTAAGCAGCGCACCCAATGCAAACGGCGAACAGCAAAGCCCGTCGGCGGCATAGGACGCCTCATAACCCGCATACGGCGTAAAATAATCCGCCTTACCAAGGTTCATTATGTAATCTATAAACAGATAATTATAGTAACTCGGTATCCATTTTGAAAGCGCAGGTATGCTCTGCAATATGCCTAAAACGCCGTTTACTGAGCCTATCACAACAACGGTATCAGCCGCCCTTTTGCGGTATTTGTCAGATGTCAGCGCCATGCCTATCGCAAAAAATCCGAGGTAGCCTATTATGGTGATAATGCCCTCCGCGCGGTCAAGATAACCGAAAAATGCCGTGCCTATATCGCTCGAACACAGCGCCGAGATGAGCGCTATGAGCAGTATCGCGGGGAGCAGCAGCAGCGCGGGATTTTTGCCGACCTTGATCTCCTTTTTTACGCATGAGATCATGAATACCAAAATGCCTAAAAATCCTGCGGCTACCAGCAGCGTCATTATCAGAAACGCAAGCGTTGAATTGTTTTTAGTTGTCAGCAGATTGTAGGTATTGCCTCTTTCGACCGCCTTTGAAATATAATAAGGCAGACTTGAAACGGCTATGGTTATAAGCGCGGCGACAGCGTAGCGTCCGCTGAGTTTCTGTGCGCCCTCAGCCGTCATATTGATTATAAAATCAGAACCCTCCGAACTGCCGAACAAATGCTTATGAGCGGCATGGCGGTCTGTTTTATTGCTGTATGTAGCTTTTTTACTTTTCATTATAAAACTCTCCTGAGATCAAAAGGAGCGGACAATGTATATCAGCTGTCCGCCCCTTTAGATGTTGATGCTCAAAGCTTATTTTGCATATTCAACAACGCGGCTCTCGCGTATAAGATTTATCTTTATCTGTCCGGGATAATTCATTTCATTTTCTATCTTTTTAGCTATATCGCGGGCAACGATCACCATTTTTTCATCATTGATCTTTTCAGGCTGGATTATTATTCTTACCTCTCTGCCCGCCTGTATAGCGTATGATTTTTCAACGCCCTCAAATGAGGTGCATATTTCTTCGAGCTTTTCAAGCCGCTTTATGTAATTTTCATAATTTTCGCTTCTTGCTCCCGGACGTGCGGCGGATATAGCGTCCGCAGCCTGCACGAGCGCGGCTACCACCGTGCGGGTCTCCACATCACCGTGGTGAGCCTCTATAGCGTGTATAACATCGGGAGATTCCTTATATTTTTTGCAGACGTCAACGCCTATCTGTACATGAGATCCCTCTATCTCGTAGCTGAGCGCTTTTCCTATATCGTGAAGCAGACCCGCTCTTCTTGCAAGGTTTGCGTCTACTCCCAGTTCGCTCGCCATCATTCCCGCAAGGTGCGCGACCTCTATCGAGTGGCTGAGAACATTTTGTCTGTAGCTTGTCCTGAATTTAAGTCTTCCGATAAGTTTGACAAGTTCGTGATTTATACCGTGTACATTTGTTTCAAGGATAGCTCTTTCGCCCTCCTGTTTTATCCTGTGTTCTACCTCTCGTCTTGCCTTATCGACCATTTCCTCTATCCTTGTGGGGTGTATCCTTCCGTCCGAAATAAGCTTTTCAAGAGCGATACGCGCGATCTCTCTGCGCACCTGATCGAAACAGGATATCGTTATCGCTTCGGGAGTATCGTCGATAATAAGATCAACGCCCGTAAGCGTTTCAATAGCGCGGATATTTCTTCCCTCTCTGCCTATGATACGTCCTTTCATATCATCATTAGGCAAAGTAACGACAGAAACTGCCGTTTCCGACACCTGATCTGCCGAACATCTTGCAATGGCAAGAGAGATATACTGTCTTGCGATATTTTCGCAGTCGTCCTTTATCTGCGTTTCAAAGGCGGATATCCTTACCGCTTTATCGTGGGTAAGCTCTGCTTCAAGGCTGTTGAGCAGGTATTCCTTAGCCTGATCTACGGTGAAGCGGGAGATCTTTTCAAGCATTTCAAGCTGACTGTTTTTGAGCCTGTCAGCCTCCGCGATCTTTTCGTCGGCATTTTTAAGCTTCGCCTGAAGAGAATCCTCCTTGCGTTCAAGAGAAGTCATTTTACGGTCGAGCGATTCTTCCTTCTGGTTAAGCCTTCTTTCCTGTCTGGAAACTTCTCCTCTGCGTTCTTTTATTTCCTTTTCCGCTTCCTGACGCTGCTTGTGTATCTGATCGTTGGCTTCCACAAGCTTTTCTTTTTTCAGATATTCGGCGTTTTTTTCCGCTTCGGCGACAATGCGTTCCGCTTCTTTTTCAGCAGAACCGATCGCGGCTTCGGCTGTTTTGCGGCGATAATTTACGCCCTGTTTGAAAGCCACAAAAGCGGCGATAGCTCCGCCTGCTACAAACGCGATAACGCACAGGGCAATAGTAACGCCCAAATTCATTATAGCCTTCCTCCTTCTTAGAAAGTACGAAGTACGCGAACTTGACAGAACTATCCCGTGGGGGGTCACTGTTATGTCAAAAAAGGCGCGGCGGCGGGTAAATATCGTGCATTATCGTATTATTCGGGTTACGTTGAGCCATGCCGTGTGCGTACTTCGCCAATATGAAATTTTAAAGATACTAAGCATTTTTATTTTATAAAACAAAACGCCGAGATATATTTTTTTATCATCAGTATGAGAGCATATATAAAAACACCAATATACATCGGCGTGAGAATTTAAAAAAATAAATGCATACTTTTATTTTACAATATTTTATACGTTTTGTCAAGTATATAGCGAACATTTTTGAAAAAATTTTGTAAATTCCGAAAAGCGGGAGCTTTTTGCCGCGGAAATGATTTTCCGCAAAACTTTTTGCAAAAGTTTTTTGCAAAGTTTTTCTGTCGCAAAACTTTGCAAAAAAGAAAAAAGGCGACCCGGAGAGATCGCCTTCTGACTTGTGTAAAAATTTTGGAGAGGATGAAACGAGCTAAGAGTTTTCACTTAGTTTTTTCATTCGTCTTTCTATTGCTCTACAATTAAATTTTAGCATAATTTTCCCCTTACTTCAAGAACAATTGCATTACATTATATTACAATTCGGTAACAGGGGCGGACTCTTCCTTTTGATGTGACTTTTACGTTGCGGCGTCCGCCCTCGAAATTCGCTTTGAGGTCAATGACCTCAATTTTGCCGTCTGAGCATAGCTCAGACGGCAAAACCGCGAATTTCCCCAAGTGTCGGTTCACCCGCTTTTGTGAATCTATTTTTATGACCGAGTACCGCTTTACGGTTTTGTGATAAGATACTTTTCCTATTTATCTATGTTGGGAAGACGCACTCGCCCCCTCTCCCACGGGAGAGGGGGGTAAGGGCAAAATTCTGATGTTAGTAAAATATCTCATCACAAAACGTAAAATAGTACGCAGTTACTAAACCGGATTCGCAAAAGTGGGCAAACCGAAGCTTGGGAAATTCGCCGCAGGCGAATTTCAAGGGCGGGGGAGCCAGCGTGCAAGCTCAAACAGACGTCAGTCCCGCCCCTTAGTCAACGATATAATTCTCATCATCATCTAACTCGGAATAATCCGGATACCACATATCCTCAAAACGAAAAGGTCCGAGATAAACTACCTTGCTGCCTATTATTATACATTGCAGCCAGTCCTCCGTCCAGTCGCAGGCGCCGTCAAGGTTCAGACCGACTTTGTCCGGATCGCCGTCTTCGGGTACAGTTACCGTCAGCGTTTCAAGGCTCATATGCTCGATAATGTCATTTTCGTCCTCAACGTTATCCATGTCTATATCCTCTATTATGTCGGGGTTATCCTCGATCGCTTCTTGGTAATACGCATACAGACCCTTTACAACTTTATCCATTACGGAATCGTCAAGGTCGTTGAGCGCCTGCGCGGTTTTTTCCGCATACTCTATGGGTACGTCCTTGTGAAAGGTGATGGTGATATTCTTCTTCTCCCAAGGGAAGTATACCTCGCCCTCCATTGATCCGAACTGATTTTCTTTAAGATTTTTTATAAGTTCCATTATGATCCCTCTTTCTCCGCTTACGCGGTGTTTTATATTATTACGGGTTACAAAATTTATAACATAATTATAATCTATTTGTTTTTAAATGTCAATACTTTCAAAAAAATGGTACGAACATTTTTCGATAGGTTCGCCAAAGTGGGCGAGCCGGCGTTTGGGAAATTTGCCGCAGGCAAATTTCAAGGGCGGGGGAGCCAACGTTCAAGCTCAAACAGACGTCAGTCCCGCCCCATACTTCTCGCGGTATTCAAGCATTTTGTCAAGATGCTCCGCGCCGCCTATAACGCCGTTTTGCATAGCCGCGATAATGTCCTCGATGGTAACTATAGGGTAGACCTTAACGCCGAAATCCCTGTAGACCTCCTGCACCGCCGAAAGCTCGCTTTCAAGCCCCTTTTCCATGCGGTCAACGGTTATTATCATGCCGGTTATCTCAACGTCAGCCGCACTTTTAAGCTTCGGCAGTACCTCGCGCAGAGCCTTGCCGGACGTCATGACGTCCTCTATGATGATGACCTTGTCGCCGTCTTTAAGCTGTTTTCCGACAAACGCGCCGCCCTCGCCGTGATCCTTGACCTCTTTGCGGTCAAAGCAATACTGCGTATTTCTTCCGAACATGGTATAAAGCGAAACGGCGGCAGTCACCGACAGCGGGATACCCTTATAAGCAGGACCGAAAAGCACATCACCCTCAACGCCGTTTTCGGCTATGCACTGTGCATAAAAACCGCCGAGCTTAGCAAGCTGTTCGCCCGTTTTATAGTTGCCCGCATTAATGAAGTAAGGCGCTTTTCTGCCGCTTTTAAGAGTAAAATCTCCAAAAGTCAGCACTCCGCTTTGTTCCATAAATTTAATAAATTCCTGTTTATGATCCATTTTTAAGACCTCCGTAAATAAGTAAGATAAAGGGTATGATCTACGGTTAATTATAGCATAAAAAGCCGGAGATGTCAAATAGACTTTCAGGCGGTGAGGATATGCTTTGATCTGCTTAAAAAAATATCCATGTACACCAACGAAAAACTAATTTTAGAATAAGTTCGTGTACATGGATAAAAATATTTTTGACATCACCGCTTTACAAATTTAACGCAGTTATGTACGCTTTCGGTAAATTCCTCGGGCGGGACGGGGTTTTTGGAGGTCAGCCAGCGCACTATCGAGCAGATTATCGCGTCCGAAAAAAATTCGGCGGCAAAGCCCGATTCGCTTTCCTGAAGATATATCTTCATATATTCAAGCAGTATGGCTTCCAGTATATCGTGAAAATAATCGCGGAAAGAATTTTGCCCCTCTATGCGGAGCGCCTTTGAATAGAATTTTTTATTGTTATAAAAATATCTTGAAACGTCCTCAAGGTGTACCCAGCCGTTATCGTCAGGACCGTAGCTGAGCGTGTGGACAAATTCGGTATAAAATATCCAGTTGACGAGGTCGTATTTATCGCGGAAATGATAATAAAAACTTTTTCGGTTCATATCGCAGGCTTCGCAAATATCGCTTACGCTTATTTTGTTAAAAGGTCTGCGTTCCATAAGCTGTTTGAGCGCGTTCGCAAGCGCGTGCTTTGTGGCATTTGCTTCCGCCATAACTATTACTCCTTTCCGAATTTATACCCATTATAATTATAACACCTATTACCTAAAAAATCATGATTTTTTTGTGAAAATATTTTTTACCCGTCTTTTGATATTTCCCCCTCGCCCGCGGCGCAAAAAATTACCCCGCGCTTGGCGTAAAACATTATCCCGCACCGCCACGGAAATCAATTTTTAAAAATTGAATTTTCGGAAACAAGATTTTAGAGACAAAAACTAAGAAAAAAGTTTGAAAATCGGACTAAATATTTCACGTCTGAACCATAGGTTCAGACCATATGCGCCGCAGGCACCACCGTCTGAGCTTTGCTCAGACCTCTAATCGTCTGAACGAAGTTCAGACTCTTACATCTTAAAAGCAAGCGCTATTACTTGTAATAGTGCGGCGTTCTAACTTCTGGAAATCAAAAATTGATTTCCATGATACTAAAAACCGTATTTTTGATATAAAGCGCAAAAATTAATGGTATCTTATTAAAAAATTCACATTTTGGCAATTTGGATTGTAACATTGTAATAAAATAATGTTGCATTTCAAAAAAAATTATGATAAAATATAATTAAGAAAATTCGGACAGATATGGATCTGTCCGAAGACAGACAACATAAGATTCTGACATTATCCGCTCGCTGATGATCGTCAAGGCTTTGCTTTGTTGGATATAAGATCTTTTAGGGAGGTATTGCTGATATGAAACGCACAACTGTCGCCGTTTGCGTAACGGGATACGACCGTGAATATGAAACGCGCGTTGTCAGCGGTATATATAAACGCTGCAAAGAGCTTGATTATAATTTGCTTATTTTTTCAAATCTTATGAGAAGACCCGAGCTGAACGCTCAGCGCACTCTTCCGCCCGAAATAATCCACGGCGAGGTCGAGATATATAATCTTATAAATTATTCGCTCGTTGACGGCATTATTATCCTCGGCGATTCCATGATAGAAGAAAGCGTTATCGCCGACGTTTCCGCAAAAGCTGCCGAACACGGCATAACGGTCGTAAACGTCAACGACCCTCTGCACCCGACGGATAAAAATGTAATACTAAGCGACCGCAGGGCTATGCTGTCGGTCATGGAACATCTTGTAAATGAGCATGGTTTGAGGGATATAAATTTCATAGGCGGTTTCCCCGGAAATCAACAGACGGAGGAACGCCTTGCCGCATATAAAAAGGTGCTTGCCGAACATGGTATACCGATAGAAGAGGACAGGATAGCCTACGGCGAATTTTGGAAAAAAGCGGAGCAGTGTACGGAGGATTTTATAAAAAGCGGCAAAAACATACAGGCTGTAGTCTGCGCAAGCGATACTATGGCATTTTTCTGCATGGACTGCCTTAAAAAGCACGGCTATAAGATACCCGATGATATTGTGGTCACGGGATTTGACGGCATACGCGACTGCGAGTTGTACAGTCCCACGCTTACCACGGTAAGAAGGGATTTTGCGGGCGCGGGCGAAGCCGCCGTGGATATAATAAGGCGCGTGCTTGACGGTCAGCCGGTCGAAAATGAAACTATGGTCGAATCACTGCTTGTAAAAAATCAGTCCTGCGGCTGTGCGGATTCGGACAATAAAGATCAGATAGCCTATTTTGACACCTTTTACGGCGAACAAAACAGATACAGAGAATTTAATACCTATATAATAGAGATGAATACCGCATTTTCTTCTGCGGCTGATTCCGTTCAGCTTTATAACAGCCTTGTAAAGGGCGCGGAGTTTTTCAAGCTGAAAAAAATGTTCGTCTGCATATGTGCAAATGTCGAACGCGGCATTGAAAAAGATCTTTCGCGCGGCGAATGCAGTTCTCTTTCTGAAGCTATGGTATCCATGTTCCGTTTTGGTCATAACGTCCCGGAGGGTACGCTTTTTCCCGCTTCGGATTTTATCC
>CANPYF010000045.1 GCA_947587925.1 uncultured Ruminococcus sp.
GAAAAAGTGCAGTATTACAAAGCAAATAATACACCACAGCGATTCATACAAAAAACAGGGGTGAACGGGCGCATATGAGGATACCTGTCCGCCAAGTTCGTCAAAATTTTTTGCAATATAATCCATTGTCGTGGCGCTCATCATTCCCCACGGCAGGTCGGTATTTGCTCCGAACGCTTCCTGATTGAAAAAGTTCCCCCACCTGCCTATGGCCTGTCCTATCAAAAAACAGGGGGCTACCACATCAAGCAGCGCGCTTAATCTCAGCTTTCTAATATGCGCGGTAATACCGCCGAAAATTATCGCGCCGATTATACCGCCGTATATGGCAAGTCCGCCGTCGCGGTAATTGAAAAATTCTTTGAATGTAATATCGGCATTAAACGCTATATAATAAGCCCTTGCGCCTAATATAGCCCCGATAAATCCCGCTATCACCGCGTCTGTGGCGCGGTCGGGGTCGATACCCGCCGACCTCATTTTTCTGAACCCGTAGATCATTGCAAGGAGTATTCCCATTGCTATGAGAAAACCGTACCAGTAGATCTCAAAATTCGTACCGGGTATTTTGAACATCACTCTGTCAAGCGATATGCCCTCTTTTAAAATATTGTCCGAATCTCCGAAATTAGGGAAATATACTTTATCAGGATTCTGCTGTATCTTTTCCCTCATTTCGTCGCTTACCTGCCGGGCAAGGTTTATAAGCGCCGCATTCATTTTATTATCAAGTCCTTTCGTGCGGATGTCATACAATTATTGACAATGAATAATTATCCGTATCTATCCTGTTTAATGCTGTGAGCATATCCTCATAGGTCATATCGGCTATGAGGCGCTCTTCATCAAATAATCCTATATCGTTGAAATGGCACATCAGCAAAGCGTCCGCATATCCTTCGGACGTTGCAAGTTGATTTACCGAAGATCCGTATTCCGATTTTCTTATAAGTTCAAACTGTTCACGGTCAAAACCGTTTTTCTTTGCAGCTTCAATATGCTTTATAACACATTCGGCAACAGCTTCCGGATCACGCGATTCTCCCGAAAAAATACATGACGATACGCCCTTTATGTCAAAGACCTGCTTGCCTATATCTCCGTTGACCAATTTCCTTTCGGAAAGTTCCTTGTAAAGAGGTGACATTCTGCCCGCAAGCAGCGAAAGCATCATATCTGTGCTTACTTCATTTTTCAACGCCAGCTCATCGCTCACAGGACGGCACTTAAAGCCTATACTGAATATAGGCACGCCGACACCGAATTCGGTAACTACCTTTTTCTTAGCGACCTCATACGGCTCATCAGGAAAACTGACCTCCAGCTTTTTGTCCTCGCAGGGTCTTAAACATTCGTCGCATATCGCCAGCACCTCGTCCTCGTCAAGATTTCCCGCAACGGAAAGCGCCATATTATTAAGATCATAAAACGTATCGTAGCATTTATAAAGCAGTTCGGGAGTTATTTTGGCGATAGACTCCTCCGAGCCTGCAATATCTATATTGACGGGGTGATAATGATACATAGCCCTGAGCAGTTCGTAAAAGCATCTGCGGCTCGGTATATCGAGCGACATTTTTATCTCCTGCGCGATTATGCCGCGTTCTTTTTCGACATTTTCGGGAGTAAAATAAGGCTTCTGTACAAAATTGAGCAGTATCCTGAGCGATTTGTCATAATTTTCCGAGCAGTTGAAATAATAGACCGTATTTTCAAAGCCCGTAAAGGCATTGTCATATGCCCCCGTTTCGGCGAACAGTTCAAAAACATTGCTGTCGCCGTTTTCAAAAAGCTTATGCTCAAGATAGTGCGCTATACCGTCGGGGACGGTTATCATCCGGTCGTCGTCACTCGTTTTAAAGCAATTGTGTATCGAACCGTATTTTGCACCGAACATAGCGCAGGTGGTATAAAATCCGTCAAGCGGTGCTAAGAATATATCCAGTCCGGAACTGTGCTTTATATGACGATAGCTTCTGTTTGTTCTTTCATCTGTTATGGTATGCTTTACAGTTTCACGCATTATTTTCACCTCCGCAGGGTCTTTGCACATAAACGGTATCAAGTTTAAGGCTTTGAGCCGCTTTTGACATTCTTTCGCGGTCGACCTCATAGAACAGTTCTATCATTTTTTCGGGCGAGCAGTTTCTGCCGCATGAATTTTCGCTGTAATACCATGAGTTCAATCCTGCGGGCGAATCGTATTTTGAAAAGGCAGCGCCTTTAACATAACGTTTGGTATTTTCAAGTTCTTCATCGGTAAAACTGCCGTTTTTCAATTCGTCAAGCTGATTTATGATCTCATCTGCCGCGCGCTGCTCACTGCCCGGTTCAACTCCGCAGCTGACTATCATCGTTCTTTTTGCTTCATCATACATGGAACTGCAATAATAGCAAAGCGAGAGTTTTTCGCGGACATTGAGAAACAATCTTGAAAAGGGTACACCGCCAAAAAGCGAATTGACCAGCTTTAAAGCTGAAAAGTCACTGCTGTCCGTCTTAAAAAACATTATAAGATTTGACTGCGACTGTTCCATTTCCTCCGTAACATATTCGGGTTCGCTCTTACAGGGAGAGGGCGCAAGCAAATTGTCATAGTGCAGGCGGTTCGGAGAGCTTAAAGCTAATTTTGTAAGACGCTCCTTTACCATTTCCTTTGCCTGAATATTTTTACCGCTGCCTGTAAAGCTGACGCTTATAAATGCTTCGTCAAGCAGCTTTTTATATGCCTGCTCTATTGCCTGAGCGTCTATTTTAAGGGCGTTTTCTTTAGTTCCGTTTAAGGAGACCGCCGCAGGCTCGCCCCGAAACGCCGTTTTAAGCGATTGGCTGCCCGCATAAGCCTGACGGTTCGCGATCTCGTTTTCTATCTTGTCGATAAGTTCACGCTTGCCCTGTTCAAGATATCTCCCGCAAAATACTCCGTCGCATACATCGGGATCGAAAATACAATCGAGCAGCAACTCGGCGCATTTTACGGAGATCACCTCAGAATTTATTGTAAGTCTGTCGCACAGACCCGAAACGGCAAGACCTGTCACAAAGCAATCGCCCGATTTATAGCTGATCGGATAAAGCGATGTGCCGTACAGCTCCGCAAGTCTGTTCCCGAGCAGCGCTCTGTCAGGATATTTCCTGCACGATTCGGCGAGCAGTGACAACAGCAGCGAATAGATCGGAGTGAGTTTTTCATCTATAGGCGTTGTAAACCTTATAACTATAGAATCACTTATAAATTTTTCATCGGATATATCCGTTATGTGTATACCTTTTGCAGGCGATGTGCTGCTTACTTTTAATGACATCTTTCACTTCTCCCTTTATCTTATCATAAGCGGTTTTAAATGAACAACATTTATATTATAACACAGTTGCGGGTAATTTTCCATACTTTTCACAAAAATTTCATTATATGACCTTTGGTTTGATTTTTCATGAAAAAGTTATTTTACACATTATGCTAAAAATACTTATCTATGGTATAAAAAGCGGTATCAGTACGGCTTGTCAGGAGTTAAAACGCCTGTTTGCAGGCGGTTTCATAAATCTTACGTTATTTTCTCCCGCCAGTGTGCAAAGCTCGGATATAAGCTGTGTGCATATCTTCACCTTTTTTTGTGATCTGCTTCTGAGCAGACTGCGTTTATCCTCAAGATATATAACTATCTCCCCGCCCTGTTCACTTGCAAATTTTTCCTCGATACGTCCTATATTTTCATATATCCGACTGTCGGAGGACGCAGTTCTTATGCACAGCCGTCTGTCACTGCACATTTTTATAAGATCATCGGCTGATATTATCATATCGGCTATAAGCTTTGTCGGTTCATTTTCCTTATAAGACGCTCTGCCGCGGACATAGACCGCCGAGCCTGTTTTTATGAGCGCACGAACGGCTTTGTAAAGATCGGCAAAAATGATAAGCTCACAGCCGCCCGATCTGTCCTCTCCCTGTGCAAAGCACATCACAGAGCCGTTTTTTGTCTTATGCTGCCTGAATGACGTTATCCTCAGCAGCAGCGAAGCCGCGGTTTCTTCTTTTAACTCTGACAGTTCGTTAGATTTAAGGCAGCCGTCTGCCAAAGCAAAGGGTTCATATTTTTCAAGAGGGTGACCCGACAGATACATACCTGTCGCCTCATACTCATATTCAAGCAGTACATCACGGTCAAATTCATCAAGATCAGGGATCGCGGCATCTTCGGCATTTGTTAAAATATCGTTTTGTAATCCCCCGCTTTGAAAAGCGGTATCAAAAAAGTTGAGCTGTCCTACGGAATTTGTTTTTGCAGTCTGCTGAGCCTCTTTTAAAACGGGATCTGCCGCCCACAGCATTTCTCGGCGGTTATTTTTAAATATATCGAGCGCACCGCTTTTTATCAGCGCTTCCAAGCTTTTTAAGCTTATCCCGTGTGCTGCGAGCCTGCTGCAAAAACTGCTGAACGAAACAAAGCTGCCGCCGCGTTTTCTTTCATCTTCTATCGTGCTGATAATATTTCCGCCAAGTCCTTTTATCATCATAAGACCGCAGCGTATGCCCTCTTGTTCGGCGCAAAAGCCCGAACGGCTTTTGTTTATGTCAAGCGGGAGCATTTTTATTCCCGAATGGGAAATATCGTTAAGATAATCGGCAAGTTTCTGCGGCTTTTCCAAAAGGGTAACATTCATCAGGGCAGCCATATATATCTTGTAATAATGGCATTTAAGATATGCGGTCTGATAAGAGATAGTCGCATATGCCGCCGCATGGGATTTGTTGAAGGCGTATGACGCAAAGGAGATCATATCGTCAAACAGTTCGTTTGCAAGACGCGGATCTACACCGTTGGCGGCTGCTCCGCATACCTCATCATCACCGTAAATAAACGCCTTGCGTTCTTTTTCAAGTTCGTTATGCTTTTTCTTTGACATGGCTCTGCGGACTATATCCGCTCTTCCGTAGGTATATCCCGCAAGTTCGCGGAATATCTGCATTACCTGCTCCTGATACAATATGCAGCCGTATGTGCCGCTCAATATATTTTTAAGCAGCGGGTGCTTATAGGTCACCAAGGACGGGTCACGGCGGTTCCTTATATACGTCGGTATCGAATCCATAGGTCCGGGACGGTAAAGCGCAAGAACGGCGATAAGATCGTCTATGCAGTTCGGGCAGAGCCGTATCAGCGTGGAGGTCATTCCCGCGCTTTCAAACTGAAAAACGCCCTGCGTTTTGCCTGCCGAAAGCATTTTGTACACGTCCGCGTCATCAAGCGGTATCAAGTCAAGGTCAAAATTCGGATCGATTTTTTTGATCTCCTTTACACAGCTGTCGTTGACGGTAAGTGCGCTGTTGCCGAGAAAGTCCATTTTTAAAAGACCGAGTTTTTCAAGCACCGTCATTGTATACTGTGTTGACACCTGACCGTCGCGCCGGAAAAGCGGAACATATTCGTCTGTCTTATCCTTGGTTATTACAACGCCCGCCGCATGAGTGGCAATATTTCTCGGCATATTCTCTATCCTTTTTGCGGCGTCGGCAAGTTCCTTGAACTGCGGGTCGCTGTTGTAAAGCTTGCGAAATTCGGGGGAATTTTCGATCGAACCGCTCAGCGTCATACCTTTTCCGACAGCCCTTGCCGCAATGTCGCCGACCTTATAAGGCAGTCCCATTACTCTTGCGCAGTCTCTTAAAGCCTGCTTTGCGCCGAGCGTACCGAAAGTTATTATCTGCGCAACGTGGTCCGCGCCGTAGCGCGAAATGACATATTCTATGACCTTGTGACGCTTTAATACGCAAAAATCAATATCAAAATCGGGCATGGATACCCTTTCAGGGTTAAGAAAACGCTCGAAAATAAGATCGTATCTCAAAGGGTCTATATCCGTTATGCCTACGGCATAGGCAACAAGGCTGCCCGCTCCCGAACCTCTTCCGCAGCCTACGGGTATATCATGCGTTTTGGCATAATTAACGAAATCCCATACAATGAGAAAATAATCGACATACCCCATTCGTTCTATTACGGAAAGCTCGTAACGTGCACGCTCTTCAGCTTTTTGGGAAACGCTGTCATAGCGTTTTTTCAGCCCCTCAAAGGTCATATTCCTTAAAAAAACGGCGTTGTCATCTACGCCGTCAATGCCAAAATACGGCAGCTTGGTAACGCCGAATTCAAAGCTTATCTCGCACTGTTCGGCTATCCTGACGCTGTTAGTCACTGCCTGCGGACAGCGTGAAAAAAGCCGCGACATTTCCTCGCCCGAACGCAAATAATAATCGTCCGAGGGCAATTCAAGTCTGTCGGCATCGTCAAGCGTTTTACCCGTATTTATGCACATAAGTATCTTTTGTGCATAGCTGTCGCTTTTTTCTATATAATGTACGTCATTTGTCGCGCAAAGCGGTATACCCGTTTGCTGTGAAAGGGTAATGAGCCTTGAAAATACCGCCATTTGCTCAGCAAAATCATGGTGCATTATTTCAAGATAATAATCGCTGCCGAAGATAGAACGGTATCTGAGCGCGGCATTTTTTGCCGCTTGCATATCGCCCTCGTCCAGCCGTCTTGAAACCTCTCCCGCAAGGCACGCCGAAAGGCAGATAAGTCCCTCGTGATATTGCTCGAGCAACTGCATATCTATACGGGGACGGCGGTAAAAGCCTTCGATATACGCCTTTGAAACAAGTTTGGAAAGATTTTTATATCCTATATTGTTTTTGCAAAGCAGTATAAGGTGATAGGCTTTTTCGGCAGGGTCTTTGTCAAAGCGCGAACGCTCGGCTACATACACCTCGCAGCCGATTATAGGCTTTATGCCCTCGGCTTTGCAGGCGTTGTAAAATTCTACCGCCGCAAAAAGATTGCCGTGATCGGTAACCGCGCAGGCGGTCTGTCCGAGCCTTTTTGCGGCTGCGGCAAGCTCGCGCACACGGCAGGCGCCGTCAAGCAGCGAATATTCACTATGGACATGAAGATGGACAAATTCACTCATTTTTAAGGTGTTCTCTCCCTTCCGCTGCTTTATGCCTTTCTTTTTCTTATCCTTTCGGCTGTTTGAGATATTCTTTTGAGCCTGTGATTTACTCCCGAACGCGATATGGGCGGGTCATGTTCCTGTCCAAGTTCGCTGAGATTAAGGTCGGGATTTTTATATCTTAACAGCGCGGTTTCTCTTAGATTATCAGGCAGAGAGGAAAGTCCGTCGGTATCCTCTATCAGCTTTATATCCTCTATCTGCTTTGCCGCCGCCCTGACGGTCTTTTCAATATTCGCATTAACGCAGTTGACCTCACGGTTTACCTTGTTGCGCATATCCTTGAATATTTTTACGTTCATGATCTCAAAGGAAGCGGTAGTCGCGCCCATGAGCGCAAGCATATCTATTATGTTCTCCGATTCCTTGAAATATAATATCTGGCGGTTTTTTCGCTCGACATTTTTTGCAAGCAGACCGAAATTGTCTATCAGCATAAGCCCGAGTCTGTTGCAGGTCTCAAGATCGGGCAGAGCCATTTCAAGATGATACCCCTTTTGCGGATCGTTCAAAGAACCGCAGGCAAGGAACATTCCGCCTATCATGCTTGCATAGAACTTTTTCGGCGGATATTTTTTGTCAGCGCTTATCCTGCCGCCTTCTATTTTAAAATAGTCAAGCAGCTTTTTACGTGCCTGCTGTGAGTCTATGGCGATATCGTACATCACCGCACCTTGTCCTCTGTCCGTTTCACGGACAGCCGCTTTCCCTTCGCCGCAGATACGTTCACAGTTTTTGACAAAAAAATCGCTGACCGCCGTACTTTCGGTAAGCAGATCTATCTGCTTTTCGCTAAGTTCATTTGCGCATATGAGCATACCGTAAAGGCAGGCGTCCGCCCTTTGCACGCTGTTTATACGCGATATCATCTCTTCCTTTACCTTTTGTGAAAAAGACTGCTCTGACATATTTTTCAAAGCTCTCCTTATTTATCTATATCCCTGTGACTGAGCCTTATTTTGTGACCGTTTTCTTTAAGCCGCCGCGACATAGCCTCCGCGAAGGTAACGCTCCTGTGCTTTCCACCCGTACAGCCGAAGCCTATGACAAGCTGCGACTTCCCTTCCTTTTCATAAAGAGGGATAAGGTATTCTATAAGATCGGCAAGCTTTTCAAAAAGTATCTTTGCTTCGTCAAATTTCATGACATAATCCGACACGGCTTTGTCAAGTCCTGTTTTGTGCTTCAATTCGGGGATATAAAAGGGATTGGGCAGACATCTTACGTCAAAAACAAGATCGCCCTCTCCGAATACTCCGTATTTGAATCCGAAGGAACGCACATCTATATTCATATGATCCTGATTTTCTTCGCTGAAAATAGAATAAAGTCTGCTCCTGAATTCGGAGGTCGAATACACCGATGTGTCTATATAATAATCGCTCATAGCCTTAGCCGCCATAAGCAGCTCGCGTTCTATGCTTATCGCGCGTTCAAGATTACCGCCCGCAAGTTCGTCAAGAGGGTGTTTTCTGCGCGTTTCCTTATATCTTCTTGCTATCACTTCATCTGTCGATTCAAGGAACATTATTTTAAGATCTACGTCCATGCTCCTTAATTTTCTTATCGTATCGTTAAGCTCAAGGAAAAAATCTCCTCCGCGGACATCGACTACAAAGGCAGCTTTTTGTATCCTGCCGCCTGACGCGCCGCAAAGATCGGTAAATTTTATTATAAGTTCGGGAGGAATATTGTCTATGCAGTAATATCCCATATCTTCAAGTACGTCTACGGCTGTCGATTTGCCCGAACCGCTCATTCCTGTAATTATTACCAAACGCATTTTATTTTTCTCCCTTCCGCTTTTTTATTCGGTATCTTCCTTATACGGTATTATCTTTACCTCGCATTCAAGTTCAAATCCTGTTTTATCAAACACAGTTTTTTGTACAGCGCTTATAAGCTGCTTTACGTCCTCGCAGGTAGCCGAGCATTTGTTTATCACAAATCCGCAGTGCTTTTCCGACACCTGCGCGCCGCCGACAGTAAGTCCTCTTAGTCCGCAGTCTTGTATAAGTCTGCCCGCAAATTGTCCCTCGGGACGCTTGAATGTAGAACCCGCGTTGGGATATTCGAGCGGCTGCTTTTCCCTTCGTCTTCCCATAAGTTCTTCCATTCTGCTTTTTATACTTTCGCGGCTTGCGGGAACAAGTTTGAAATCACCGCTTACTATTATCTCTCCGCTTTCGGTAAAACGCGATCTGCGGTAGGAAAGTTCAAGTTCATCAGCGCCGTAAACCTTGATATTGCCGTTTTTGTCCATAGCGGTAACGCTTATAAGCACGTCCTTTATCTCTCCGCCGTATGCGCCCGCATTCATATAGATAGCGCCGCCGACCGTACCCGGTATCCCGTATGCAAATTCCAGTCCCGACAGACCAAGCGCAAGCGCGTCCGAACAAAGCTGCATAAGCGAAGCTCCCGCTTGTGCGCGCAGTATATTTTCGCCGACCTGCTCTATCGAAGAAAAATCCTTGCCGAGCAGCAGTACCGCTCCGTCAAAACCCTCGTCCGCACAAAGCATATTAGAGCCTTTGCCTATTACGAGCGTGCGTATCCCGTTTTTTGAAGCAAATGCAATAAGCTTGGAAAGAGCCTCGACAGAATTCGGCATTATCATGCAGTCGCACGCGCCTCCTATGCGGAAGGTGGTGTGTTTTGAAAGAGGTTCGCCAAAATAGACCGCGCAGTCCAGCTGCTTAGCAAGTCCTGCAAGTGTGTCTGTATCCATCTCTAAGATACCTTTTCCTTTCTGACAAAATATAGCAAACGATCTTATAAGCCGTATAAAAAGCCTGTTTGAGCGTGACCGGCTTTTTTAAATATTACATAAGATCCCAGTTTTTTACTTTATCGCGTTTGTCGACCTGTAATCCGAGATTGTCAAGCAGTTCCTGAGCGGCATTATAACCCATCTTTTTCTGACGATTGTTCATTGCCGCGACCTCGAGTATAACAGCGAGGTTTCTTCCGGGCTTTATAGGTATTGTAAGGCTCGGCACATTTACTCCCAGAATAGTTGTGTATTCGTTATCCACTCCCATTCGGTCGTATACCTTTGTGGAATCCCATGGTTCAAGCTCTACCACCATATCTATTTTTTCCGTCACCTTTACAGAACCCATTCCGAAAAGACGGCGGACATTTATTATGCCGATACCGCGTATTTCAAGATAATGCCTTATATTATTAGGTGAAGAACCAACAAGGCTTATGCTCGACACCTTGCGTATCTCGACCGCATCGTCCGCAACAAGTCTGTGTCCGCGCTTTACAAGTTCTATCGCCGTTTCCGATTTTCCGACTCCGCTCTCTCCGACTATCAGTACGCCTTCGCCGTATATCTCTATCAGCACTCCGTGGCGCGTTATCCTCGGCGCAAGACGCACGTTTAAAAACGCTATCAGTGAAGCGACAAAAGCTGTAGTGCTTTCATTTGTTCTGCATATCGGTATGCCGTGTTTTTTGGCAAGTTCGGTCATTTCGGGATAAAGTTCGTGACCGCGTGCAACGACAAACATCGGTATATGCGTTTCAAACAGCGTTTCGATCTTTTTATAACGCGTTTCTTCATCTACGCTTGCAAGGTATGCAAATTCCATATTTCCGCATATCTGTATGCGTTCGGCATTAAAATATTCATAAAATCCCATAAGCTGAAGTCCGGGACGATTGCAGTCGTTATTTGTGACCAAAAGATTCGCAGGATCATCGGGAGCATAAATAAGCTCCAGACCAAGTTCTGTCACAATATCCTCTACGCTGACGCTAAATAACTCAGGCATTGTTTTTTCTTCCTTTCATATTTTATCATCAAAGCTTTATAAGCCCTTCATCAAGCAGTCTTTGTGCGGCGCAAAGCACGCCCGCTTTTCCCGTCGCATATGTCAGACCGCCTTGCAGCCATACGGCATAAGGCTCTCTTATCGGCGCGTCCGCCGAAAGTTCTATCGAAGCGCCCATTGTGAACGCACCCGCAGCCATTATGACCTTGCTGTCATATCCGGGCATATCCCAAGCCTCGGGACGGCAGAAGGAATCAACGGGCGAACCGCTCTGTATGCCGCAGCAAAAGGCGGTCAGCCTTTTTTCATCTCCGAGGCATATCGACGCGATTATATCCGTGCGCTTTTCATTCGGCTTAGGGAAAGTCTCAAAGCCGAGAAGTGAAAACAGCGAACAGGCGAACACGCTTGTTTTAAGCGCGGCTTCGACCGTCTGCGGAGCAAGGAAAAATCCGAGGTACATATCGCGCAGACCGCTGAGCGTACAGCCTGCTTCCTTTCCCATTCCGATACAGGCAAGCCTGTCGGCGCAAAGCTCCACGAGCTTTTTTTTGCCGCATATATATCCTCCCGTCTGGGCTATCCCGCCGCCGGGATTTTTGATGAGCGATCCCATTATCAGATCTGCGCCGACTTGGGTAGGTTCACAGCGTTCTACAAATTCGCCGTAGCAGTTGTCAACAAGAATTATAAGATCGGGCTGTGCCGAATGCGCCGCCTTTATGATCTTTTCGATAGTGCTTATATCAAATGACGGACGCAGAGAATATCCTCGCGAACGCTGAATGTAGCCTATTTTAGCTCCGACCGACTTTTGCGCTATAAGTTCATAATCCGGCGAACCGTCCTCATTAAGCGGGCATTCGTCATACTCTATGCCCATATCCTTTAATGAGCCGCGTCCCGCTTCTCCGCGAATGCCTATCACTTCTTCAAGAGTATCATACGGCTTGCCCGTAAGCGATACCATTCTGTCACCGGGGCGCAGTACACCGAAAAGCGCGGTAGACAGCGTATGTGTTCCGTTTATAAAACTGTAGCGGACAAGCGCATCCTCTGCACCGAACGCCTGTGCGTAGACCTTGTCGAGCGTATCTCTTCCTATATCTCCGTAACCGTAGCCGTTAGTGCCTTTAAGACAGCCCTCGCTCACCGAATTATCGACAAAAGCTTTGAGTACCTTCATGCCGTTATACTCGGCTGTCTGCTGTATGCTCTTAAAGCTTTCCACCGCCTTTTTTTCCGCTTTTTCAGCCGCAGCGGCAAGCTTATCGTCTATATCAAATATATTCTTCATATTGAAAATTATTATCCTTTCGCTGTAAGAGTTCTGTGAACAGCTCTTTTATGTTATTCGTCCTTAAGCTCAAAGACCATATCGTGAGCTATGGCCGCAAAGCCTATTTCCTCATAATAGCTGACCCTGTGCGGACGTGCAAACAAACGCACGCTCCAACCCTCGCCCGTAAGACGTTCCCCGATACGGTAAAGCAGACGTCTTGCGTAAAACTGTCCTCTGTAAGCAGGCTTTGTGGCAACATTGCCTATAAGCGCCACGCCGTCAACGACATATTGCAGAGTCGCCGTGGTACAGCCGTTCATCAGAAATGACTGCGACATTCCCCGCCTTATCCTGTGAGATGTATCGGCTATCCACAGTCCGCGCATATTTTTCATAGCAGGAAAACTTTCTTCAAGAACGTCAAAAACATCATCAAGTCTCGGAAATTCGTCCACCTGCACATCGCTCGGATCTCCCCTGCTGCTATAGGCAAATTCCGTCCTCAGTTCTCCCGAATACAGTTCCGAGATCAAAGGATAAAGCCCTGCGGCATATATCGGGTCGATCTCAACGGAAGCGGGCATATCCATTCTTATAAACAAGGCAAGTTCCTCAATATCGCCGCTGTCCATGCTTTTTCCGATAAGTTCGGCTACTATCATCGAACTGTTGAAAAGCGAGATAAGCGCTTTAGGCTCGCCGCCGCTTTCAAGCGCATATATCCGCGAAAAATCATATTTCACGGAATATGCCGTATAATGCGACCTGATACGCCTGCCGTAATGACACGGCTTGAGCCTTTGTATCAGACCGCTGTTTTCCTCCGTAATACGGTAGATCATAATTCCATTATCCGTTCCGCAAATTTTTTTGTCAGCTTTAATGTATTTTCCAGATCGGCAATATCTATCACGCAAGACGGCGAATGAAGATACCTGCACGGGAGAGATAAAGCTATAGTTCTTACTCCGCCGCGTGAAACGCTTATCGCGCCCGCATCGTTCCCGCCCGCTATCAGCGTCTTGGTCTGCGCGGGTATGCCCAGTTCTTTTGCCGTTTCAAATGCTTTGGCATAAAGTTCTTTATCGTAAATGGTGCGCCTGTCCATATATGATATTACAGGTCCGCCGCCAAGAGAACATACTCTTTTTTCGTCCGCACAGCAGGGTATATCCGAAGCGGTGGTCGATTCAAGCACTATCGCAAATTCGGGATCTGCCGAATAGGCTGCCGCCTGTGCGCCGCGCAGTCCGACCTCTTCTTGTGTGACAAATGCGAACTGCATATCATATTTTAACGGCATATCCATCAGCGCAAGCATGACAGCGCAGCCCGCGCGGTCGTCTATTGCCTTGGAACATATCCTGTTATTGCCGAATATTGTAAACTGACTGTCAAAAACTACGCTGTCGCCAAGACTGACAAGCTTTAAAGCGTCATCTGCGTTCCGACAGCCTATATCTATCGTCATATCGCTTAGCGAACAGCTTTCCTTTTCGCTGTCGCTGAGCAAGTGCAGAGCCTTTGCGCCGATAACGCCGGGTATCCTGCCGCTGCCGACAAATACCCTTTTGCCGTAAAGTATCCTTATATCTATTCCGCCGACAGTATCAAAGCAAAGCGATCCGTCGGAATTAATATAGGTCACTATCATTCCGACCTCGTCCATATGAGCGGATAACATCAGCTTGTGCGGGGCTTTGTTTGCACCCTTTTTAAACGCAAGGACGTTTCCGAGCGGGTCGAGCCGCCATTCGCATTTGCCGTCTATCTTTGAAATTATATATTCCGCCGCCGCCGATTCGTCGCCCGATATGCCGCCTATATTGCAAAGTTCTTCAAGCGTTTTGATAAGTTCCATTTTCAAACACCGCCCCTTTCGGCAAACGCGGCAAGAAGTTTAGCCGTATTTTCAATATCGGAAATATCAGCAGTTTCAACAGGCGTGTGCATATATCTTATCGGCAGCGATACGGTCGCGGCAATGCTGCCGCCTTTAACGACCGACAGCGCGTCTGCGTCCGTCCCCGTCCTTTGCGGCATGACCTCGATACCGTACGGTATTTTTTCAGTCTTTGCAATATTCATCAGCGTCTGCGAAAGAGTTCTTGAAAGCACGGGAGAAATACCTATCATAGCCCCCGAACCGAGCGCGCCCGTTTGCTTTTCGCTTTCGCTGTGCGATTTTCCGAATGTAACGTCAACGGCTATCGAAATATCCGCGCCTATGCTGTACCCTGCCGTCTTTGCGCCGAACGAACCGACCTCTTCTCCGGCCGAAAAGAGCAGTACGACGTTATACGCCGTCTGCTTTCCATTAAGCAGATCGGCAGTTTCTAGCAATGCCGCCGCACATATCCTGTTATCCAGCGCCTTTGAGCTGACAAGAGAGCCTATCCTCATAAGCGGCGCTTCTATCAGCGCCCTGTCGCCCAAATTGACCGCCTTTTTTGAATGTGTACCGTCAAGACCTATATCTACAAACAGTTCATCTATCGGCGCGGGCGAATGTGCCTTGCTTTGAAGGTGCGGAGGAACGCTTGTAAATACGCCTTTTATCCTGTTTTTTCCTCCGTCGGCAAGCACTGTCACCCTCGAAGCGGGCAGCACGCGCCTGTCAATGCCGCCGCAGGGAGATACCTTTAAAAAGCCGTCGTCCGTTATATAATTTACAATAAAGCCGATCTCGTCTATATGTGCGCATAACAGCAAAGTTTTTTTGCTTTCATCAAAGCCGCCGAGCCTGCATATCACATTTCCCTTGGCGTCAGAAGCTGTATCGCCGCTGTCGGCAAGATATTCGGATAACAGCCTTGAAATGCCGTCCTCTGCGCCCGAAACACCGTCGGCGGCACACAGCATGGCAAGCGTTTTTTCAATATCTGCTGTATTCATAATAAACCGAGCATTATCAAAGCTCATTTACAAGCTTTTTAAAATGCTTTCCTCTTTCCTCAAAATTATTATAAAGATCAAAGCTTGCGCTTGCGGGCGAGAGAGAAACTATATCGCCGGGTTTTGCGAGCGCAGCCGCCTGTGCGACCGCTTCTTCAAGCGTTTTTACCTTTATTATCCTTAGTCCGCTTTCGGGATAAAGCGCCGAGCCTTTTACGGCTTCTTCGATCTTAGGACCTGTCGCACCAAGCAGTATGAGCAGCTTTACCTTTTCGTTTACTATGTCCGCCATAGGCTCATATGGTATCTTTTTATCATATCCGCCCGCTATGACGATTATCTTCTGCGAAAATGACTTTAATCCCGCCATAACTCTTGTGGGGCTTGTGGCAATGGAATCATTATACCATTTTACTCCGTCTGTTTCGCGCACGAACTCTATCCTGTGTTCAACACCGCCGAAATTGATCGCGGTGTTTACAATGCTTTCTATCGAAACGTCCTCCCATGCGGCGGAAATAGCGGCAAGATAATTGTCAACATTGTGCATTCCGGGGATCTTTATATCGTCCTTGTGTACGATCTCCGTCACTTCGCCTTTATCCGTATAGCAGATCATGCCGTCGTCGCGTAAAAAAGCTCCTCTTTCGGTATTGCCCGCAAGCGAGAATTTTACAAGCGTTCCGCGCACTATATCCTTCAGCTTCATAGTCTGCTCATTGTCCGCGTTGAGAACCGCGCGTGAAAAAGCGTTCTGGTGGCGTAAAATGTTGCATTTTGCGTCAATGTATTCCTCCATAGTACCGTGAACATCAAGGTGATTGGGAGAAATATTTGTTATAAGGGCTACATGGGGCGAGGTGCGCATGGAAATAAGCTGAAAGCTTGAAAGCTCCACGACGGCAACATCCGTTTCGCTCATCGTTTCAACGATAGGAAGCAGCGCTTTTCCGCAGTTTCCGCCGAGGTGTACTCTTCTGCCCTCGGCTTTGAGAAATTCCGCGATAAGATTAGTAGTCGTCGTTTTTCCGTCCGAGCCTGTTACAGCGTATATCTTGCAGGGGCAAAGGTCGAAAAAGACTTCCATTTCGGAGGTTATTATAACTCCTTCATCTCGTGCTTTTTTCAGAACAGGGTTATTAAAGTACATTCCCGGGGTGCGGAAAACTATATCGCAGTTGAATATCTCGTCAAGATAGTTTTCGCCGAGCGCAAACTGCGCTCCCTTTGCTTCAAGATCTGC
>CANPYF010000046.1 GCA_947587925.1 uncultured Ruminococcus sp.
CACAAAAAGCCCGACCCCCGTTACGGACTATAAAAGCTGTGCTTTTTCCCCTTTGAGCGCAGCTAAGGTCTGTAACGGGGGCGGGCTTTTTAAAAATGTTCACCGTGTAACCGTGTAATTAAACGCAGGGTCTCAGTTCATCTCAAATGTCCCCGGATCATTCGCGGGAGTGTCTACAAGTTCATTGAAAAGGATAGAATATTTTGTACAGCTGTCATGCGTCAGCTTTATCGCCCCGGCGCGCAGGCTTATCGGAAGTTCAATGCCGTCGCAGTTTACCGTTTCGCCGTTATGCGACATAACGGACAGCGCGATGCTTTTTACGGCTTCCTGCTCAGAGCAGTCGGTCACAAGCACATATTCATCACCGCCTATGCGGAACATGAACATATCATCACCGCACGCCTGTTCAATGCGGCTCAGCGATTCTCTTATCGCGGCATCGCCCGCTTTTCTTCCGTAAGTTTTGTTGATTTGGTCTAAGCAGCAGGTATCAAAGCATAAAACATACTTGCCCTCTTTTGAACGTATACGGTCGTACAGTTCGGTAATATCAAACCTGTTTTTCATTATTAGTCCTCCTTTATGATCCGCTGTCTGCGGAAGATCCATCTTTGGGAAAAGCCCGGTAAATACGTGGCTATAATAAGGAACGGTATAGCCGATTGGGAAATGAATTTTAGAACGATATAATAACATGGTTCTAAAAAACGCTCTGTAAATTATAAACTTACAGAGCGTTTTTGATGTTTAATTGACACTTATCAATTTTATATTTTTAATTTTTCTATGCAGTAATGACATTAATTTTCCAAAAGCATATTCGTTAGCACTACCAAAATCGATAAAAAGACGAGTAGTATTATCCGACACTTTCAAAACCTCATAATAATGAATTTTGCGTTCATTTTCATTATTGTAATTATTAACAAAATCATTGATGGATATTGTAAAATGATTGAGGTTTTCACTTGAAATATTTGATTCAAACTCAATCAGAATATTCACATCAGGGTAATTTAGCGAAACAATCTTTACGTCAAAATAAGTGCCAAAGCTAAGTGGTTTTCGATGAGGATTATCTTCAATAAAATCAAGAACCAAATCTTTATCAGCAATTTTCAGTAAACTGAATTTTGCAAATTCGTATTCCTGAGGAATTATCGGAGAAAATTCAAATTTTACATCTCCACTGTTTATATTTTCTTTAGGACTTACATATTCTTTTTCTGTGTTTGATTTCCATCTAATAATGATGCTTAAATTATTATCTGTGCACCAAAACGGCTTAGAACAAATTTGAGATTGAGCATATGTGTATCCATCCTTATTTAGTGCATAACGCACAACAAACATATCAAAAAGCAAATATTTTCCGATATCAGAGATGCCTGTAATTTCCGAATATAGCTTGGTCATCTGACGTTGATATTCGTAATTAAACATAAAGCTTGATAAATCGAGTTGCGGAGAACCGGGAATAAACTTTATCAGTTTATTATCACAAATATTAGACGTAAAATTGGGTTGTGGATATGTTTTTAAAAGGGCGGTATTCTCATCATTATCACAAAAACGATATTCTTTGGGTAAACGCGCCATATTACTCTTTTCTGAACCATTAAAATCAAAATACTCATTTTCCTTTTGACAACGCCACTTTATCCATATTACTCCTGATAGCTTTGATTTTACAATCAACTGAACGGGGTAGTAACTCCAACCATTCAAATTGTATTGCTTATAGTCATAGCCAATAAGTTTTACACTTGATTTATCATAAATCTTTTGATATTCATTATCTAAACCCTTTTCAACCATTTTATCAAATTCGTCAGCATGATGTGGATAATTTCTGTATTTTAGATCATATTGTAGATTGTATCCTGCAACAAACTGTTTATATGGCGCAAATATTACATTTAATGATATATTTACTCCCCCAATCTATACACATGCTAATGCAAGAAATGCCAAGCTTCCTCCAGAGGCTGTTGTTGCAACAAAATATACTACGCCGGCTATTATAGCAACTCCAATCACCGGTACTGGATCTACATCACTTGATAAACTTATACTAAAAGATGTATCTAAATTAACTACTTGGATACCTTCTGGAATGGTTTGTTCTACAGGCTTTAATAATTCTTCGAAATTATATCCAAGATCCTCTGCAAACTTGACTGCTTTTTCTTTTTCTTTTTTAGGATATTCGTGATATAGCACTACTCCACTACCATATTGCTCAATTGCTCCTCTTGCATCTGGATACACAATTAAATATTTTTGGAGAGCCTCATCATAAAATGCATATGCCCGCCGCAAGGAGTATAACGCCGACAAGCCGCATAAGCTGCGAGGTTATCCACATCGGGGAGAGCAGCATGACCGCGCCGATAACGGACGTAATGATAGAGAAAACGAGCGGCAGCACCCACCTGTCAGGGTCTATCTTCCTTATCCTGCAAGCGGAAATTATCTCGGGCACGCCCGAACAGAGAAGATAAAAACCTATAGCTATCATAACGATCTTTACAAGCAGTCCGGGGTCGACAAATACATAGATACCCGCGGCAAGTTTAACGATATCGGCGATCATAGAGAAAAGGCTTGCTTCCGATCCGCGCGAGCGCGAAATAAAGAAGGACAGCACGCCGACCGCGCCCCAGACGATCAAGATAACACCGAGAGCCTTGCCGAGCACGTCGGTTATGATAAGCGGTTTGATGATAACAGCGATACCGAGAACGATACAGGCTATCGCGCCGAGCAGATAATTTGACAGCATTTCTTTCATAATAAAAGCACCTCTTTCAAGCAAAATTTGTTGCGTGGTGTGTGTATAATAATATTGTACACTATTTTGAAGAAAAAAGCAATAGAGGATAAAAAATTTTCTGCTAAGACTGCTTTTTAAAAGTTTACACAAAACCCTCCCAATTTTTCGCTAAAAATCATACAAATTTGCAGTTGACAAATCACCCCTTGCTGTGGTATACTTATTAATGTATGTATCGGGGTATTTTTTTATTTCTGCCCCTGCTTCGACAGATAAATCAACCGCCCAAGGGGGAATTTGAAAAATTATGAAAAACGTTGCGGTAATAGGTTACGGTGTTGTCGGCTCAGGTACCGTTGAACTTTTTGAAAAAAACAGAGAGTCTATCTCTAAAAAGGTCGGAAGGGACTGCGATATAAAATATATCGTCGATCTGCGCGATTTTCCCGACAGTCCTTTTGCAGACAGAATGGTCAAGGACTTCAATACCGTTCTTGAAGATGATGAGATCGAGGTCGTTGCCGAGGTAATAGGCGGCATTGAACCTGCATATACCTTTACTAAAAAGGCGCTTGAAAAGGGCAAGAGCGTTGTCACCTCAAATAAGGAGCTTGTCGCAAACAAGGGCGCACAGCTGCTCGACATCGCTCATAAGCATAACTGCAATTACCTTTTTGAAGCAAGCGTCGGCGGCGGTATACCCATTATCCGTCCGCTCAACAAGTGCCTTGCGGGCAACAGCATTGAACAGATAAGCGGTATACTTAACGGCACGACTAATTTTATCCTCACAAAAATGATACGCGAGCAAATGGATTTTGAAAGTGCGCTCAGTCTTGCTCAGCAGCTTGGCTACGCGGAAAAAGATCCTACCGCCGATATCGAGGGTCATGACGCGTGCAGAAAAATTTGCATACTCGGTTCTCTTGCTTACGGCAAGCATATCTATCCTAATCAGGTGCATTGTTCGGGCATATCGCATATCGCGGCTGAAGATATTGCTTACGCCGAAAGCGCGGGCTATGCCATAAAACTTATCGGCTCTGTAAAACCTGTCGGCGACGGCAGGGTCGGTGATAATGAAAAGGTCTCGGCTATCGTCTGCCCCAGACTGGTAAGCAAGAGAAATATGCTCTCTACCGTCGAGGGCGTTTACAACGCTATAAGCGTTACGGGCGACGGCGTGGGAGATGTTATGTTCTACGGTCAGGGCGCGGGCAAGCTGCCTACGGCGTCCGCCGTTGTCGGTGATATAATCGACTGCCTTAAACACAAGGGACGCTCTGTTATGATCTCATGGGAGGATAACCATGACGAAAATTATGTTGTCGATCACAGGACGGTCGAAACGGCGATGTATGTCCGCATAAATTCCGAGGACGCAGCCGCTCTTAAATCGGCTATATCCGAAATGTTCGGCAAACTTACCTATATCGAACGCCCCAACCGCCCGAAAAACGAACTTGCGTTCATAACGCCTACCATGACCGAAAGCGAGATAGACGCAAACCTTGCGATACTTTCACATTCGGCTGATATAATGAGCAGGATACGCCTGCTGTAAAAAAATGACCGCGATCGGGGGAGGATTTATGCAGGGATATAATTGCATAGCGGTTTTTGACGCGGACGCGGAAAAATGGCTGATGTGCCTTAGAGAAAAAGACCCTTATAAGGGTATGCTCAACCTTGTGGGCGGAAAAATAGAAGCGGGCGAAGCGGGCATTGACGCCGCTTACCGCGAACTTGAAGAGGAAACGGGCATAACGGACGAGGACATACGGCTTTCGCACCTTATGGATTTTTCTTATCCTATGGACGACTGCTATGTAGAGGTCTATGTCGGCAAGCTGAACAAGCATTTTAAGGTACACGGCGAGGAAAACAAGCTTATCTGGACAGATCTGCACAGAGATTTCTTCGATCTTAAGCATTACGCAGGCGAGGGCAATATCGGACATATGCTCGAGCATATCAAGCTGCACAGCGCACAGCTGCTCGGAAGGGTGATAAAATAAGCATGATAAAAATAAGGATACCCGCCACAAGCGCAAATCTCGGCGCGGGCTTTGACGCGCTGGGGCTGGCTCTTACCTTTTATAATTACGTTGAAATGGAAGAGAGCGACAAGATAGAGATATCCTCGGAGGACGGAACGGACATTCCCGCAGATGATACCAACCTTATTTACGTTTCCGCACGCGACCTTTTCGAGGTATGCGGCAAAAAGCTGGGCGGGCTTAGGCTCAAACAAAAAAACGCCATACCTATGGCGCGGGGTCTTGGTTCTTCGTCAGCCTGCATAGTGGCAGGCTTGGTCGGCGCGAACAGACTGCTTTCAGACCCGCTTTCGGCTGATGATATAGTAGACCTTGCCGCGCAGATAGAGGGTCACCCCGACAACACCGCTCCCGCACTGCTCGGCGGCATAGTTACGGCGGTCTTTGACGGCAGAAAGGTACACTGGGTAAAGCAGGAGGTCTTCACAAAGCTGAAATTTGCCGCCATTATCCCCGACTTTGAGCTTAAAACGGAAAAGGCTCGCGCCTGTCTGCCGACGCAAGTATCGCACAAGGACGCGGTGTATAATCTGTCACGCGCCGCGCTGTTTTCAGCTTCTCTGCTGACGGGCAAATTCGGCAATCTGCGGACAGCCGTTCACGACAGACTGCACCAACCCTACCGAATGGAGCTTATACCCCACTGCCGCGAGATATTCGACATAGCCTACGACCACGGCGCTTACGGCGTTTATATAAGCGGCGCAGGTCCTACCATTATGGCGATAGTGGACGAGGAAAACAAGTATTTCTGCGGAAAAATGCAGTTTTCGCTTGAAAACGCAGGCATTGACGGCTGGAGCGTACATCAGTTCGGTATCGACAACGAAGGTACGCGAATCGAATGACTTTAATATGATAAAAATTATCCCGCACTGCGTATTTTTCGCCGTGCGGGGTTTTTGATATAAATAGGTGTATGCTTGCATGATCGGGATAATGCAATAATAAATTATTGCATGATCGGGATCATTGCATGATCCAGTAGATAATACCGTAGATAACTCCTGCCGCAGTACCGTAGAGGATAACAGGTCCTGCTATGGAGAATATCTTTGCGCCCACGCCGAGAACAAAGCCTTCCGTCTTAAATTCGACCGCGGGAGCGGCTACGGAGTTGGCAAATCCCGTTATGGGAACAAGCGTTCCCGCGCCGCCGTGCTTGGCAATTTTTTCATAAAGTCCGAAGGCTGTCAGTATTATCGAAGCGGTTATCAGCGTTATGGAACACCATGCCGACGCAGCTTTGCTGTCCGCGCCCATTCGCTGATATAAATTAGTCAGCGCCTCACCGATAACGCATATCGCACCGCCTATCGCAAAGGCTTTGACAAGATTCTTAGCCCACCTGCTGTCCCGTGACGCAGGCTTTACCATCTGCTCATAGCTCTCGTTAGTCACATTCATTGCAGGTCACACTCCTTTCGTTAGGTATCCTTATTATCCTCACGAAAGGTCTTTTTTATTCGCCGCTGTAAAACAAAATGTTCAGCACGCAGGGCAGCAGATACACCGCCGCAAATGCCGCCGCGCCGCCCGTAAATGTTATCACGGCAAATATCCTGCTGACACGTTTCGACAGCTTTTTATTATTATGAATATTTTTTCGGTGCAATAAGGCATACACGACAGCAAGGATAACTCCGCAGCCGCTCAGCACCAGCGACAGTACATATCCGCTCGGCATAAAGCTTATGCTTATATCGCCGCCGCCGTCAGGCAGTTCAAAGCTCATGAATCCCGAAAGCGCGGGAATCGCGCTGACTTTTTCCCCGTTTACTTTTATGGTAAAGCCCTTGTCATACGGCACGCTCAGCAGCACCGTTCCGCCGCCGTTAAAGCTGCCCTCAAATCCGTTTTTCACCTCTTTAAAGTCCACCGCCTGCGCCGATTCGCATTTTTCAGCCAACAGCTGAGTATCCAGCCCGAACAGACCGAACGAGGAGCAGTCAACGTCCTTTAGCGCGGTAATCTCTATCACCGTGCGCTCATTTTCAAAACTGCCGAGTTTTAACAGACCGTTTTCCTTTGAATACGGATAACCGTCACAGATAAGCTTGCCGTTTACCCTTACCGAAAAGCTGTCGTATATCGGCTCGGTAAGCTCATTCGTCAGCTTGTCAAAGCAGTCAAAATAAAGCGTCTGCTTTTGCTTGCAGTCGATACGGTAGATAAGCCTTTCGCCCTCGTTTATCTTAAAACGCTGCGCCGCGCCGTCAGCGCTCCGCTGATATTCACCCTCTGACGGATCGTAATTATAAATAAGTTCTCCGCTGCCGAAAATGCTTGAAAAGATATACTGCTGTATCTGTGCGCGTGTCAGGTATGTCGGAAGCTGCGAAGGCAGGGCATTTTTTGTCACCACACCGAGCGGCAGCGTTATGCCGTTTGGTCGGATATAATATCCGTATGCGTCAAAAAAGGAACTGCCGTCATCATGGTTGGTTATCTCATAACCGACCGACAAAAGCGCGTCGGTAAGTTCCGTACCGCCGCAAGTGCCGACCTCCATCCACACGGAGGTATAGCCCATTTGCTTCATGGCGAACATATAATCCTCGTTGGTCAGCGAAGTATAATGCCCTATCGAGTTATAGCCAAACGCCCCTATCATGTTGTAATCAAACAGTTTTGAACTTGTCTTTACACGGTAAAAACCGTCATCATCTATCCTGTCGGAAAGCGCGAACACCTTTCTTTGCAGATCGTTGGTGCGCTCACTGCGTTCGCCCGCGCTTGTCATGTATATCCTTATGCTGCCGAGCGATTCTATAAAGGTCAGCGCACAGATGAAGATGATGAAAACTCCCCTGTTGAGCCAGCCCTTTTTGAATACGCCGTACAATATGCATACGCATATGATGCCTATGACGAGCAGTCTGCCCAGTCCGCGGAAGGAGGCTTCATTGCCGCCGAGCGAACGGGTATATTCGGTCAGCCTGTCGGTCTGCGAGTTGATATACTCCGCCGTTGTGAGCAGATATATCGGCAGTATCGCCGCGCTTAACAAAAGCGCCGCCGAATAGCTTATTATGTTAAAGTGAAAAGCGGAGCTTTTTTCCAGTGCGGAAGCGGCTGTCGTCAGCGCGATAAAGATAGTCATAAACGCATATCTGGCGGGGAAGGACATATAGCTGCCGGTATGCCACATTTTATTTATCGGCTCGATAACAAGCGGCAGCGCAAGCAGTACAAACAGCGCCGTCCTCAGCCTTTGCGGCTTTAAGTTACACTTATGCCCGAGTCCGCAGATAACGAAAACTATCAGCGCGGCTGAACACATCATCACGGGGAATATCGTTTCGTAATCGGTGATAAGTTCGCCGCCGCGCAGATTTTCTGTCAAAGACGTCCTCCTGCCCGACCCGAGGTACTGGATAAAACTCGGCAGCCACACCGCCGCCGAGATAAGCGCGGCGATCGCTGAACCGATAACGAACCGCGAGCATACAACGCCGCATTCGGCGTTTTTTCTGTAATAGATAACATACAGTCCGCCGACAAGCAGCAAAAACACGGCGGTCATATAGCCGATATAATAATTTACCGTCATCATCAGAGCCATAGTCAGCGCATAGGGCAGTGCGCTCTTGTCCTTCAGCCGTTTGAGCGAAAGCAGCAGCAGCGGAAAAAGGTACATCATATCCAGCCAGATGATGTTCTGATAAAACAGCATACAATAGCCGCTCGTCGCATATATAAAGCCGAGCAGTGCGCTGTACCCGCCGCAGAGCCGCCTATGCTCCTTTGAAACGGTAAAATAAAGCGAAGCCGTAAACGCGCAGAGCGACATCTTCAATATTATCAGGATATTCATAAAAATCAGCATATCCGATTTATCGACAAACTTTACGAGCAGGCTGAACGGGCTTGCAAGGAAGAAGAAAAATACGCCCCAGAAGTTCATTCCCGACGCATTTTTCATGCTTAAAAGCATACCGCTTTTTCCGTCAAGTATATCCTTGAACTGACAGAGCAGCGGCACTACCTGCTGATTCATGTCGCACCATGCCGCCGTGCGCGTTCCGAACGGATAAAATCCCATATCGGCAAAGACGATAAGCACCGCCGCAGCCGCAGCCGCAGCCGAAAAAAGCGGCGGCAGCAATATTGATAAATATTTATTTTTTTTCTTCATCTGCCCGCTCCTTTCGCCAAAATTAATATGATCCTTATTTCCACCCGCCGGCAATGTTGAGCCGCGCATTATTAATTTGCACAGTATTTTTATTTTGTATTCCTGCCGTTAAACCCCGCCTTAAAGAAAATTGCCGCCCCCGCGTGCGGGCGGGAACGGCGAAACGGCTGAAAGCCGTATAGATCAATCCTCAGAAACAGAGCCTTCGATATAAGCAACAATGTCGCCTACGGTCTTTATGCTTTCGACCTTTTCATCGGGGATCTCGATATCAAACTCTTCCTCAACCGAGCTGATAAGATCAACAACGTCAAGCGAATCGGCGCCAAGATCATCTATGATCGAAGCTTCCTCCGTAACATCATCGGCAGCAGCGTCGAGTACCTCGACAATAATATCGCGGACCTTCTCAAATACCATTTTCGATACGACCTCCTTATGTCATCATAGTTTATCGGTGCGGCATATGCCGCTTATTCCGACAAGAGCAGTCAGCTGTCAGACGGTACGCCGGTTTTTTCGACGCCCTCGTCAAACTCTCCGATAGCCCTAAACTTATTATAACGCGCATTAAGCATTTCGTCAAGCCCTTTTTGCAAATTTCTTTTCAAAGCTGAAGAAATATATTCGGAAATATTTTCCGCAGTCTGTTCAGGGTCGGTATGCGCACCGCCCTCGGACTCCTCTATTATATAGTCGCAGACGTTGAGAGCCTTGAGATCCTCGGCGGTTATGTGCATTATATCGGCAGCTTCCGACTCTCTTGCGGGGTTTTTCCAAAGGATAGACGCAAAGCCCCTCGGCGAGATGACCGAATACGTGGCGTTTTCAAGCATTGCAAGTTCATCACAAACGCACATGGCAAGTGCGCCGCCCGAACCGCCTTCGCCGAGTATTATGGATATAACGGGCGTTTTAAGTTCCATAAACTCCATTATCGAACGCGCTATCGCTTCGCCCTGTCCGCGCTTTTCGGCTTCTACTCCGCAAAATGCCCCTGATGTATCCACAAGGCAGATAACGGGACGGCGGAATTTTTCCGCCTGCTTTGCGAGCCTGAGCGCCTTGCGGTAGCCCTCGGGGTGCGGCATACCGAAATTGCACTGTTGATTTTCCTCCAGCGTCCTGCCCTTGACCTGTCCTATAACGGTGACGGGTATACCCTCAAAATAAGCTACTCCGCCCATTATCGCGCCGTCGTCGCCGTACAGACGGTCGCCGTGCATTTCAAAAAAGTCCTCGAATATCATCGGTATATAGTCGCGCACGGTCGGTCTGCCCTTTGTGCGGACTATCTCCATTTTCTGACTTGCGGTCACTGCGCTGCACCTCCGTTATAAGGCTTGTGGAGCTTTAGCAGGTGCGCGAGCGTGCGCCGCAGCTTTTTGCGTTCCACTATCATATCTACAAAGCCGTTTTCAAGCATAAATTCCGCCGACTGGAAATCATCGGGCAGCCGCTGACGGATAGTTCCCTCTATAACGCGACGTCCCGCAAAACCTATAAGCACCTTGGGTTCGGCTATTATTATATCGCCGAGCGAAGCGAACGAAGCGGTAACTCCGCCTGTGGTCGGGTCGGTCATAACGGTTATGTAAAGCAGTCCCGCCGCGCTGTGTCTGCCGACCGCGCCGCTCGTCTTTGCCATCTGCATTAGAGAAACTATTCCCTCCTGCATCCTTGCGCCGCCCGAAGCCGTAAAGGCTATGACAGGCAGCCTGTTGAGCGTGGCGTATTCAAACGCTCTGGCGATCTTTTCGCCGACAACGCTGCCCATTGACGCCATCATATAGTTTGAATCCATAACTATTATAACTATATCCTCGCCGCGCAGCTTGGCACGTCCGCAGACGACCGCGTCTTTAAGTCCCGTCTTTTCTCTCAGCGCCTGCTGTTTTTCCTCATAATCGGGAAAATCTATAGGATTTTTAGACATCATATCCGCGTCAAATTCCTCAAAGCTGCCCTTGTCCACCGTTATATCCAGCCGCTCGGCGGCGGTGAGCCGCGAATGATAGCCGCACTTGGGGCAGACCTTGGAATTGGCGGCAAGATCGTCCATAAACGTGTTATTGGCGCAGCGCGGACATTTAAAGATAAGCCCCTTGGGTATATCGGTCTTTTTGCGCTTCTGCGCGTCCTGATCGTCAGACGGGTCGCTGTTGAATCGGGTACGCACTACGGAAAAAAGATCTTCAAGCATACTGCAAGCCTCCTCCTATATCATATCAGCTTGGTGCGGTTAAGAAAACCGTTGTCATAATCGCCCTTTTCAAAAGCTTCCGTTCTTATCAGCTTCAAATGAAAATCTATGTTGGTATAAACGCCGTCAACGATAAATTCCGAAAGCGCCCATTTCATCTTCGCGATAGCCTCCTCGCGGTCTTTTCCGTGAACGATAAGCTTGGCTATCATGGAATCGTAATAAGGCGTTATCTCATATCCCTGATAAGCTGCAGAATCTATACGCACGCCCGGTCCGCCGGGTACGAACAGCGAATTTATTACGCCGGGTGAAGGCATAAAGTTCATTGCGGGATTTTCGGCGTTTATGCGGCATTCTATGGCATGACCGCTTATGCGCACGTCCTCCTGCTTTATATCGAGCGGCTCGCCCGATGCGATCTTCAGCTGATATTTAACGATGTCTATGCCCGTGACCTCTTCGGTTATCGGGTGTTCGACCTGTATGCGGGTGTTCATTTCCATAAAATAGAAATTCTTATCCTTATCCACAAGAAATTCTATCGTACCCGCGTTTTTATATCCGCAGACCCTTGCCGCCGTGCAGGCAGCCTCGCCCATTTTTTTGCGCGTTTCTTCGTCTATGACCGTAGAGGGCGCTTCCTCCAGCACCTTCTGGTTGCGCCGCTGCATAGAGCAGTCGCGTTCGCCGAGCGAGATAACGCTGCCGTAAGCGTCCGCAAGTATCTGTATCTCGATATGCTTGGGATTTTCCACAAATTTTTCTATGTATATCTCGTCATTGCCAAAGGCGGTAAGCGCCTCCTGCTTTGCGGCGTCTATCTGCGAGGCAAGCTCATCCTCGCTTTTTACTATCCTTATTCCGCGTCCGCCGCCGCCAGCCGAAGCCTTTACCATAACAGGGTATCCTATCTTAGCGGATATTTCCCTTGCCTGCTCCATGCTCTTTACAGCGCCGTCCGAACCGGGGATAACGGGTACGCCCGCAGCCTTCATAGCCTCTTTTGCCGCCGCCTTATCGCCGAGCATTTCTATGCTGTGCGAATCCGGACCTATAAAGGTTATGCCGCACTGTTCGCACTTTTTGGCAAATGAGGGATTTTCGGAAAGAAAGCCAAAGCCCGGGTGGATCGCGTCCGAACCTGTTATTTCACAGGCGGCTATCATGGCACGCATATTCAGATAGCTGTCCGTACTTTTTGCAGGACCTATACATATAGCCTCGTCCGCTATTTTAGCGTGCAGCGCGCTCCTGTCCGCTTCCGAATAAACGGCGGCGGTATGTATGCCCAGCTCGCGGCAGGCTCTGATTATCCTTACGGCGATCTCGCCCCTGTTGGCGATCAAAACCTTTTTCACCAATTTATTCAAGCCACCTCTCACTTATTTGACGGCAAAGGATATTTCGGCTGAGACCGCCTTTTGTCCGTCTACGGTCGCAATGCCTTTACCGTAACCCACAGGTCCTTTGATCTTGGTTATCTCGACCTCCAGCCTGAGTACATCGCCCGGAACGACCTGTCTGCGGAATTTCGCCTTGTCTATCCCGCCGAAAAATCCTATCTTGCCCTTGTTTTCGGGCATGGCAAGCAGCGCGACCGCGCCCGCCTGCGCAAGCATTTCTATCATAAGCACTCCGGGGGTAACGGGGTGTTCGGGGAAATGTCCCTTGAACCAGAAATCGTCCTCTTTGATATATTTTGTCGCGACTACCCTTTTGCCTACCTCCAGCTCGTTTATCTCGTCAATAAGCAAAAACGGCTCTCTGTGTGGTATTATCTGCTTTATCTGTTCTTTATCCATTAAAACTTCCATTGCTTTATTCTCCCTGTGCGGTCAGCCTATTATCATTACCGTTTGTCCGTATTCGAGCGCGTCGCCGTCTGCGGCGAGTATCTTCACGATTATACCGTCCGTTTCGGCGGTTATCTCGTTCATGACCTTCATCGTTTCGAGGATATAAAGCACATCGCCCTTTTTAACGGGACTGCCGACCGTTACAAACGGCTGCGCGTCAGGGCGCGGCTTTGAATAGAACGTGCCGACTATCGGCGCTTTTACGGGCGTACCCTGCACCTCGTCCTCGCGCTCGGGCGGGTCGGTCTGTCTTTCACGGCTCACTGCGGGAGATACCGAGGGCATCTGCACCGTTCCTGCCGCCGCGGGCGGAGGCGGGGGAAGCTTCCTTCCCTTGACGGAAATGGTCTTGTCATCATAAGAGACAGTTATTTCGCCAAGATCGTTTTTACTTACTATATCAGCAAGCTTTTCTACCTCGTCTATATCTATTATATCAAATATTTTGCTCATAAATCAAGCTCCTCCGTTAAATCGTTCAGCCGTCGGCTTTTTTAAGGCAGATCGAAGCGTTGTGTCCGCCGAAGCCGAGCGAATTTGAGATCGCGGCGTTTACGGTCATCTCTCTGCATTTATCCGTACAATAATCAAGATCACATTCGGGATCGGGCGTATCATAACCTATCGTCTGATGAACAAAATCATTCTTTATCTGCAAAGCCGTCGCTATCGCTTCCACAGCTCCCGCCGCTCCGAGCAGGTGTCCTGTCATGGACTTGGTGGAATTTATCACAACGTTTGCCGCCTGTTCGCCGAGCGCTATCTTTATAGCCGTTGTTTCGTATGCGTCATTAAGATGTGTGGACGTTCCGTGCGCGTTGATATAATCTATATCCTCCGCTTTGAGCCCCGCTTCGGTATAAGCCTGCTTCATGGCTTGTCCCGCCGCTTCGCCTGTCGGCGAGGGGCTTGTCATGTGATATGCGTCACAGGTCGCACCGTAGCCCGCTACTTCGGCATAGATCTTTGCGCCGCGTGCTTTTGCGTGTTCATATTCTTCAAGCACAAGTATACCGCAGCCCTCGCCGAGAACAAAACCGCTCCTGTTGAGGTCAAAAGGCTTGGAAGCCTTTGCGGGGTCTTCCTCGCGCGTGAGCGCTTTCATATTATTGAATCCCGCCAGTGCAAAGCGCGAAATGCAGCTTTCCGAACCGCCGCATACGGCTACGTCCATATAGCCGTCCTTTATTTTGCGGAACGCCTCGCCGACAGCGTGCGTTCCCGAAGCACAGGCGGTAACGGTCGCGAAATTGTCGCCCTTAAAGCCCGTTTTCATTGCGACTGTGCCTGCCGCCATGTTGGCTATCATCATCGGCACATAGAAAACGCTTATCTTATCGGGCTTGGCGAGAAATTTCTCGTGTTCGCTCTCCGTAAGGTTAAGTCCGCCTATCCCTACACCGATTATGACGCCCGCGCGGTAGGGGTCAACGTCCTTGAAATCGCTGCCCGCGTCTTTGAGCGCTTCATCTGCGGCGCATACCGCAAACTGCGTAAAGCGGTCCATTCTTCTTGCTTCTTTTTTATCTATCACACCCGAAGGATCGAATCCTTCGACCGCGCCTACGCATTTTACCTCAAAATCGGACGCGTCAAAACGATCCTGCGGTATATTGACAATGCCGAGCCTGCCCGATTTCAGTCCCTCGAGAAATTCGGGGACGCTTTTTGCGATAGGATTTATCGTCCCCATACCCGTAATAACAACTCTTTTCATATCCGTTCCCTCTTCCTTTTTTTACATTGAAAGTCCGCCCGATATTTCTATGACCTGTCCTGTAACATAGCTTGCGTCTTTTGAAGCGAGGAAAGATACCACGCCCGCTATCTCCTCAACGCTGCCGTATCTTCTCATAGCTATCAGCCTGAGTATATTCTCCTTCTGAGCGTCTGTAAGCTTATCTGTCATGGGCGTTTTGATGAATCCCGGGGCGACCGCGTTGCAGGTTATGCCGCGCGAACCAAGCTCCTTTGCGACCGTTTTGGTCATGCCGATTATCGCCGCCTTTGACGCCGAATAGTTGAACTGTCCCGCGTTTCCGTAAAGTCCCGCCACAGAGGAAAGATTTATTATTCTGCCGCTTTTTTGCTTCATCATAACAGAGCCTGCGAACTTTGTCATATTAAAAACGCTTTTCTGATTTACCGCGATAACAGTATCGAAACTTTCCTCGCTCATTCTTGCAAGCAGTCCGTCCCGCGTTATGCCCGCGTTGTTTACCAGCACGTCTATAGTCCCGAACTTTGCCTTTACGTCCTTGACGAACTGTTCGCACTGCGCATGATCGGAAACATCAGCGATAAATTTTTCGCACATAACGCCCTGCGCCGTTATATTCTCGATAATATCGTTGTTTTCAAACATTTTTTCGCTTATGTCGTTAAGCGCGATATCAAACCCGTCCTTTGCAAGCCTGAGCGCGATAGCCGCGCCTATGCCCCTTGAAGAACCCGTAACGATAGCTGTAGCCATTTTCAAAGACCTCCGTTAAATGTATGTTATCTGCCGAGCAGCTTTTCAGCCTGTGCAAACATCTGCTCTATAATATCCTTGCAAGGCTTTACCTCGGTTATCATGCCCGCGATAGCGCCGCAGAGGAACGAGCCTTCGTCGATATTGCCGTCCTGCACGGCTTTTCTGAGCGAACCGAGCGTAAGCTCTTCAAATTCGTCGGGAGTGATAGAGCCGCTGCTCTCGCCGCTTGCAAGCCTTTTTGAAAATCTTGTTTTGATATTGCGGCAGGGGTGACCGGTATATCTTCCCGTAACGACCGAATCGGTATCCTTAGCCTTTATGACAAGCTCTTTATAAGTCGGGTGGATAACACATTCATCGGACGCCAAAAATCTTGTGCCGACCTGCACGCCCTCCGCTCCGAGCATAAATGATGCGGCGACACCTCTTCCGTCGGCAATGCCGCCTGCGGCGATAACGGGTATCTCCAGTGCGTCAACGGTCTGCGGGACAAGGCACATGGTGGTATTTTCACCGATATGTCCGCCCGACTCGGTACCCTCCGCGACGACCGCGTCAGCGCCCGAGCGCTCCATTCGCTTTGCAAGCGCCACTGACGGGATAACGGGTATGACCTTTATGCCCGCCTGCTTCCATGCCGCCATATACTTTCCGG
>CANPYF010000047.1 GCA_947587925.1 uncultured Ruminococcus sp.
TCAAGCAGACTGTCTCCGTCAGTATCGGGGTTATTCGGGTCAGTGCCGAGAGCCGCTTCATCACCGTCACTAAGCCCGTCCTCATCTGTATCCGCGCTGCGCGGATTTGTCTTTGCGCGCTGTTCCTGTGCGTTGAGCACGCCGTCACCGTCCTCATCTCCGTCAGCGTCAAGTTCGGCGGTGCGGACGGTAGTATTTATCTCAAACTGTGCGATAAGATTCTGTGCGCGCTGGATACGCTCTTCCTTTTTAATACGGAACACCGCTATTATACATATCACGGCGATCACCGCTATCAATACGAGCGTTGCGATAAAGCCCATATGTCTGTATTTTGCCGCACGAAAATGCTTATCCGCAAGCGCCTGTGCCGCATTTGTTGACTCTTTTTTCATATCTTGGTAACTGCTCCTCCTTGGGGTCTGATATAACTGCAATATAATTTTATCATATTTTTTAATAATTTTCAAGTCTTTTGCGATATTTTTTTAAAGAATTTGCACAAGGGTATCGACAGGAAATTTCCTTATTCTCTCCCCCCGCCTGCGGCGGGGGGAGAATAACACAAGGTCTTTGCTCTGCTTTAAAGGACGGCGTTGCCGTTGGCATGACCGTGAGGGCATTGGGTCATCCGCTTTGCGGAGCAGAGGGATAACACATACACTTTTTCAGACGTCAGGATAACAGCAAGGGGTAAAATGTTAAACAAACGTAAAAAATGTCAAAAAAAGGTTGTAATCGGCGGGATCATCTGGTATAATTATCTATATAGAATCGGTACAGAAAGGGCGGTGCAGAAATCGGCATGAGTGAAAATAGTTCATCAAAGAAAAGGACCGTTACGGTCAAAAAAATACGCCGCAGAATGACGCTGGTCTATACCCTGCTGCTTATCGCGGTATTTATTGTCGGTTCGCTGATAGCCGCCGAGGTCAACGAGCGTCAGCTTACAAACGAGCTTGCCGATAAAGTGACTGCGCTTGACCTTACGCTTGCGCGTTCCGCCGAGGACTTCGTTTTTTATGCCGAAACGGACTGCACAAGGGTGTTCATGAGCGACGCCGCCAAGTTCGACCCGCTTGACGGGTCTGTTGACGAGGGCGAAAAAAGCGCCGCGCTCAACGATGTTAAAGCACAGCTTCTCGAACTGAGTGCGGGCAGGCATTACAATGATTTTTTCATTATCTATTCGGACGGCAGCAGTGTGGGGAATATCTCAAAGGGCGAGGAAGAACGGCTTGCCAAGGCGGGCTTTGAAAGCCTTGAAAAGCTGCTTGACGGCGGCTCAGACCGCTGGTTTGCCGAGAATGTTCCTAACGGCGAAAAAATATGCTATATCAGGCGTTTTAGCGAAAACGCGGTGTTCATGCTCTCCTTTTATTCGGACGAACTTGACGGGCTTGTGAGCGGCAGCGGCGTTGTGAGCATTATCGCAGATGAAAATGATGTCGTGATAGCGGGCAATTCCGACTGCGTATCGGGTGAAAAGATACCGCAGAAATACCTTTCTCTGTTTAATGATACTAACGGCGAATGTGCGGTAGCTGACGGGTATGTCGCTTCGAGCATAAAGACCGACAACGGCTGGACGGCTGTCGCCGCATATGAAATGCCCACCCCGTTTTTCAAAAGCGCGGACGCTCTGGGCGCAATGCTTGCCGCACTTGCCGCACTTGCGGCTGCGTCGGTGCTTGTCGGAACGTTAAGCTGTATGGACTATTCGGCAATGACGGTGGCTAAACCGAACAATGAATTTATCGACAACGTAACGGGTGCGCTCAACGAATACGGTCTTGACGAAAAGGTCAGCGAAATGCTCGACACGCTCGTGGTGGGCAGCACCTGCGCCATGATAGCGATAGCGCCCGACGACGCGGAGAACATCAAGCCGACAATTTCTCTGCGCAGCTGGAACGCCATGAGAATGAGGATAATTGAAACGGCTGAAAAATATTTCTTCAAGCGCAGATTCCATATCGCAAGGATAAACGAAGATCATATCGTGCTGTTTGTCGATTTCAGCGAGTTTGACATATTTAAGGCGCACGAAAACCTGCGTACAAGCTGCGAGGGTCTTTGCAAGGCGTTCGAGAACTTTGCGCTGACAGAGGGCGGCGATATACTGATAAATATTTCCATAGGCGCAAGCATATACCCCGACAATGCGGAGGATTTTGACGCGCTGCTCGAACAGGCTGAAGCTGCGCGTAAACTGGCGGAAGCCGAGGACGGCTGCGCTTTCAGAATGTATACACCCGAAAAAGGAGGCGGTCAGCATCAAAGCGGAAAGCCTTAAACTAACGTTTAAGTTTAAACATAAACTAAAGCTTGGTATCATTGTCCTGACAGCGGTCATGGCGCTGTCCGCCTGCTCGGACACTAACAGTGAGATACACAAGCAGATAAACGTCCCGCGGCGGCTGAGTTTTTCATGGTGGGGCAGCGAGGACAGAAGAAGCTATACGCTTAGCGCGGTGGAGCAGTTTGAAAAGATGTCGGACAATGTCGACATACGCACATATTCAAGCGATTTCAAAGGGTACAAGGAAAACCTTGACGCGCTTATGGCGTGCGGCAAAAATGCCGATGTAATGCAGATAAACTATTCGTGGCTGAGCGAGTACTCCCCTGACGGCAGCGGGTTCTACGACCTGCGGCAGCTTGACGATATTATCGAATTGGATAATTATACCGACGAGCAGCTTGCCCTCGGCGAGTGCGGCGGAAAACTCAACGCGATACCCATTTCGCTCAATGCCGTGACATTTTATTACAATAAGACACTGCTGGAGCAGTACGGTCTTGCCGTGCCTGATTCGTGGGAGGATATCCTCAGCTGCGGACAGGCGCTCAAAGCGGAGGGCAAATATCTTTTTGAAACGGCTGACGTCTACCTCTGGCTGATGCTTACCGCGCATGAGGAGCAGCTTTCGGGCAGGAAGATGTTTGACGGCGGCGGATTCGATCGGGAAAATTATCTTTCAATGATGCAGTTTGCGCAGCAGCTTGCCGAAAACGGCGTAATAAATTACGGCAGCGATTACAGCCGTGAAAATTTCTTTAACGGCAATGCGGCAGCGGAGCTGCTGTGGGTATCCGACGCGGAATATTATGTCGCACCGATAGAGGAAACGGGCGGCAGGGTAATCGTGGGCGATTACCCCGTGCTTGAAAACAGTACGCAAAAGGGCTGGTATGTCAAGCCGACGAGCCTTTATGCGATAAGTGCGGACGCAGCCGACCCGCAGGAAGCCGCGCGTTTGGTAAACTTTCTGCTCAATGACGAGCACGCCGTTAGGCTTCAGGGTACGGAAAAAGGCGTACCGCTGTCGGGGTCTGCGCTCGAAACGCTCTCCGCCGAAGGACTGCTCAACGGAGTTACCTTTAAAGCGAGCGAGATGATAAACGAAAGCGGAACGCTTGAACTCATGCCTGCCGAACTTGAAAATGAGAAGATATACCAATGCTTTTTTGAAGAATTTGACAGGTTTTATTACGGCAAAAAGAGCATAGAGCAGGCGGCGGAAGATTTTTATTTGGAATTGGATAGTTTAATGTAAAAAGGCTTGCCCCCTCCGTAGGAGGGGGGTTTCCATTTATCCATGTTGAAAGGACGCACAATGCCCCCTTCCCTTGAGGGAAGGGGGTGGAAAAATCGGCTGCGCCGATGTTTTCTGGGGTTGGGAGAAGCCCCTCGGAGAGGGGTTTGGGGTGCGTTAAGATCCGCCGCGCAGCGGCGCTCCTTTTTATAATCTCTGAACAACAAATATCTCGTAAATGGCTTTGACAGCCCTCTCAAAATCACGCTCGTGTACGCCTATGATTATGTTAAGTTCGGACGAGCCTTGATCTATCATCTTGACATTGACGTGCGCGTGCGCAAGCGCGGCGAATATCCTGCCCGCCGTGCCGCGTTCGCTCTTCATTCCTCTGCCTACTACCGCAATGAGCGCAAGGTCGCTCTCGATATCTATGACATCCGGGTGAACGTTTCTGTGCAGTCCCGACAGTATCTCCTGCTCGCGCTCGGCAAATTCAGCCTGATGAACGATTATGCTCATAGTGTCTATGCCCGAGGGCATATGCTCAAACGAGATGCCGTTTTTCTCGAACTGTTCGAGTACCCGTCTGCCGAAGCCGAGTTCGCCGTTCATCATGTCCTTTTCAATGTTGACTACCGAAAAGCCCTTTTTGCCCGCAATGCCCGTTATGGTGTAGAGCGGCTTCTGACAGGTGCTTTCAACTATAAATGTACCCTGGTCGAGCGGCTTGTTGGTGTTCTTTATGTTTATCGGTATGCCCGCCTTGCGGACGGGGAATATCGCGTCCTCGTGAAGTACGCCCGCGCCCATGTAGGCAAGCTCACGCAGTTCCTTATATGTAATGGTGCGTATCGGTTCGGGGTCTTTGACTATGCGCGGGTCGCAGATGAGGAATCCCGAAACGTCCGTCCAGTTTTCATAAAGATCAGCGCCTATTCCCGCCGCAACTATCGAACCGGTAACGTCCGAGCCGCCGCGCGAGAAGGTCTTTATCGTGTCGTTGGGCGTTGAGCCGTAAAAACCGGGTATTACCGCGCGTTCGACATTTTTCAGCCGTTCGCCTACGGCTTTGAGCGTCTTTTCCGAATCAAATTTTCCGTCGTCGGTAAAAAAGATGATCTCCGCCGCGTCTACAAATTCATAGCCTAAGTATGCCGCAAGCACTATTCCGTTGAGATATTCGCCCCTTGAAGCGGCATAATCCCTTCCCGTGCGTGCCTTGAAGCAGGTCTTGACCATTTCAAATTCCTTGTCGAGGGATATGCCCACGTTCAATTCGTCAATAATGCTCTGATACCTTTCTTTTATGCTCTCAAATTCCTTGTCAAAATCCTTGCCTTTGACGGCAAGTTCATAGCAGGAATAAAGCATATCCGTTACCTTAGTATCCTTCGCAAAGCGTTTGCCCGGCGCAGAGGGTACTATATATCTTCTCGATTCATCGGAATTTACTATCTCCGCGACCTTGCGGAACTGCTCGGCGCTCGCAAGCGAGCTGCCTCCGAACTTCAGAACTTTTACCAAAGTCATCTTCTCCTAACCTATAAAAAGTAAACTAATTCATTATAGTATTATTATAAGCAAAACGTTATTGTCAGTCAATAAATAAACATAGCGGGATATTGTTAATTTTTCGTGTCCGTATCAAGCTGCTCCTCCTCGCCCTGATATACACAGCAGATACCCTTGCCCGCCTTTTTGGCGGCATAAAGCGCACGGTCGCTGTGGCGGAGCAGTCTGTCAAAATCATACGAACCGCAAAGCGCAAGCTTTTCTGACGCTATGCCCGCGCTCGCACTCAGCGAAGCAAATTCGACATGGTCAAGATACTGGTCTTTGAGCGAAGCGAGCAGCCGCTCGGTGTCATTCTGGATATCGTGAAGAAAACAGGGACGCTTTATGACTATCAGAAATTCATCGCCGCCCAGGCGCGCGATAAAATCATCGGGGAAGGACTGCTGCATTATATGAGATGTAAGTTCGAGCGCAACGTCGCCCATATGGTGACCCGAATTGTCGTTGACCTGCTTGAAATTATCCAGATCGAGCGAAATAAACGTCAGCTGATGCGTCTTTTTCAGCTTATTGAGATAACCGAACAGCGCGCGGCGGTTGTTCAGCCCCGTGAGAAAATCGGTATTTGCGCTTTTTATCGTCTGCTTTTCGCTTATGCGTTCATCGGTGACATCACGGAAAATGCCTATGCTGCCGATATGTTCGCCGAATATATCAAGGATAGGCTCTTCGCCGTAATTGAGATATTTTTCCGCGCCGCCCACCTTTATGCAGATCTCCTCGCGTTCGTTAAAGCTGAGTATCTTGCCCGAAAGTTCTTCGCGCTTCCAGTCGTAATAATTCTTGCCGATAAGCCTTGCTGAATCTCCGAACAGCTCGGAAAAATGCTTGTTTGTACTGAGTATAACTCCCTTATCGTCCTCGATAAGCACGGCAAACGGCATACTTTCAAGTATGACCCTAAGTTCGCTGTTGATATTATGCAGATCGGTGACATCATGAGCTATGCCGCAAGTGCCGAAAATATTTCCGTCAACATCTATCAGCGGGGATTTAAAAGTTTTAAGCTGGCGCATACCCGTCTTAGTTTTAAGCTGTTCGTCAAAAACGCGTGTCTCACGCGCCTGCATTACGATATCCTCCGATTCAAGGCAGACATACTCGCCCTTTTGGTATTCCTCAACGGAAATATCCCAGATATAATAATGACCGCGTTTATATATCTGCTGTTTGGTCTTGCCCGTGACCTGACAAAAGCTGTTATTGACAGAAAGGTGTGCGCCCTTAGTATCCTTGAACCATACAAGGTCGTCAAGCGAATCTATAGCGGTATTAAGGCAGATAGAGAGTTTGCGCGAATCGGAAAGGGCTTTCATTCTGAAAACGAGCCTTTCGAGGTAATAACCGAGCAAATTATCATTATACCTGTCGCCGCACTGCATAACGAACAGTTCTTCAAATTTGAACGCGTACTCTTCGACCTCGTTGATCTCGGTCGCTTCAATAAGCAGAGCGCACACAACGTCGGGCAGTCTTTTATCCTGCGGATCGAACCCGGTCTGCGTACCGTCAGCGATAACGGTGCAGTCGGGCAGATGTTTTGCGGCAAAAAAAGCGTCGGGCGAATCAAAGCGTGTAACGCTTACCCCGCAGTCCTCCGGAAGTCTTGCGGCGCGTGCGGACTTTTCTATTTCGCCGCCGTCATTTTTTGCAATAACGGCTATTTCAAGTTCACAAAAATACATATGGGGACAGATCTCCCTTCCGGTGATTATCAGTTGTATAAAATTATAACACAAAATAAATAAAATGTCAATGGGGAATGCGTGGAAATCAATTCTTGATTTCCGGAAGTTAGAACGCCGCACTATTACAAGTAATAGCGCTTGCTCTTAAGAGGTAAGTGGTCTGAGCTTTGCTCAGACGGTAGACAAGGTGGCGCCTGCGGCGCATATTGTCTGAGCCTGCGGCTCAGACGTAAAATATTAGTCCGCTTTACAAACATTTTTCTTGATTCTTGTCTCTAAAAATCTTGTTTCAGAAAATTAAATTTTTAAAAATTGATTTCCGTGTGTCGCTCTTTTTATTTTCTATTGACAAGCGCAAAAAAATAATGTATAATTAAATTAACGATATTCTTAAAGCAGGGGTATGTTTTCTTTATGGCTAAAAGATCAAATGCAAGTAAGCTTCGTGAAAAAAATATGATAGCTGTCGTTATCGTTATCGTTATAACGATAGTTAATATAGTTGTGTCCTATGTCAGGATAAGCAGGTATACCGAACAGCGCTGTCTGGACAGAATGCAGGAAGCGGTCAATTCCGTTATTGATGATATGAGCAATAAACTCTCCCGCGACAGCAGTATGCTTAACGCATTGGCTGAGATACTCGCGCTGGAAGACGAGATAGACGCCGAGAGTATCTCAAATATGATGTCCCACTTGTCGCCGCTTATGACTTCCAAAAGCATTTCGGTGCTTATGCCTAATGATGTCGTTATTTCGGGCAGGGGCAATGAGATAGACGCATTCGGCAAACTGTCTTTTGAGGAAGAAGCCGCGCTTGGTGAACACGTCACCGACAGAATGGTAAATATTACCGACGACAGCGATATGCTTATCCGCCATTTTGTGCCTGTGGTCAAAAACGGCGAGACCGTTGCCCTTGTTTACGCGACTACGGAACTTGACGAACTGCCCAAAGCGCTCAACATTAATAATGTTTATAACGGTACTGCGGATATCTATATAATCGACCGCAAGACGGGCGATTTCATTATGGATACCCGTCACGACGAGCTCGGCAATCTGTTTGAAATGGAAGAACGCGAGTCGATAAAATCAAAATCCTTTGATGACGCGCGTATGGAGATAAAAGAGGGAAAAAGCGGATATGTGGTATTGCGCTCAAAGACTACGGACGAGTTTGAATATCTCTATTACGGACCGCTCGAAGGCTCGGCGGAGGACAATAACAGCCTTAGCGAAAACGAATGGAGCGTTGCGGTAACAGTGCCGCAGGACGAAGCGTTCGCTAACCTCTACCGCACAAGGGATATCTGCTTTACCCTCGCGGGTATCGAACTTGTCATGCTGATCATCTACTTCTTCTGGTCTATGCGCAATACCAAGGTAACGCTCGAAAAAGCGGTGCTGGAAGAACGCCTTGTCAAGGCGGAAAATGCCGAACGCGCCAAGACTATGTTCCTGTCAAATATGTCGCACGACATAAGAACGCCTATGAACGCCATTATCGGCTATACGACGCTTGCCGCGTCTAATCTTGACAATAAGGAAAAAATGCAGGATTATCTTTCAAAGATACTTTCTTCGAGCAATCATCTGTTAAGCCTGATAAACGATATCCTCGACATGAGCCGCATAGAAAGCGGCAGGGTGGATATCGAAGAGACCGAATGCAGTCTGCCCGAGGTGCTCCACGACCTGCGCGATATACTCCAGAGCCAGATGCACTCAAAACAGCTTGATTTCTTTATGGATACCATAGATGTTATCGACGAGGACGTTTACTGCGATAAACTGCATCTTAATCAGGTACTGCTCAACCTGCTCAGCAACTCGATAAAATTTACTCCGTCAGGCGGCTCGGTATCGCTGACCATAAAGCAGAAGCACGGCGCACCCGAGGGCTATGCGGCGTATGAGATACGCATCAAAGATACCGGTATCGGTATGAGCGAGGAATTTTTGCAGCATATCTTTGAGCCGTTTGAACGCGAAAGCACCTCTACGGTAAGCGGCATACAGGGAACGGGTCTGGGAATGGCTATCGCCAAAAATATCATAGACATGATGGGCGGTTCGATAACCGTAAAAAGCGAGCAGGGCAAGGGTACGGAATACACCCTTTCGCTCGAATTAAAACTTGCCGCCGAAAGAAAACAGGTCGAAGTGATAAAGGAACTTTCGGGACTGCGTGCGCTTGTAGTTGATGATGATTTCAACATATGCGACAGCGTTACCAAAATGCTCGTACAGCTCGGTCTGCGTGCCGACTGGACCATGTCGGGAAGAGAAGCGGTGCTTCACGCAAGTCAGGCAAAGGAACTTGCGGATGCGTTCAGCGCATACATAATCGACTGGCAGATGCCCGACATGAACGGAATAGAGGTAGTAAGGCGCATACGCGCGGCGGTCGGCGATGACATACCGATAATCATTCTTACCGCCTACGATTGGGAAGAGATAGAAAACGAAGCACGCGAAGCGGGCGTCACCGCTTTCTGTTCAAAGCCGATCTTCCTTTCAACGCTCAGGGATACTCTGCTCGAATCTATCGGACGGGTAAAGCAAAAGCAGGAAATGCCCAAGATACCCGACACCTCCGCGGACCTTGCCGGCAAGAGGGTACTGCTTGTCGAGGACAACGAGCTCAACCGCGAGATAGCAAGCGAGATACTTTCGGCGTCGGGTCTTATCATTGAAACGGCGAATGACGGCACGGAAGCGGTCAAAATGATGCGCGACCTGCCGCCCAACCACTTTGACCTGATACTCATGGACGTGCAAATGCCCATAATGAACGGCTACGAAGCTACCATTGAGATAAGAAAGCTGAAAGACCCCGCGCGTTCAAATATACCGATAATCGCTATGACAGCCAACGCCTTCAACGAGGACAAAGCGCAGGCTCTGCAAAGCGGCATGAACGACCACGTCGCGAAGCCGTTAGATGTGGAGACGCTGTTTGAGACGATAAGGAAGTACATATAAAGTTTCCCCTAAACCCCAACCCCTTTCCCCCAAGGGAAAGGGGCTTTTTGCGCCTTCTTACCCCCGCCCGCCCGCGAATTGATATCAAAAATCCCTTTTGTTAATAAAAAATACAAAAAGTACGAATTTCAGTACCAAAGTTAAATGATATTATCAATTAATATGCAGTTATTTCAACGGTTTCCGCGACTTGGGTCAACTGTGAATAAAAAGTAAACATTTTGAGAAATATACGGTTTTTTTGGAAAAACCTATTGACATTGACCTGAATATAATATAAAATTAAACCAAGGAATGAGAAGGAATAAGAAAAAATTATCAATTTAAAGGGAGGTACAACCACAATGATGAAAAGATTTTTGGCGGCTGCATTGTCGGCTGCACTCGCTCTCAGCTCACTGCCCGCAGGCACTATGCTCACTTCGGCGGATGCCCCGGCGGCTCTTGTCGGTGCGGCTGAACCTTACGCGGCGGTGACCACCTCTGCTGCGACTACCGTTTCAACGAAATATTTTTACGGTCAGCTTAAAACGGATGAACAAAGAGCGTTTTACAACGCCATGGAGAAAATGCTCGCGGACGGCACTTTTAAGTCGGGCAAAGGCGAGATAGACCTGTCAAAGGACTATCTGACGCAGACGCAGATAGAAGCCTATAACAACGCCAGAACTAAAATGCTTGCCGATTACGGCGCGGCGCGTGACGCTTTTTATGTAGATCACCCCGATGTGTTCTATGTTGATTTTTCCTATCTTTCGATAAGGATAACCCGCGGCGTTGACGGCTATCATGCCTACATAGGCACAGGCAGGTCAACAAGCTATTACACCCCCGGATTTACATCCGAAGCTGACGTTGACAGGGCGCTTGCCGAGTACAATAACGCGCTCAACGCGGCAGTAGCCGAAGCAAGAGCGGCTGAGCCTATCAACAATGAAACTCAGCAGGCGGCAATGGCAAGAGCGGCTCACGATTATATTACCGAACACGTCAGCTACCGTCTGGAGGACAAGTGCACCCCCGATAATATCGGCTTTATCCGCACCTCATACGGTGCGCTCGTCAAGGGCGAAGCGGTCTGCGAGGGCTATTCTCGCGCGTATAAGGCGATAATGGACGAACTGGGCATACCCTGCGTGCTGGTGAACGGCGTATTCAAGCATGATTCCGACGTTCCCGAACTGCATATGTGGTGCGAAGTTCAGATAGACGGCGAGTGGTACGGTCTGGACGCTACCATGGACGACCCGATCAATTCAAAAAATATGGATACCCACGGCAAGGACGGCTACGAGTGCCATGATTATCTGCTCGTAAGCGAATCGAGAATGAACGCTCACCATGCGCCCAGCGGCGTTATGAGCGAAGCGAATTTTGAATTTAAATATCCCGATCTGTGCATCAACAGCTGCGGAGAAGAGGAAGTGTCAAATTCGGGCGACGTTCATGTCACACTGCATTACAACGGCAAGCTTGACGGCGAAGAAAATGTTCCCACATTCAGCGTTGACTATAAGGGAATGGGATATGAGCAGGCTAAGGAAAAAGGATATTATTTCCTTATCAAGCAGGGTACATATAACGCGGGTACGGACGACTATGATTATACCGGCTGGAACTATATGAACCTTCAGTATTATGACAGCGACCTCGAACTCGATCAGGGCGACCATATCGAACTGCCTGTGCCTCATGTCGCATATGCTCAGTTTGCGGTGACAACTATAGCCCCTTCAAAAATGACTATCGCCGGCGTAGTACTGGACGACCCTGTTTTCTACGGCGATATAAACGCGATATCCGATAAAACTCCTATGATCTTCAACAAGGACGGAAATTATGTCGCTCCCCCGTATATCAAGACCAGCACTCCGAGCATGAACGGAAGCGTTTACATTGAAGACGGTACGACCAAGGTGACCGCCGTTTATGATGATGAACTTATCCCCATAGACGGAGAAGCGTTTGATGTTGAAATGGAGATCTACCGCGACGGCACAAATGCGGGACATTCCGCAGTGGAAAACGCAAAGATCGAAAATATAGAATTTGACGGAAAAAGCACGATAACCTTTAATTTTACACCGAGCGTTATGTATGCTGATGACTGCGCATACTATATGTTCAACATAAAGGGTCTTAAAGGCAAGAAGAGCAACAAGAGACCTAACCGCATAGAGTACCTTGCAAGACACCGCTGCGCGGTATGCGCATACAAGTCGCAGGGCTATGACTGGAACGTTTTCGGACAGCCCGCACTGCTTGACAATACCGACATTTCAACGACCGGCTGGACGACCTCCGACGGCGAATCTATCCCCGAGCAGTTGAAGCACAGAATGGTCCTCGTTGTTGAATCTCCCTCACCGAAAATGGAAGACCAGATCGAAAAGCAGGTCGAAAAGGAACTCGGCGAGGTCGGCTCGGAGGCAAAATTCTGCCAGAGCTTCAGCATAAACCTCACCGTCTGCAAAAAGCAAGTCTTAAAGACCGGTGACGGCGTAAGAGTTTCTCTCGGCTTCCCCGAGGGCTACGGTCCTGAAGACGCGGGCGTTACCTTTAAGGTATACCACTTTACCCGTGACGATCAGGGCAACATCACCGGCGCAGAGCCTATCGACTGTGTTGTTACCCCCTACGGACTTATAGTTACCTGCAAAGCTTTCAGCCCCTATGCGTTAGTAGTTGTTGACCAACCCCCCGCGACCGCCCAAAAGAGCATAGTAGTCTCCGCCAACGAGGGCGGTACAGCCACAGGTTCTGACAAGATAATCACTCTCGAAAACGGCAGTCAGGCTATCAATGTCAAGGCTGACGAAGGCTATGAGATAGAGTATATCTGCGTTGACGGAAATTATGTTGAACTCACCGACAAAACTCAGCAGACGATCACTCTTGATTATGATGAAATAAACGCAAGCACGATAGTTGACGTTAAGTTTATTGCCAAGACGGTCGTTGCAGCCGAAAAAGCCAAGGGCGAGACGGTAGTTGAACCTACTGCGGAAAAAGCGGTCATCGAACTTGCGTCTGATAAAGCAGCGGCACAGCAGGGCAAGCAGTTAAAGATATCCCCCAACATCACGGTCAACGGCGACAAGGTCTCTTATCAGTGGTATAAGGACGGTCAGCCTATCGAAGGTCAGACAGCGGCAGAACTTGTTATCGAAAACGCGCAGATAAGCGATTCGGGCGAATATCATCTTGATGTCACCACCTATTCGGGTACGGCAAGCGCGACTGTAACAAGCACGAAAGTGACCGTTGCCATAACCGAAGAACCGCCCAAGGAATGCAGCCATATCGCGGGCGAACCTGTTAAGGATAACGAGAAAGAAGCGACCTGCACGGCGGCAGGCAGCTATACGGAAATTGTTTACTGCACCGAATGCGGCGAAGAAATGAGCAGGAAAGAAGTCACCGTTGACGCGCTCGGACATCAGTTCGGCGAATGGACGGAGATCAAATCCCCCGACTGTGACGACAGCGGCAGCAAGTACAGAGAATGTTCTGTCTGCAAATTCAGGGAAGAGGATATTGTTGATCCCCTCGGTCATAACTGGGAAGAAGAATACACCATTGATAAAGACCCCAACTGCACGGAAGACGGCAGCCGTTCCAAGCACTGCAAGAACTGTGATGCCGCTGCGGACGAGGAAGTTCTCCCCGCACACGGACATAAATTCTCCGATTGGGAATATCATGAAGCAGAAGACGGCAGTTGTTCATCATACGGCATAAGAAGCTGCGAAGTATGCGGCATAAGCGAGACCGAATACGTTGACGGCAGCCATACATGGCAGTCGGAAGCGGTTACCGACAAAGAGCCGACCTGCACGGAAGAGGGCAGCAAGTCCGTTCACTGTGAGAAGTGCGGCGCGGTCAAGGACAGCGAGGTAATACCCGCGCTCGGTCACGATTATACATCAACGGTAGTTGCCCCGACCGAAACGGCAGAGGGCTACACCGAACATAAATGCTCACGCTGCGGCAGCAGTTACAAGAGCAGCATTGTTCCCGCACTCGGCGGAAGCACAGAAGACCCGGGTACTGACCCGGGAACGGAAGATCCCGGCACAGAAGATCCGGGTACTGATCCCGGCACAGATCCGGGTACTGACCCCGGCACAGGCGGCGAGCCTGAACCCGCAGTCCTCGGCACACCCGTTACCACCACCTACACCTCAACAGCAGATGCGGTACGCATAAACTGGAAAGCGGTCGAAGGCGCAACGGGCTACAGAGTATACCGTCTGGATACCGAAACGGGCAAATGGCGCAGCGTAAAAACGCTCGGCAAGGGAGACGTCACCACCTACCGCATAAGCGGACTTGAAGCGGGTACTGTGTACAGCTTTAAGGTAAAGGCATACGCAAAGGCTGACGGCAATATCACATGGGGCAGCGCAAGCGCACAGTTTGACACCGCCACCAAGCCTGATGCGGTAGCATTCGGAAAATGCACCAAGAGCAAAGACGCGGTGCGCCTTAACTGGAACAAGGTAAAATGCTCGGGCTACAAGATACAGATGTACGACACCGCTTCAAAGAGTTGGAAGACCGTTAAGCTGGTAAACGGCGCGAAGTCAACCTATCGCCTCAGCGGACTCAAGAGCGGCACGGTATACAAATTCAGGATACAGGCATACACCAAGGGCGGCGCACAAAAGGCGTTCACCTCATGGTCTAAGAGCAAGAAGCTTACTACTAAGAAGTAAGGGTCGCTAAACGCAATGATCAAATAACAGCCTATCAGCGGTATTTTCTCTGTCAAAAGCGGGGAAAATACCGCTTTTTGTACAGCCTGCGGAACGGGTAAGGCGCTCCGATATTTATATCAAAATTTTCTTCCCCAAGCACTTGAATTACCCGCGCGGATATGTTATAATTATTATATATATTTTCCGACAACAGAAAGGAGTGCGCTTTTATGAAAGACCGTAAGACTATCGCTGTGCTGATGTGTCAGCCCGAAGAGTTTTATCAGCGCCGCCTTATGAAGGGCATAACGGCGCAGGCGTTTTCGCTCGACTATGACTGCGCGGTATTTTCCACAGAATATAAGGACGTGCTGTCCGCCGAACTTATGAAGGGCGCGGCTAATATTTTCGAGCTTATCAATTTTGAGCTGATAGACGGCGTGATAATCGTTCCCGATACCATTAAGGATAACTGCGCACTTGAAAAGATAGTCAGACTTATAAAGGATAATTTTTCAGGTCCCGTGCTTTCGCTCGATATGGAGATGCCGGGGTTCGGGGCAATGCACTGCGACGACGGCGCGGCTATAGAAGCGCTGACGCTTCATATGATAGATACCCACGGCTGTAAGTATATCGACTTTATGCGCGGCATACCCGATCACCCCCATTCGATAAGGCGTGAAGAGGGTTATAAGCGCGCGCTCAAAAAACGCGGGATAGCTGTCGAAGAAGAGCGTATCCATGACGGCGATTTTTGGTATGATAAGGGCGATCAGACGGCTGACGAGATACTTTCATCATCTCTTCCCATGCCGCAGGCGGTGGTCTGCGCGTCCGATACAATGGCGATAAGCCTGTGTGACGCGCTTGCAGAACGCGGCATAGCCGTACCCGAACAGATAGCGGTGACAGGCTATGATTCTATCGCGGAAGCCCGCGAGCATGACCCGTCTATCGCTTCGGCAAGGATACCCGCAGACCTGCTCGGCAAAAACGCAGTAGCGTGGATAGACGCACAGATCGGCGGCAGGGAATTTGTGCCGATAGAGAAAAAAATAAACATTATCAGCGCACAAAGCTGCGGCTGCGGCGGCAGGGCTGTCGATTCCAAACTTACGCAGGAACTGCTGTATACCGATAACAATTACCGCACGCCGTATTATTCGACCTCAAACGACATGATGGGCAAACTCATCTCGGCGGATAATCTTGATACCCTGCTTTATGATGTCAACTGGTACGCTTATCAGATAAAGCCGTTCAGGAGTTTTATGCTCATGCTGTGCGACGACTGGGTAAGCACGACGGGCAGTTTCCGCACGAGCGGTTATCCCGAAAAAATGCACATGAGGTTCGTCAACCGCGCCGATATCAACGAATCGCACATAAACGATATCGAGTTTGATACCGCGCTGATGATACCCCCGGAACAGGCTGACACCCCAAAGCCGACCGTCTGCTATTTTACCGCGCTGCACTTTTTCAGCCGCTGTTTCGGCTATACGGTCATAAGCTTTGACGGCGACCCGTGTACGCCCTGTCTTGACTACCGCGAATGGATAAGGTGCGTCTGCAACGGCATAGAATGTCTGCGGCGCAGTCTGCATATAATGGCAATGTACGAAAGGGTAAAGCTGTCAGCCGAAACGGACGCGCTGACGGGTCTGC
>CANPYF010000048.1 GCA_947587925.1 uncultured Ruminococcus sp.
GCTTACCCAGAATATAGTCCGCAAGGCGGTCAAAAACGCGCTCGAACAGGTCGACGGCAGTGTAGAAGACCCTCTCCCTTCGCAGATAAGGGATATGGGCAGACTTTGCAGCCTAAGCTATGCGTGGGATAATATCCATTTTCCCAAGACCGGCCTCGGGGCAAAGGACGCGCTGAGAAGGCTTGCCTTTGATGAACTTTTTATCCATTCTCTGGCAATGGCGTACCGCAGAGAAAACAATTGTTATAAGTCAAATTACGTTATGTCGCCCGTTGATACGTCAGAATTTCTGAACGCGCTGCCGTTTTGCTTTACAAACGCCCAGAAACGCGCGTTTTCCGACTGCATTATCGAAATGTGCGGTCAGCGCCGAATGAACAGGCTGATACAGGGTGATGTCGGTTCGGGCAAGACCGCTGTGGCGGTCGGCGCGGCATGGTTCGCGGTAAAAAACGGCTATCAGGCGTGCGTCATGGCTCCGACAGAGATCCTCGCTAAACAGCATTACGATACATTTTCATCAATACTTTCTCCGCTCGGCATAAAGACCGCTCTGCTGACCGGTTCGCTTACCCCCAAAAATAAAAGCGCAATGCAAAAAGCGATAGCTGACGGCGAATATGATGTCGTTGTCGGCACGCACGCGCTTTTTTCGGAAAATACCGCCTTTCAGGCGCTTGCCCTTGTCATAACGGACGAGCAGCACCGTTTCGGCGTGGAACAGCGGGCGGCTCTGGCGGCAAAGGGGCAAAGCCCGCACAGCATAGTAATGAGCGCGACTCCGATACCGAGAACGCTTGCGCTGATCTTTTACGGCGATCTCGATATTTCCATACTTGATGAACTGCCCGCAGGCAGAAAGCCGATAAAGACCTTCGCGGTAAGAGAAAAACTCCGTCAGCGTGCCTTCGGATATGTTAAGGCAATGCTTGATCAGGGCAGGCAGGGTTATGTGGTCTGTCCCGCGATAGATGACGGCAGCGAACTTGTAAACGTGCAGTCCTATTCGCAGCGGCTTACGGAAAACGAGTTTGCGGGATACAAAGTCGGCGTACTGCACGGAAAACTTTCCGCCGCAGAAAAGGAAACGGTAATGAACGGGTTCAAGAACGGCGATATACAGCTGCTTGTCGCCACTACGGTGGTAGAGGTGGGCGTTGATGTGCCTAACGCCGCGTTCATGATAATAGAAAATGCTGACCGCTTCGGTCTTTCACAGCTGCACCAGCTTCGCGGAAGAGTAGGGCGCGGGGGGTACGATTCGGTGTGTATACTTATAACCGACAATACCTCGGAGGACTGCATAAAGCGAATGAAAACGATCTGCGCGACAAATGACGGCTTCGAGATAGCCGAGGAGGATCTGCGGCAGCGCGGACCGGGCGATTTTTTCGGCACTCAGCAGCATGGTCTGCCGCCCTTCCGCATAGCGGATCTCTCGCGTGACGTGGGCTTGGTCGAACTTGCGCAAAGGCTTTCGGCAAAAATAATAAAGGAAGACCCGACGCTCAAAAACAGCGGAGAACTCGGCAGACTGGCAGAAAGACTGCTCCAAAAGGGCGCACAGACAGGGTGATATGATTGAAAGGCGGTAAAATATGGATTATAGTGACGGCGTAAAATATTATTTTTTCAGACTGCTGCTGCTTCTGGGAACGGACGCGGTGGGTCTGCTGCTCGGCAAGGCGGTATTCTGGGTGATAGCAAGCGTGCTGCCGCCGTCTGCGGAGAGCTTCAAGCTGTTTTTGGTAAACGATATAACGGGTTCTGTGACGGCGACCGCCGTAATGCTGCTGCTGCTCGGAATGGTGTTCCATGATGACGGCAAAAAACACGCGGCGTATGAAAACATGGACATGATACCCGTCCTCACAACGCTGATACTGCTGCTTGCGGCTTATTTTGTCCCCGTTATACTGTATAATCCCAACGATATGGACAAGGTATGGTTCACGGCGTATTATATGCTTTACTATCCCTGCCGCTGGCTGATGCTGGTGTTCGGCGCGGATATAAAAACGGCTGCGGCTGCGGGCATGGCTGTCATTCTTTTTATCATGTTCGTTATATATCAGCTAACCTACAGCGATTATAAGAGAAAGCACCCGTTTACCTTTAAAAAGCATGAGCAGGAGGATACCGAGGAGCAAGCCGAGGAAGGCTGACCGTGACAGGTTTTTGCGCGTGCCCGAGCGGCTTTCGGAGCGGTCAAATCGCGCTGTAAAAACAGGTAAAACGTGCGTTTGTTAAAGATGAATAAAAGAAAGATTTATTTTTTGTAAAAAAAGCTGAAAAGAATTTTTTTAATAGTGCTTGAATAAATCAAAAATAAATGTTATAATATATAAAATACGTTTTGTGAGAATGCCGTCTGACAGGCAGCCGCAGATTTTTTGCATACGCTGCGCCGCAGACGTCTGCGTTCTTGTCGAACGCAGAGCTGATGAAACGCAAAATGTGTAAATAGGTGGAGGTGTAACTTAAACTATGGGTAATTTCAGCTATGTTGCGAAGGACTCGTCAGGTAAGACCGTCAAAGGTGTTATCGAAGCGGAAGACTCGCAGCAGGTCCAGGAAAAGATCTATGAACAAGGTCTGTTCCTGATAAGTTCCACTGAGGCACTCGGCGGCAGCAGGCAGGAGGGTATCTATAAATTCAAGACAAAGGATCTTGCCTTCTCATGCAGACAGCTTGCCGCAATGCTTACGTCGGGACTTACTATCGTAAAAGCCCTCGACATCATGTATAAGGAAGAGGAAAACAAGAAAGCCAAACCGGTCTGGCTCGCCTTATACGAGGACGTCAACAAGGGAAGCAACCTCACAGAGGCTCTCATCAACCGAGGGGGAAGTTTTCCGGACTTTATGATAAGCATGGTCGATGCGGGCGAATCTTCGGGTACGCTGGACATGACCATTCAGCGTCTGAGCGATTTCTACGCAAATCAGCAAAAGACACAGAACACGGTAAAGAGCGCTATGATGTATCCTATCATACTCGGCGTTCTGACGGTAGTAATGGTAATAGGAATGTTCACATTTATCATGCCTACCTTCGCGGGACTTATGGGAGAAGACGAGATGCCCGCGCTTTCAAGAGCGCTGTTCCATTTCAGCGACTTCCTAAAGTCAAAATGGTACATACTCGTTATCGCGCTGGTCGTTATCATACTCGCGATAAGATATGCGCTTAAAGTCCCCGATATAAGATTGAAATACGATCTTATCAAACTTAAAATGCCTGCGGTAGGACCTCTTATGGTCAAGATTTATGAAGGACGTTTCGCGAGAACTCTTTCGTCGCTTTATTCAAGCGGTATCCCGATGGTAGAAGCGCTCGAGCGTTCGTCGTCGGTACTTTCAAACTCCTATGTAGACAAGATGTTCTTACAGGTAGTTGACGAAGTAAAACAGGGTTCTCCTATGTCGGTCTCGATAGCCAAGACGGAAATATTCGAGGGTATGTTTACCTCGATGATATTTGTCGGTGAAGAATCGGGCGCGCTCGATGAGATACTTGAAAAAACAGCGGATTTCTACGAAGAAGAAGCAGACTCGGCGGTAAAACGTCTGGTAGCACTGCTCGAGCCTATGATGATCATTATCATGGGTCTTGCAATAGGAATTTGTCTGGCAGGTATATTCCCGCTGCTCTACGGCGGTATCGGATCGCTCGAAAATTCGTGACGCAAAGAAATGCCGCGTGACAAAGAAATGTCACTGATTATAGTGATCGGCGGCAGGCGGATCCGCACTGCACTGTGCATCTGCGGATCTGCGACAGAGCCTTATAAAGGCGCTGCCGACTGTAAATAAATCTTTTAAGAGGTGAAGGAATAAATGCTATCGTTTGATATTACTGACAGACAAATAAATATTGTTAAAGGCGACAACTCGTCAAACAAGATCAGGATCGAAAGATCGCTCAGCGTTGATGTTCCCGAGGATATGATAATCAACGGCGAGGTCATGAACCTCTCGGGTCTTTCGGATCTGCTTCTTACAAATCTTAAAGCCGAAACGATGATGGACAAAGAGGCTGTAGTTACATTCTCTTCGAGCAATATCGTTTTCAAGGAACTTATCGTTCCTAAGGCAAAGAGCTTTGAATTTTTAAGCATGGTACAAAACCAGATGCAGCAGGAAATGGGTATTACCGATGACTACTCTATTTCATATACTATAGTAGGTGAAGCCGGAGAGGACAATCCCGGATCGGTAAAAGTGCTCGCTACGGCGTGTCCTTCGAGCACCGTTGAAGCTTTCAGAAAGCTTTTCGCGATCATGTCCATCAGTCTGCGTTCGGTAAATATCAGCTGTAACTCCATATCCCGTATAGTTCTTGCGGATAAGTCAAATCTTGACAAAATGCCGCTGCTGGTATGTCAGGTAGACGACAACTTCCTCGGACTTATCCTTTTCGAGAACGGACAGATGGCGTTCGCAAGATACGAACCGATATCCGAAGAAGATTACGAGTCTGACGAGTATCTTACCGAGGCTATCAGTGAGAACATCTTCCGTATGGAACAGTTCAACAAGGCAAGAGGCGGCCCCGGACTTGACAATGTAGTACTTTACGGTAAAATAGACGACTACATAAAGCTCGTTGACGCGCTTGACTCGCTCGATGTAAAGGCTTCGGTGCTCAGCGTTCCGCAGCAGATCTCCGGTTATGAAAACTTTGAGTTCACGGTATTTGCAAACGCTATCGGCGCACTTTATAAAAAGAATAAGCAGACCGAGCGTATCAACCTCCTCGAGGTAGACGCTGCGACAGGTAAATCATCATCCGCTTCGACCGGTACTCTTATTACCGCAGGCGTCGCGGTGGCGGTTTCCGTACTGCTCATAGGCGCGGTAACGCTGATAATCAATATCAGAGAGAGCAGCATACAAAAGGATATCACGGCTACTCAGGCGTCTATAGACGAATGCAACGAAAAGATCGCCAAGAACCAGAGGCTTCATGATTATCTTGCCGTTGTCGAGCAGTACAGAGATTATATCCTTGATTGTAAGGATAATCTCAATTCACAGCCGCTCATCAAGCAGCAGGTATTTGAAAAGATAGAGGAAAACCTCGTTGACGCCAACACGGGCGAACCGCTCAGCTACACCAGCTTCTCTTACGCTAAGGACGCGGGTACGATCACGATAACCAACATTCAGCTTCCCGAGCAGCAGAGCGCGAACGACTTTATCAAGACGATACTCGATCAGGATTATTTTGCTGACGTTACCTCCAGCGGTTACACCGGAACCGGAGAGGAAGGAAATCCGGTAACTATCGCTTCGACCACACTTTACTTTAAAGATGTTCCCGTTGAGGCAGAAGAAGGGGAGGGTGAATAACAATGAAATTAAATCAGCGTGATAAGTTGATACTTATCGTTGTGCTTGTAGTGCTTATATGGATAGTCGGAATAATGTTCTTCATCAAACCCGCTATCGAATCCGTAAACGCAGCAAGCGATACTCTTGACGCCAAGGAAATGGAACTTGAAGGCTTACAGAAAAGGTTAAAGGAAGAAGCAAGTCTTCCCGACGACTGTGACAAGGCTTACAAAGAAGCTACCGATGCGGCTTCCATGTTCTATCCTAAGATGGTTCAGTACGAGGCAGCTACCGAGATGCAGAATCAGCTTGACGTAGATCCCAATGCCGAGGGTCAGGAAATAATGAACCAAGGTCTTACTATCACACAGCTTGCTACCACTAACATATCAAGATATGTTTTCAACGAGTACAGCGTAAGTTCGCCGCTTGACGGGATCGTAAGTCCTCTTGAAGTGACCGACGTTGAAACAACACCTACATTTGCACTCGGTTCGCTCAGTTCCTACACCTTCCAGTTTACCTTTACTGCTCACAGAGAAGATATCATGAAGTTCATCGAGAACCTCCAGAACAATTCTCACAGAAGCCTTGTTGTAACAAGCCTTTCTATCCCGAACATGAACGGTACGGGTAACGGCGAAGGCGAAACTGAAGAGAATCCCGAACTTGAAGGTTCGATCACACTCGAACTTTTGATGGTTCCCGATATCATGAGCCCGGATGACTACGATAAGCAGGGCGTACCTGCTTCGGCAACAGTAACCGAGTAAGTTAACATACACGAATTATGGTGAGAACGGTCTTATCAGACCATTCCACCATAACGTGTTATGAATTAATTAAAAATATTTACTGATAATTCTTTAGAAAGGTGGTTTTTATGAAAAGGAAATTTCAGAAGAATCGTGAAGGGTCGGTTCTTCTCGCAGTTGTCTGCATGACAATGGTCTGCATGACTCTTGTAACTATAGCTCTCAGCACTGTGAATTACACCACAAAGGCTTCGAGCAGAAATGTCCAGAAGACTCAGGCCAAGATCACCGCAGAGGCTTGCTTGACGGAGTTTATTAATAGTTATACGCCTGATGTCGACGGTGACGGCGAGCCTGATCCTGACAAAACCGATTACAGCGATCTTCAGGCATTGGCAACAGGTCATAACTCTTCTAACCCTAATATCGTAACAGTTACAGCCAATGGCGATCCTAATTTTAACCAGAACTATGGTGAGACCAGACTTTTGATATACACCGAGGATTCCGGATTCAGAGTAAAGGCTGAAACGACCTATGGCAGCCAGACTCAGACAGCAAGCGTATACTTTGGCGCAGTTGTTAATGCACCATATACCCCTACCGATACGCTTGAATCCAGCAACGGCAACACCTACAGAGACGGTGCTGCAACTCCTGTAGACGGTGATATTTATCTTGAAAAGCCGACAGGATATGATCCGACTAAGGAACCAAAGGATTATATCACGATCGGAAGCAACACGGGATATTTTTACAGCCATATATATTCCGAGTATAGCCTTTTCCTTAACTCCGGTTCAAAGATGAAGGATGTTACGAACAAGACCTATACTAACAACTATATGCCTAATCAGACCAAGCCGGCGGGCGACGGAGTATCAAAATACTTCCAGCAGGCTCCCACTATCATCACGGACGGCTATCTGACAATGGATAACGGATGCTCAATATCTTCAGATGTTGGAAAAACCAAAATACCTGTAAATTCTGCCGGAACAAGTGACGAGTTAAGAGTAAACAAGGATGATATTCCGCTTTCCGATTACAATGACGAAACAAAATATGAATATACCAATCTTGACGGCTTTATTCAGGTAGATAAGAAGTGGATACAAGCCTCCAGCAGTTCATGCGATTTCAATCTGGGCACTCCTGATTCAAAGATCGATCTGTATACTCACGGAATGTACATCGCCGGCATCCCTTCGGAAATCGACGGAGTAGCAAACGGTGAAAAATATGTAATACAAGAAGTGTATCCCGACAAGTCGTTCGGCGGTGACGGTGCTTCTCAGCCCCAGACATTCTACGGAAATGTTTATTGCTACGAGGGCACATCAGGCACTTCTGCTGCACTTTATCAGGACGGCAATCTGTACTTCTGTTCAGATCAAGGAAAAACAATAACCGTTGACGGCGACCTTTTTGTTGAGGGTGATATTTATCTTGCTACCGGCAGCAACTTAGGTCAGGAAGCAAAGCTTAATATAAACGGAACGCTCTATCTTGCAGGCGAAATCCATCTTTGCACTTACAGCGGCGGCAAAATGACCACCATTGAAACTGCAAAAGTAGTTGGTGACGGCTTGAAAGCATATGACACGGATGGAAACGAACTTCCCAAGACAGCAGGTATAAGCGGAGGATCAACATCAAGAATACTTAATTATGTATTCCCCAATTCGGAAACCAAATTCAGCAGCAATATAAATAAATCCGGAAGAAATGAATTCCCTGTAGCAGGATACAGACCTTCAACTGCTACTAAAAATACCACAAGGACCCATCTTAGCGAAATATACGGCGAAGCTTCATCAAACAAGATCTTTAATGCTTCCTTAAATCCTTCTTCAACAATGGAGGAAAAGAACGCTGCCAAGGATCTCGGAAAGAAATACGCTCAGGCGCTTGTAAGACCTTATAAAGCCAACAAGGTGATCAGGTATCAGACTAAGACCGGTGTCACAAACAACCTTTATGAAGAAAACTATGCGGATATGAGCAATGTAATACTTGTAAATGCAAGTATGTCGTTTAAACATGATGATCTGCACAGCGGCAAGAAATTCCTTGTAAGACTTACAGACGAGGATATAGTAATTGCACTTCCCGCGGAGATATTGAGCGGAGACGTTTCTGTCGTTTCCCGCTTCAGAATTGATACAACTCATGCAGACGCCGGAGTTTATTGCTACTTTATGTACTATGATGAATCTCAGGCTATACCGGAGGATCAATTAGCTGCAAATGTTGATTGTCTCTATCTTTCTGAAGAGGATGAAAATGTAGAAGAAAGAAGCGTTACGGTCAGCAGATATAAAGAAAGCGGCTCATATGAGAATGTTACCATAACATTTAAACCTATGAGTGAGGAAAGCAGAAGCGGACATGGTGTTGTAGGTTTTGATGCAGGCGGTTCGGATAACACATTTATTGCAGATTCATATCTGTTCTATTTTGTTGGTAAATCTGTTTCGGCTATGGATGTTGTCAATACAGCTTCCAAGAATGCATTCAATAACTTCGGCAGCAGAAACTGGACATTCTGGGGAGCTGACGGAAAGCCTACGGATTATAATGACGAAAATGATCCTATGCTCTCAATGAAATATGACGGTTACGGCGGATATGTTTCTCATGTAAATAACATTATGGTCGTAGTTCCTGATAATGTTAATTTCAAGAATGGAGATAACAGTGAGATCCAGTGCATACTGTTTGCACCTAAATCAGACTGTGAATTTTCCGGCTCCGGAACTCGTGTATATGGTCAGGTCAAGTGCGGAAAGGTTACGCTTGCCAACGACGACAAGGGCGGATTCCTTAGAAATATCCCGCCTGCAAACGGTTCGATACTCGGATATGTAAGTTTGAAGAACGGTTCTACTTCGTATATTGATATTCAGTATTATCAGTATTAACAGAAAGGAGAGTCATAAATGAATTTGCCAAAGGCAAGAAAAAATGTCAAGGGCATGACGCTTGTTGAAGTTGTTATAGCTATGGCAATATTTTCAGTTCAGACTCTTGCTATCTGCATGGCTTTCGCCGCAATAATGAAATATAATGCAAGAAACCAACTGAGAGATAAAGAGCTGTCACATCAGCAGGCGTCTGTCGAAAGAAAAGCAGCTGCCGGAGTCGCGCTTGTTTCGGGAACCTCGTTTGAAGGCGGTGAGCTTGTATTTAAAAACAACTCAACGGTAATTAAAACGGTCCCGAACATTACCGAATATAAGGCGCTCAAAACCGCATATAAGGGTAATGATTATAACTTTGAGATCAAATCGCTTTCAAGCACAGGTCTTGAACCTATGCCGCTTATCAGTGACAAAGAAAAAAACCGCTACAAGATCAACATTGTAAACGAAAGCGGCGTAAGCGCCGATGTACAGCTTGAATGTGTAAGCGGAATGATCTATGAGGGAGATCTTGACGGAGTTTGCTATAAGCATTCGTCGCCGATATATATGAGAACTCTTGATCCTTTGAGCCTGGCTGCCAGCGATGCAGGAGAGACAGCTGTTCCGAGTCAGATGATAGTCGGTTTTGCAAACCCGGATTTATCAGATCTTTCTGCAAGCCAGATGACTATAAGGATAACGGGTGATGGTATCCTCTATTCAACCGCGCTTATGTCGGCAGAAATAAGCGCAGCGCCTAACGGATCGGCGGAAATAGTTATAAATCCCGACAAATCAGTAACATTGTCGTATCAATAAGGGGGGACTGAAATAATGTTTAACAAATTGAAAAAAGGTTTTACCCTCGTTGAACTGATCGTTGTTCTGGCACTCATGGGATTGATAACTACCGCGATAGTAATGATCATGCGTCCGACAACTAACGCTTATGTTGATTCGACCAACAAGGCAAACGAAGAAGTTTCGGCAATAACCCTATTTGACTATATCAACGGGGAGTTAAGATATTCAACAGATGTAGAGGTCAAGTTTTCAGATGATTCTTCTACGATGCCTGCCGCAAAGGACAGCTGCAAAAACTTTATAATGCTGTCAAACGAGGAGCGTCCTCAAAGCAAGAAGGGTGCAAGAGGAATAGCAATGCACGGTCTTGTTTCGGATCTCAGCGGCGCGACCTATTGCGTATCGCCGGCACTGCTCGATGAGTTTGACTTCCAGTTCTCACTCAACGGCTATATGGCAGACAGCACAGAAGGCGATGCTGACACCTCTACGGTAAAGCAAAGCTTGTCTATCACAGCAGATGTACACCCTATGATGGCAACAATTGACAGCTTTATTATTAACGAGGATAAGCCGTATACTGTTACCGAGACCTTCCAGTTTATAAATCTGCAGCAGAGTGCTAAGCTCAACAGAAAGATCGGAACTCTTAAAATCGAAGAAAATAAGGAAAACAAGCCTGTAATGTGGATCTTCTATCAAAGACCGAACGAAGCAGAATCCAAAGGCACCACTGCGGGTTCGGGTGGTACAGGCATTCCCGGTTCAGATGGTTCTATAGTTGAACCGCCCAAACCGCCCGCAGGCGATGACGACCTTAATTTCCGCAGAGTATTAAAGAAATCAGTTACCATTCATTTCATGCCGTCAGACCTGTTATCAGAGTACAGGCTCGGCGGTGTAAGCACGACCAGTGATGCGTCCATAGTCGGCACGGCTTCACAAACTCTTTCAAGTCCGTTTGACGTAATAGTTGAATTTTCAGGGCTCAAGCCGAAGGACGCCGATGATTCCGAAACGGTATTTGATGAATCAAGTACATTTACGGTTTATGTAAACGGCAGCGCTACAGGCAACGTGAATTTTAATCTGACCGGTCTGACAAATATTGATTACACCGACCCGAGAACAGAGATCTGGGTAAAGGACGGGATTGCATACGAAAGTGCAGATAAAGTTCCGGCTGATGCATACGGCTGCGATAAGACAGTTGTAGTTCATGTACTTGCTTCAGCGGCTACAAATTCCAGAGGTGTAAAGGTCGTATCGATACCTAACGGTGATTTTGGCGAACCGAGCATATCCAACACATCAGAAGTCAGTGCGCGTGCCGATAACGACATTACCATACACTTCTCCCGCAAAAATCAGAAAGCGGATGTACAGAATATCGACAACAGCGGAAATGCAGTTTCTTTAATATCATTTGAATCAAATGACACAATGCGTGATTATCAGGAGATATGGGTCGTTAACGGTGTTCTGTATTTTGAAGGTGATGAGCTTCCTCCTCCGTATGAAGGCTTCAAGGAATGGCGAATGATCATACATCTTATTAAAGACACATCATCGAATAATCAGCTCGTAATAAACCGCGGAAGTTCAGGAGACTATACAGACTTCACTATTGACGGAAATTATAATCTGTATTTAAATGTTTCCGAAGGAAGAGATGCTTACGTTGATTTTACACGCGAAACACAATATATAAATTTAAATGTAACTAATACTTCTATTAATTATGATTATTACGCTTCCGATCCTAACACACCTCGTGAAATTTGGATATATAACGGTAATGTCTATACAGATATTGATGCCTACAATGCAGCTGTAGAGAAGGATAACCAACCCGAACCGGAACCTGAACCTCTACCGGGTGGCGGAGAAGTTACTCTTTCAGCCAATGGAGCTTCTGTACCTGAATTTGTAACTGATCAAAAAACACGCGGAGTTAGAAGCATTCAAGATTTAGGTGATGGTAAAACTCGTGTTAATCTTGGAAAAGACGACTGGAATCTTATTGATGTAATATTCCAAAAGGTCGATGGAAAATGGACCATGACAATTGAAAGCAGTTATTTCGATAACAGATGGCGCGTAAAAGATGGATTACCCTCTGACCATAGTGATATGATGTCGAATGTACTTGGTAGTATGCAAAAAGACGTTCCCTATGAACTTTCTCAAGATTTAATTAATATATTTGCAGAAGATTATAATCTAACTCTCGAATAACAATCCACCCCCCTTTCACAAGCAGCGCTCCGCGCTGCTTGCTGAAAAAATCCCCCGAGCGGAATAGCTCGGAGGATTTTTTGAGCGAATGTCGGGTATCACCCGAATGAAAGATTGTAGATCAGAACAAAGTTCCGATAAAATGGAATGACGATCTTAAAAATTCTTCGCCGTATATTATCTCGCCCAGACCCGTGAATGTGAGATAGGCGTGCGCTATATCGTTTCCCCAGAGCATTGAGATGAGTATGCCGATAGAGAGCCAAGGACCAAATGCAAATTTGGATTCGCCGTTTATCTTTTTGAGGATAAGCCCCGCTATTGCGCCTATCACAATGCCTATGAACAGCGCGGTTATGACCTTTATGTGACCAAGGAAAGCACCCGCGGCTATCATTAAATATACGTCGCCAAGACCCATTGCTCTGCCTTTTGAGACAAGACAGATAATGAGCAGCGGGACGCCCGCCGCAGCCGCACCGATAAGCTGGTCGCTTAACGTTAAGCCGCTTTGGTCGGATAAGAAAAAGTATTCTATCACGGCAAGCAGACCGATAAAGCATACGACATATGTAGAGATAAGCTGCGTGTCCCAGTCCATAAAGAAAACGACCAGCAGAGCCGAATAAACAAGACAGTTGAGCACGCACCACGGAATGTTTATCATCAGGTCAAAATGCATTGAGATGAGTACCCAGCCGACAGCGTTCATTGCTTCGACGACCGTATAACGCGGACTGATAGGCGCGCCGCAGGCACGGCATTTGCCTTTGAGTATACACCAGCTCACGATCGGGATAAGATCGCGCTTCAGTATCGGCGTGTTGCAGGTCATGCAGTGCGAATTGCTTTTGATAAGCGATTCCTCCTTCGGCAGACGGTATATGCAGACGTTTAAAAAACTGCCGACCGCCGCACCAAACAGAAAAAGCATGAAATAAATGAAAGCAACAAATAAATTATAATGGAGTTCTTCGGACATTTTTATATCCCCCTTTAACAAAATTTCTGATAATTATATTTTATCACATTATTATAATAATTTCAATAGCTAATAATAAAATTAAATAAAAAGCGCGCGGACATACAAGCGGCATATGCCTGCGCGTGAACGGAAAAATGTATAATGCCGTTCAAACAGCGAATACCGCCGCAGGAAAAGGAGTAGCGTGTATGAAAAACATACCTATAGGAGAACATCTTATACAAAAGGGACTTATTACGGAAGAACAGCTCCAGCAGGTCCTTGCCAAGCAGAGGGAAAGCAAGGAAAGGCTGATGTTCGGTGACGCACTTATTCAGATGAAACTCGTTACCGAAAACCAGTTCTCGGAGGTGCTTGCAGAACGCCTTAATATCCAGTTTATAGATATAGATAAGGCGGAACTTTCACCCGACATCGTAAAGCTTATTCCGGAGGATATGGCAAGGAAATACACCGCCATAGCCGTCAGCAAAATGGGTAAGCGCCTTACCGTTGCCACCAGTGAGCCTTCAAACTTCTACATGATGGAGGATCTCCGCGCCGCAACAGGATTCAGCATTTCCGTTGCAATGGCGACAAAGGGAGCTATCAACAGAGCCTTGGGACGTCTTTATTCGGCAGGTCAGACGACGACTATAGTTGAAGAAGCGACTAAGGAAAAGGAAGAGCAGAAGAGCCTTGACGATCTTGTTACAGACGCCGCCAATGACCGTATAGACAACGCGCCTATAGTTAAACTCGCCTCGGCGATAATAGAGGAATCCTTCCGCAAGGACTGCACGGATATACATATCGAGCCGTTCAAAAACCAGACCAAGATACGCATAAGAGTAAACGGCGACCTTATAGAACTTATGACAATATCTTCGGCGCTCCATGTTTCGCTCGTAACCCGTTTTAAGATACTCAGCGGAATGAACATAGCCGAAAAGAGAATACCGCAGGACGGCCGTATGTCGCAGGTAGTAGACGGCACGACGCTCGACCTCCGTGTATCTAACCTTCCTATGGTTTACGGCGAAAAGGTCGTTATCCGTATACTTGCAACGGGCGATATGTCGCTCAGAAAAATAACCGACCTCGGCATGACCGATTACAACTATCAGCGTTTTGCTTCCTGCCTTAAAGTACCGCAGGGCGTTGTGCTTGTTACCGGTCCTACCGGTTCAGGTAAATCTACCACCCTTTATGCCGCGCTCGGTGAGATAGCCAAGCCTAATCTTAACGTTATAACCGTTGAAGACCCTGTCGAAAAGAAGGTCGACGGCATAAACCAGTGCCAGATAAACGATAAAGCGGGTATGACCTTTGACGCCGCGCTCCGTTCTATACTCCGTCAGGACCCTGACATTATAATGGTCGGAGAAATGCGTGACGCCGAGACCGCGTCAATAGCGATAAGAGCCGCGATAACAGGACACCTTGTACTTTCCACACTGCATACCAACGACGCGGCTTCCACCGTTACCCGTCTTGTTGATATGGGCGTTGAGGCGTACATGGTGGCGACCTCGCTTATAGGAATAGTGGCGCAGAGACTTACAAAGGTACTTTGCCCCGAATGTAAAAAGGCAAGAATGTCCACCCCCGAAGAAAATGAACTTATGGAAATAGATCATTCGGTCACCGTATATGACGCGGGCGGCTGTCCCAACTGCAACAACACAGGATATAAAGGAAGAACGGCTATACATGAGATACTTCTTTCAACTCCCGCAATGGCTGCGCTGATAACCAGAGGAGCAAAGGCGGACGAGATACAGGATCTTGCCAGAGAGGAAGGCTGCAAGCTGCTTAGAGACAACGTTTCGCAGCTTGTACAAGAGGGCAAGACCTCGATAGAAGAACTTGTGCGCGTTACCTATGCGGTTTAATAAACTGCGGGCGGCTTGATACAGTGCAGGCGGCTTAGTATAGTGCAGGCGGTTTGAAAAACTGCGGCGATTTGAAAAATCGCGATGTTCTTTTTTACATCTTACATCAAAAAATGCTGTATAATATATAGAAAACGCTGCGCGGCGTTAACTGTATTAATATATAGTGGAAAAAATATAGTGGAGGTAATATACCATGGCTTTAGACATCAACAAGATACTTGACGAATCCAGAGCGCTCGGCTGCTCTGACCTGCATTTCACGGTAGGTATTCCCCCGATAGTCAGACAGGGCGGTAATCTGAGAAAGCTTTCATCATATCCTGATATGACTGAGATAGATATTCAGGGTATATGCCGCAGCATGACAAACGAAAAGCAGATGCAGTCGATAAGAGACCATATCGACACCGACTTTACATATGTTTCGGCGCGCGGCTTCCGTCACCGTGTAAACGTATATCGTCAGAGAGGAAACACCGCGATAGCTATCCGTCTGCTGAGAAACGATATACCTACCCTTACAGACCTCGATCTTCCGCCCGTTCTTGCGGAATTTGCAATGCGTCCCCGCGGACTTGTGCTTGTTACAGGTCCTACCGGTTCGGGTAAATCTACCACGCTTGCGGCTATGATCGACCATGTTAATCTGCACAAATCGGCGCATATAATCACCGTAGAAGACCCTATCGAATATATGCACGCGCATAAAAGATGTATGGTAAACCAGCGTGAGATCGGCGGAGACGTTCCGAGCTTCTCAATGGCGCTGCGTGCCGCACTTCGTGAAGACCCCGATATCATACTCGTCGGAGAAATGCGTGACTTCGAGACTATCGAAGCGGCTGTTACCGCGGCTGAAACAGGACACCTTGTAATGAGTACACTTCATACCACCGACGCGGCTTCCACCATCGACCGTATAATAGACGTTTTCCCTGCTCACCAGCAGCACCAGATAAGAACGCAGCTTGCGTCCGTTCTTGTCGGAATATGTACACAGACGCTCTGCCGTACTCTTGACGGAACGAGCCGTGTAGCCTGCTGTGAAATACTCGCCGCGACCGACTCTATAAAGGCTATGATCCGTGATGATAAGGTACACCTTATCGGTTCGGCTATGCAGACGGGTAAACAGTACGGAATGCAGACGCTCGACCAGGAACTTGCAAAG
>CANPYF010000049.1 GCA_947587925.1 uncultured Ruminococcus sp.
TAATTAAAACCTCCATTGTAGTGTCTTTCTTATTATACACTACTTTGAAGGTTTACACAAGATTTGGGATTGAGTCGATAATTACCAACCTTATTCTGCACTCTGATCAGGGCTGGCAGTATCAACACAAGCATTATCAGAAAATGCTTAAAGATAAAGGCATAAGACAAAGTATGTCACGAAAGGGAAACTGTCTTGATAACGCTTGTGCAGAAAATTTCTTTGGACTTTTGAAAACAGAGCTTCTATATTTACAGGAGTTTGACTCTGTCGAGCACTTCATATCCGAGTTGCACGCTTACATCGATTGGTACAACACAAAGCGCATCAAGCTTAAGCTTGATGGTATGTCACCCGTTGAGTACAGACTCAATGCTGCATAACAAAAGCGACCAAGATTGCTCTTAGTCGCTTTGCATAAATTTTCTTTTAAAAGTTTGTCTAACTTTTTGGGGTCAATTCATTTTTTCAACGGTATGCCGTATTTTTATTATTCAGCTGTCTGATCCGAGACGTTATCTCCATCGATATCCATTGCTATTAGCGGGTTAGCCGACGACGCGACCTTGGGCAGTTTGCCGTCCCACTTTTCGATAGTCTGATAATCGACTAACTGCTGTGAGAGCGATTCACTTAGCTGTTTATTTGCTTCTGCCTGCGCTTCCGCTTCGGTCTTTATCGCCTCCGCTTTAGCTTCGGCTTCTATCTTGACCTTCTGAGCTTCTGCTTCGGCTTCTATCTTCTTTTGTTCCTTCTCAGTTTCCGCGCGGAGCTTGTTCTGTTCAGCCACCTGTTTTTGCTCTATGGCGTTATTGAACTCCGCTGTAAACTCAAAGTTTACGATATTGAATTTTTCTATCTGTATACCGTAATCGGTAACTTTTTTGGTAAGCTGTTCTTTTATTTCTTCGCCGACCTTATTTCTTTCGCTGATAAGTTCCTCTGCGGTGTATTTTGCGCTGACCGCTTTCATGGATTCCTGCACTGCGGGCATCAGAATAACGGTTTTATAATCAGGACCGATATTCTGATATATTGAAGCGGAGCTTTCGGCGCGGACGCGGAAGTTTACCGCGATCTTTGAATTTACCGTTTGCAGGTCCTTCGATACTGCGCTTGAATCGGCTTCGTATACCTCTATTTTATTGGAAACTATCACAAGTTCCTGTGCTATCGGTATTTTAAGGTGAAAACCTTCGCCGTAGGTATGATCGGCGACCTGTCCGAAGGTCGTGATAACTCCCGTTGAACCTGCGGGAACTATCGCCAACGACATGAAGAAAAGTACCGCCAGTACAAAAATCACTACCACTGCCGCGACGATCCTCTGTCCCGATCTTTTCATTTTAACATCTACAACTTTATCCGCCATTTTTTTACTTCCTTTCTGTTTACGGTATAAGCTACGCCTATGGTATAAGCATAGCTTATACGTTAAACTCGTAAGTTTAAACCATAAGCTTACGCTTACATTTTCATCTTTTTTCCTCTGCTTTTCATATCTATCCGCAGAAATTCGCTTTGAGCGAGCGAACGGTAATAACCCGCAAGCGCCGAACGGATCATTATCAGCAGAACGTTTTCCAGTACGTTTTTTTCGTAAGGGGAAAGCTCCTGCGGGAGCTTTTGCTTTATCGCTTCTCTAAGTTCACCGTCTGTCATCAGGTGCTTTTGCTCCGATTCGTATATCAGCGAACAAAGCAGATTATAAAGAGGGGTATCGTGAAGGATATCGTCCTCCGTGTTCATTACCTCGCCGTTGACATATTCCATAAGCCTTGCAATATCCTCAAGCTTGAGTGCGCTTTTAAGAATATTTATCAGCAAGATCCTCACGACCGAGCGTTCACCGTATTTTTTCCCCGTACTCGGCGCTGCCCACCCTCGCTTTATCCAGTTTTGTATGGTCGAGCCTTCAAGACCCGTAAGCGCTGAAAGCTGTGAAAGAGATATTCCCCCTGTCGCGCTGATTATCGGGGATATGAGCGCGAATGTATCGTTCCCGGCGCGTTCGTCATATGGTATAGCCGTGCCGGGCAATGTCATCGGCATTTTATTTCACCTCCGTTTATTGTTCACCGTCATACGACCGCTTTACGCGTTATTATGATTATATCACAGGTTCAAATGAACGTCAAGCGCGTTCACGGGAACTTAAAAGAAAATATCTCCTATAAACTCTATTTTTCTTCCGTTTTCTCGCTCAATCTGCCTGTTTGGATATGATAATCATTAAGTCCCGTCATTATCGCAAAGGCGACCTGCTTCTGATAGGGCTGCTGTTCGAGCATGGCTGCTTCTTCGGGATTGGAGATGAATCCGCATTCTGCCATAACAGCGGGATTTTCACAATTACAAAGCAAAAAAAGTTCGTCGTCCATAGGCTTGGTCTCGCGCGTATTTTCAGGCTGCAAATATGAACATATACGCGCTCGCAGACTTTCGGCAAGCTGTGCGCTTTCGGAACTTTCACGATAATAAAACATCTGCGCACCCGAAAACTGCGGATCGGTAAACCTGTTCTGATGAATGGAAACGCACACCGAATCGGGAGTATTGAAAAGTTTCAGCCTGTTATCCATATCGGAGATCTTTTGCTGACGAAGTCCCTCGACGCCCTCGTCATGTATGGAAATATCCTCCGTCCGCGTCAGTTTTGTGTCATAGCCGAGCAGTGTCATAATATCGCTGAGCGTAAGCGCGATATTCAGATTTATCCCCTTTTCGGGGATACCGTTTACGGAAACGCCGCCGCCGTCCGCGCCGCCGTGACCCGCGTCTATTATCACCGACGGTCTGTAGGGCGTTTGAGTAACGAGCAGCGAAACGGGGAAAGCCTTGTCAGAACAGGAGCAAAGCATAAGACCCGCCGCGGCTAACGATAAAAGCCTTTTTTTCATTATATAAACCATTCCCTTCGTGATATTATTATGTACAAGTATATGCGTTTTTTTCTTTAATAATGACAAGCTTATTTTAAAACAAACGATTGCCCCACGGAAGATAAATTTTTTTCAAAAAGTATAGTATTTCGGCTTCCTCCCCCCGCCGCAGGCGGGGGGAGGAAGTAAAAAACATATCTTTAAAAACAGATTGCAATGCACTGCCCCGATTTGTAATAATTTTCCTTTGACATTGTAATTGAATAGTTACTATTTTTCACATTTCTATCGCATACGACAAATATTTCTTTCACAAATTTGATGTATAATTTTTACTGTAGAAATATACACAAAGGAGGCGCAGGATATGATATGTCCGGAATGTTCTGCCATAATAGAAAAGGATTCTCAAAAGTGTCCGTTCTGCGGCTGCGTACTTGTCAGACAACAGGATACGCATAAAAATAACGGCGAATATGCTGCGCCGTCAAAAAAGAAAGAGCACAACGTTGAAACGGGTATTTATAAACTTATCTGCGTTGCTATGGGACTTTGCCTTATCGCAGGCTCGGTCGTCTGGGCTTCGCTGCTGCTGCGTGACAGGATAGATTCCCCGACAAAGGATAACGCGGTCAGGCAGACAGCCTATGATGATGACCAACAGGCTGGAAATTTAGAAAATGAAGATGCCGACAAGCCTCAGACGACTGCCGCGCCCAAAAAGACCACAACGCAGACGACTACCACAACGGCAAACCCGTTCACAGCCGCCGTTGCGCCGAAATATACGGACGATTACGGCAGTATGTATTCATCTGTAGACAGTCTTGCGATAAGGATAGGACCGGGGTATGACTACACCTCGCTTGAAGAGGGCATACCGTCAGGCACGCAGCTTTTTATCTCGGCTGAACAGATAGACGCAAGATCGGGCGAGACTTGGTGCTACATAGACTATAACGGGAACGCAGGCTGGGTGTGCAAAAGTTATCTGTCAGACAAAAATCCGACGACTGCCGTCGTGATGCCGGATGAACTTTACGACAGCTCGGACGTTACCTCGGTGACGGTCACTCGCTACGGCGGACTAAAACTTTATTCGGGCCCGGGAGAGGATTACGACGTTCTCGCCGTAATACCCGAAGACGAGGAAATTGAAAAACTCGGATATAATTATTTCAGCGTAAAGTGGATATATACCGAATACAACGGTCAGCCGGGCTGGGTCGTTTCCTATGAGGGCGACTGGTTCAACCCTACGGTTGAATAAAAGTTTATTTTAAATAAAATATCGATCTAACCTCCTCATATCAAAAAACAGCGTGCGGGTCTCATCTTCCCGCCGCTGTTTTATTATTGCAAAAACGCCGCCCGCATTTACGCGGACGGCGCTGATATTTTTAGTGGGTAATTTTAATGGATATCCTGATAAAGTCCGATATACAGCTTGGCTGAACGCTTCCAGCTGAAATCTTCTCTCATGGCGTGACCAACAAGGGCGTTCCAACGCGCTTTATCATCATATGCAACTCTTGCGCGTGTAACTGCGTCAAGCATATCATGAGCATTGTACGACTTGAATGTAAAGCCGTTGCCGTTTTCTCCGCCCGCGTCCTTGATAGAATCGCGCAGACCGCCTGTTTCTCTGACTATCGGTATAGTGCCGTATCTAAGCGAGATCATCTGGGCAAGTCCGCAGGGTTCGCTCTGCGAAGGCATGAGGAACATATCCGCGCCCGCATATATACGCTTGGAAAGCGGCGGTACAAAGCCTATCGTAACGCCTACTCTGTCCGGATAGCGGTACTGCATTTCGCGGAAGAAATCTTCATAGATCTTTTCGCCCGAACCGAGTATCGTAAACTTGCAGCCGAGACGCACCATGTCCTCAAACACATATTTTACCAGATCAAGACCCTTGTGGTTGACAAATCTGGTGACTATGCCGATAACGGGTTCGTCGCCCTGTGCAAGACCAAATTCTTCAAGCAGCTTTGTCTTGCATATCTTTTTGCCGCCGCGGTTCATGTAGGTGTAATGTACCGGAATGTTCGGATCGGTCTCGGGGTTATATACCTCCTGATCTATTCCGTTCAAGAAGCCGCAGAGTTTATACTGCTTCTTGACAAGTATCCTGTCAAGACCGTATGAATACCACGGATCGAGTATCTCCCAAGCATAGCTCGGCGAAACGGTCGTTACCTTATCGGCGCACTCTATAGCCGCCTTCATGAAGTTTACATCACCGTCATAGGCAAGGAGGTCGGTGTGATAAAGCGGTATACCCATAAGGTCGTTGATAATTTCAAGACCGTATCTTCCCTGATACTGTATGTTATGAATGGTAAAGACCGTCTTTATATCCTCAAAGCCGCCCTGATAGCGATAGAAAATATCATAATAAACAGGCACAAGAGCCGTCTGCCAGTCGTTGGCGTTTATGACCTGCGGCTTAAAGTCGATGTATCTTAACAGTTCAAGCACGGCGCGTGAGAAGAAGATATATCTTTCCGCATCGTCATAGAAACCGTAAAGACCGTTTCTTGCAAAGTAATATTCATTATCGAGCAGATAATATGTAACTCCGTTCACGCTTGCAACGAATACGCCGCAATACTGATTTCTCCATGCTACGGGAACGGTAAAGTTAGTCAGATAGGAGCACTGATCTTTAAGTTCCTGCTTGATCTGTCCGTAATAGGGTATAACAACGCGGCAGTCGTGACCTTCATCATTAATGGCGCGCGGAAGAGAACCCGCAACGTCCGCAAGTCCGCCCGATGCGATAAAGGGCAGAGCCTCGCTTGCAGTATATAATATATTCAAGCCAATTTCATTCCTTTCATTTTAAAGATACCATAAACATATTTATTAAAAAGCCGATCGCCAATGACTATACCGCCGACCGGCTTTTTATACTATTCTTCCGCCGCTTTATGCGGACATTTTTTAAACGCTTGCGCCCTTGGCTACATACATAGGATATGACGGTGCGCTTGTAAGAGTGTGACCTTCGCCTATCGTTACGTTCTTATCGGTGATAAGATAATTGCACTCGGCGTTATCCTCAACGACCGTACCCTGCATGAGTATGCAGTTTCTTACCTTTGCGCCCTTGCCTACTTTTACTCCGCGGAATATAACGGAATTTTCTACCTCGCCCTCGATTATGCAGCCGTCTGCAATGAGAGAATTTTTAACGCTGCAGTTAAGATCGTACTTGGCGGGAGCGTTATCGCTTACCTTGGTGTAGATAGAACGCTTGGGCAGATATACCTGCGCGGCGTTTTCGGGATCGAGAAGATCCATATTTGCCTTGAAGTATGAATTAACGCTTGTGATCTTCGAGAAATATCCCGTGTATTCATACGCCATTATTTTCAGCTCACCGCATTTTGCCTGAAGCACGTCTGATTCAAAGCTTACCATTCCGCGTGCGATAAGATCACTTACTATCTCTATGAGCAGATCCTTTTTCATTACGAAAATATTCATGCTCGCGGTGCAGGTGCCGCTCAATTCGGGACGGATAAGCACGCTGTTTACTCTTCCGTCAGCCTCGGTGTTAAGTACGGTAGACATTTTCATCTCGTCCGCCGTATACTGACCGGTGTGAGCCACAACGGTTATATCCGCGCCGCTTTCAACGTGTTTTTCAACTATCGGTTTATATTCTATGTTGCCGACAACATCACAGTCGCTCATTATAACATATTCGCACATGGAATTTCTGATGAAACTCATAGCTCCGTTAAGAGCCTCTATTCTTCCCGCATAAAGAGACGCGTTCGCGTTGCCGAACGGAGGAAGTATGTAAAGACCGCCGTTCTTTCTTGCCAGATCCCATTCTCTTGCAGAGCCTAAGTGATCGAGCAGCGACTGGTAATTGTCCTTGGTTATTACGCCTACGGCGTTTATGCCGCTGTTTACCATATTTGAAAGCGGAAAATCAATAAGACGGTATCTTCCGCCGAAAAGCAGCGAACCCATAGTCCTGTTTTTAGTAAGATCGCCAACGGTCATATCGTGCATATTAGCAAACACGAGACCGAGTACATTTCCCATATTTACGCCCATTTTTGTTTTCCTCCTTACATATCCTCATAGATGATCGCTTTGGGTGCTACCACCGCGCCATCGGAGATGTTGAGCTTGTGTCCCACTACGGCTACGCCCCATGTATCCTTATCCTCGATAGTTTCAGGTCTTGCGCCTATCTGAGCGTTTTCGCCTATCACCGAATCCTCGCCGACAATGGCATATTCAACATGAGCGCCCTTCTTTACATGGCAGCCGGGCATAAGTATCGAATCATATATCACAGCACCCTCTTCAACGGTAACGCCTTCCGAGATCATTGAAAATTCAACAGAACCGTCTATGACACAGCCCTCTGTTACCATTGAATTCTGAACGCTTGCGTTCTTTCCGATGCTCTGCGGAGGCAGTATGGGATTTCTTGAATATATCTTCCAAGCCGGATCGTAAAGATCTATCGGGATATTCGGATTGATAAGATCCATATTTGCTTCCCAGAGAGAATCTATCGTTCCGACGTCCTTCCAGTAACCATCAAAGCGGTAAGCGTATACTCTTTCCTTATTGTCGAGCAGAGCGGGGATTATATTGTTGCCGAAGTCCTTGGTGGCTTCCTTGTCGTTCTCGTTTTCAATAAGATATTTTTTAAGCTTGGAATATGTAAAGATATAAATACCCATTGAAGCGAGCGTTGACTTAGGCACTTTGGGCTTTTCCTCAAAGCCGTATATCTCTCCGTCGTCGCGTGCGAACATTATGCCGAAGCGCGAAGCCTCCTCCATAGGAACGTCAAGTACCGCTATAGTGCAGGCGGCATTCTTTTCCTTGTGATAGGAAAGCATCTGCGCATAGTCCATTTTATAGATATGGTCGCCCGAAAGGATCATTACATATTCGGGGTCGTATCTGTCTATAAACGAAAGGTTCTGATAGATAGCGTTTGCAGTACCCGAATACCAGTCGGCTCCGCTTGCCTTCTGATAAGGCGGAAGAACGTGGACACCGCCGTGAAGTCTGTCAAGATCCCAAGGCTGACCGTTTCCTATGTACTCGTTAAGAACGAGCGGCTGATACTGCGTAAGAACTCCGACGGTATCAATGCCGGAATTTATGCAGTTTGACAGGGGAAAGTCGATTATCCTGTACTTTGCGCCGAAAGGAACAGCAGGTTTTGCGACCGTCTGAGTAAGAGCATAAAGACGGCTTCCCTGTCCGCCTGCAAGAAGCATTGCAACGCATTCTTTTTTGTTGAACATAAATTTCACCCACCAATTATTTAATAATATTATTTTTCATCGGCTTTTTTTGCCGAAGGGACTTTTGTTGTTTTTGACGCTGTACTTTTCTTAACCGCAGCGCCGTTTTTCTTAGCGGCAGCGTCCTTTTGAGCAGCCTTTGCTTTCTGAGCCTTCGGCTTGGCAGCCGCAGGCTTTTTCGGCTTATCCTTCTTTACCGTGAAATAAAGACAGCCGTAAGCGGGAATATCTATACAGATAGAATTGTCAAAGCCGTGCATGGCAACGGGCTTTGAATGTACCGTTCCGTTGACAGAGGGTGCGCCGTCGGGCGAGGTGCAGTTGAACACCTCGGTATATTTGCCCTCGTAAGGAACGCCGAAGCAATAGCTTGTTCTTGCAACGGGAACGAAATTGCAGACGATTATCACTTCATCTCCCTTGCTGTCGAATCTGCGGAAGATTATGATGCTTTGTCTGTAATCGTCATGCGAGATCCATGAGAAGCCCTCCCACGAGAAATCGCGTTCCCACAATGCGGGAGTATCCTTATAGAAATTATTCAGACGCTTTACAAACTGCTGATAATTCCTGTGCTGTTCAAACTCCTCTATCATGAACCATTCAAGACCGTTTTCATAATCCCATTCTCTGAACTGTGCAAATTCACTGCCCATGAACAGCAGCTTTTTGCCGGGGTGAGCGGTCATATAGGTCATGAAAAGCCTTGCCTGCGCAAACTTCATGTCTACATCTCCGCCGAACATCTTGTTGACAAGAGAGGCTTTGCCGTGAACTACCTCGTCATGCGATATCGGCAGTATGAAATTTTCGGAGAAGGCATAGAAGAACGAGAAGGTCAGCATATCGTGGTGGAACGCCCTGTGTATGGGATCCATTGACATATATTTGAGCATATCGTTCATCCAGCCCATGTTCCACTTGAAGTTAAAGCCAAGACCGCCTACGTCAACGGGCTTTGTCACCATAGGCCATGCGGTCGATTCTTCGGCTATCATAAGCGCCTTGGGATTTCTTTCAAACACCGTCTCGTTCAGCTTATGGAAGAAATCTATCGCTTCGAGGTTTTCATGTCCGCCGAATTTATTCGGTGTCCATTCTCCGTCGCGCCTGTCGTAATCGAGATAGAGCATAGAAGCAACGGCGTCAACTCTCAGACCGTCTATATGGTATTTTTCAAGCCAGTAGAGCGCGTTTGAAATAAGGAAGCTCTTTACCTCGTTCCTGCCGTAGTCGAATACGCGCGTACCCCATGCGAGGTGATCTCTTTTTTTCGGGTCGGCATACTCATAGGAAGCCGAGCCGTCAAATTCAAACAGACCCGCTTCATCGCGCGGAAAATGTGCGGGCACCCAGTCGAGTATGACCGAAATATCCGCCTGATGGAACATATCCACCATTTTCATAAAATCTTTCGGCGTTCCGAAACGCGAAGACGGCGCATAGTAGCCTATGCCCTGATAACCCCACGAGCCGTCAAACGGATACTCCGCAAGCGGCATAAACTCGATATGAGTGTAGCCCATATCTTTAAGATAAGGTATTATCTCCTGCGCAAAGCCGATATAGCTGTAATATTTGCCCGTTGTACACGCCTTCCATGAATTAAGGTGTACCTCGTAAATATTCATCGGCGAAGCGTAGATATCCTTTTTTGCCTTGTTCTGCTGATATGCGGTATCCTCCCACTGATACCCGTTTATATCATATATCTTCGATTCTGTTTGAGGCGAAACGCCCATATGCGTGCCGTAAGGGTCTGCCTTCATTCTGACAGTTCCGTCGCAGCCGCATACTGCAAATTTATAAGCATCGAACTCGCTGAGACCTTCGACAAATACCTCCCATACGCCCGAATCGCCGAGCATCTGCATAGGAGTTGCCTCCTCGTCCCAGTCATTGAAATCGCCTACCAGCGATACGCTTTTGGCATTCTGCGCCCAGACGCGGAAAACGTGTCCGCTTTTGCCATTTATAACGACAGAATGGCATCCAAAGAAATCATATGCCGTAAAAAGAGAACCCTCGTGGAAAAGGTAGAGCGGCAGATCATATTCTTTGGGGTAATTGTTTGCCATATACGATCCTCCTTTAAGGATATTTTAAGGTGAAACGCAGTATGCTGTCATACAAGCACATTGTTCTCCCCTAATTTATTTTAACCGATTTTGAACAAAATTGCAATAGTTTTAGTAATAATTTTCAGTTTCATACATATTTTGCCTTGCTGATATGTGCAGTTTGACGAAAATTGTCCGCTTAGTCTTTGTTTAATTTCCGCATATGGCTGTTCTGCTCTTGTTAAGGGATATTTTAACTGCCGCGACCGTAATATCATCGCGCATTTCGCCCGCTTCCTCCGAGCATAATGAACCTATCATAAACGCAAGCTCGGCGGCGTCAGAATCAGGATTATCATAGACTATCTCGGACGCTTTGAGCAGTGCGCTTTCGGGTGCGCCGTCAGAAGCAAGCAGCAGTGTATCGCCGTCAAAAAGCTTACAGCTGCTGACATCGGGTTCGCAGTCGGCAAGTATACCCGCGGGATAGGAATCGCAGTCAATGCGTATCATTCCCCCGTCACGGCAAAGATAAGCGGGCGCTGCGCCCGATTTGAGAAATTCCGCCCTGCCCGAAAAAAGGTCGAGCCTTAGAAAATCGAGCGTAGCAAAACTTTCTTCCCATTCTTTGACACGCATAACGGAATTTATCATTCGCTGACAGGTAGTCATCGTAAGTCCCGAACGGAGCATACGCGCCGCAAGACCCACGCTCATAGCCGAATCGAGCCTTGCCCGCTTGCCCGAACCCATACCGTCGGAAAGCAGAATGTATTTTTCGCCCGCCGAACATTCGACCGTTTCAAGGGTATCGCCCGAACAGGAAATATCCGAACGCGAAGCCGAATAACTGCCCAGATCGGCGCGAAAAGGCGGTATCTCGTCAAATTCAAGCTTTGTCATTCTGTTTGCCGATGTAATACCCGGCAGTTCAAGATCACACTCTATCGCGCGGCAAAGCCCTGCCGTCAATGACAGAGCCTCCGGTTCGTATTCGCCCGAAAGATAAATCTCCACGCGGCGGCAGCGGTTCTCATCTGTATAAACACAGGCTCTTACGCCGTTGAAACCTTCTTTTTCAAAATAATTTTTTGCCGCTGCCGAAAGCGTATTGTCCATCTCCCTGCGGCGGGAAAGACGGCAGGAAAGATCGTTGAGAATGTCCGAGACCGAACCTAACTGTTCGCGGAGGAGCAAGCGCATTTCGCGAAGCCTTGCGGCTTCGGCGCGGTCGGAAAGTTCCTCTGCGATACACTTTTTCATTATATCGTCAAGTTCGTCTGCGCGTATACAGCCTGCGGGGCGAAAACCCGTACTGCCGTTCATTTTGTTGCAGCAGGCGGCAAGCTGTGCGGAACTTCCGTTTCGGCGGCATTCGTCATAAAGGCGGCAGTCGGGACAGGCAGCCGCCGCAAGTCTGTCACCCAGCGTGATGTTCTCAGCGCGCGCCTGCACCGTGTCTGACACAAAAGCAAGTTTTTCGCGTATATCCGATATAGTACCCGATGCAAATGTAAGGCGTGAAGAAGCGGTCTGACCCGCGCTGTCGGCAGTATCGCTGAACACAAGTATGCGCGAAAATAGCTTTTCAACAGCTCCCGACGGCATTGCCGCAAAAAGCACAGTCCCCGCTATTATATCGGCAAGCATATTAAATGTATCGGAATTAAGACCTGCGGTAGCCAGTGCAGCCGATGCCGAGATCATGAACGCAAGCGCGGCGGGCAGCCTTCCTATGTCGCAGAACGCCGAGCAGATCAGTCCCGCAGCCGCAAGCAGCATGGCGTTTTTTGACAAATAGGAACTGCAAAGCATGACCGACACGGCGGTGAGCGCACCTATTACCGCTCCTCCCGCGGCTCTGCGCTTTTTTGCCGCAAGGGGTACGGACATACAGCCGAGTACCCTGCCTATGTTGAAAACGCTGACCGAAACGGAGCAAAGAGTTGCTACCGTCATTATGTAAAGCATGGCGAGATAAACGGCGTTGAGCCCCCTTACCCGCAGTATCCTGCCGCTGTGTGCGCTCTGCCTTATAAATGCGGCGGCATATACCGAACAGGAACACATAAGCGAGTTTATCATTCTTATCGCGGCGGGGTATCCCCCTTGGGACAGAGGTGACACCATGCAGGCTATGCTGCTTAACAGCAGCGTTATCGCCGCCGTCCAGAGAGCCGTCCTTATCGGCTCGCCGTTTTTGGTATGATCGGGGAAAAAGACGTTGAGCGCCGCTATTATCAATATCGAGCCGAGCTGCACCGCACAGTCGGCATAAGCCCCCGTTACCGCACAGCCCGCCGCCGCGCCTACGAATACCGCAGGAGAATATCCGCCAGCCACCGCCGCGCACGCCACGCTCATATAGCTTGCATATCCCGCCATTCTGCCAAAGGCGGATATGTAACCGACAGCGGCTGCCGCAATACACAGCATGACAGGTCTGTGCGAACGCACCGAAGCGTGTTCCGCCGCCGCCGAAAAAATATCCGTCCTGCTTTTCAACTTGTTCATATGCCTTACACTTCCTTTGATTTTTAAACTTAATTAGTGTAAGGACATTATAACACTGTCAAAAGAAAAAATATGTCGATAAAGGAAAAGCCGCTCAACGCTTTTGCGAAGAACGGCAGGATATTTTTACAGCTTTTCCGACTTATTAAGTACCTCGGCAAATTCAGCCATTTTTTCAAGCGTAAGCGCTTCGGGGCGCACCGACGGCGAAAGCCCTGCGGCGCTTACCGCCTGCTCGACTATCCGTTTATCCATGCCGAGAGCGGAGGAGACGGAATTGCACAGAGTCTTTCTGCGCTGCTGAAAAGCCGCTTTTACAACACTGAAAAAGAATTTTTCGTCCGATACTTTCACAGGCGGTTGGGGCAGTATATCAAAACGGACAACACAGCTGTCAACATTCGGAGAGGGCATAAAACAGCCGCGCGATACGTTAAACAGCCTTTTGGGTTCGCTGAAATATCTGACCGCATAGCTTACCGCCCCACATTCTCTCGTACCCGTCTGTGCGCAAAGGCGGTCGCCCGCCTCCTTCTGCACCATTACGGTCGCGGAAACTATCCTCAGTCTGTCCTCGAGCAGGCGCATTATCACGGGTGATGTTATATAATAAGGAAGATTTGCGCAAACGGCTACCTCCAGACCTTCAAATTCGTCCTTGATGAGAGAATGAAGATCCGCTTTCATAACATCTCCGCGCAGTACCTTTACATTATCCCTGTCGGCAAGCGTTTCGGCAAGCACGGGCAGCAGTCTTTCATCTACCTCCAGTGCGCACACCTTATCGGCGCGTTTTGCAAGCTCGTTAGTCAGCACGCCTATACCCGCGCCTATCTCTATTATCCCGAATCCCTTTTTGGCGTTTCCCATTTCGGCTATGCGCGGACAGACCGACGGATCGGTCAGGAAGTTCTGCCCCAGCTTTTTTGAAAAGGAAAAATCGTGTCTGCCGAGTATCTCCCTGATTTTTTTTACGTCATAAAGACCTTCCATGATTTTTATTAATTCCCCTTTGCTCCCCTTTTAGAAATTAGAACGCTGCGCTTTTTTAGAAGTCAGGACGCTTTGCTTTTAAGATTTAAGATGTCAAAGCAAAGCTTTACAGCTTCATCGCTTCGGACATGATACATACTCCCGCAGCGCCCGCTTCAAGCGTGCTTTTTATGTTAGACTCGTTTATTCCGCCGACAGCGTATACATCTATGTCCGCCGCGGTACACACCTCACGGAGAAAATCAAGCCCGCGCGGTGCAAGACCCTTTTTGCAGTCGGTGGCAAAAATATGCCCCGCCATAACATATGCCGCGCCCAAGCGCTGCGCTTTGACGGCTTCGGCTGCGCTGTGTACCGAACAGCCGAGCGTTTCAAACTTGGCGCAAAGCTCCTCTGTTACCATTGACAATGGCATATGAAGCCTGCTTATCCCGAGACTTTTTGCCGCTGACGGATAATAATGCAGCGTAAGCTCCACGCCATATTCAAGACAGCTTTTCAGCACCTCTTCGGCAAGGCGGGTATATTCAGCTTCGTCAAGCTGTTTTTCGCGCAGTATCAGCCGTTTTATGCCCGCTTCGGCTATGCGCGGCACTTGCTTAGCAAGCGGTATTTTGCAGATAGCCGAGCAGGATACGGCAATTATCTTATTCGGGTATGTAAACATAATCGTTCATTACAGGCTGTAAGCCCTTTGCGCGTATCGCGGCACACACCTCATCAAGCGAACGCGAATCGCTTATTTCAAACTGGTCGTCACCAAGCGGCTGCTCATCGGTATGGCTGCCTATGCCCGTGCTTACGCCCGCGGATATTTTGGTAGCACACATTCCGACAACATTATCGCGGAATCCCGAACGCTCGCGGGTGGATATGGTAAGTCCCGCAAACGGCATGAATATCCTGAAAGCGCACATCACCTGAAGCAGTTCCCTTTCGCCGACGTCCTTGGGGTCTATCTTATCATTATTAATGATAGGGCGCAGACGGGGACAGGAGAATGATATTTCCGCATGGGGGTACTTTCGCTGTATCAGATAGGCATGGACAGCCGCCGCAAAGGCGTCTTTTCTGAAATCGTCCAGTCCGAGCAGCGCTGCAAAAGCCACTCCCCTCATGCCGCCGCGTATCGCGCGTTCCTGCGCGTTAAGACGATAGGGGAAGATCCGCTTATGACCGCCGAGATGAAGCTTTTCATATTTATCGCTGTTATATGTTTCCTGAAAAACAGTCACATAATCCGCGCCGCAGCTGTGCAGATAAGCGTATTCGTCGGTATTCATCGGATAGACCTCTATGCCTACATTTTTAAAGTATTCATGCGCCGTTTTGCAGGCTTCGCCGATATATTTTACATCACTCATACTGCGGCTCTCGCCCGTAAGGATAAGGATCTCCTCCATACCCGTTTGGGCTATCGCTTTCATTTCGCGGCGGATACCCTCCGCGTCAAGCTTTGCACGGCGTATCTTGTTATCGCAGTTAAAGCCGCAGTA
>CANPYF010000050.1 GCA_947587925.1 uncultured Ruminococcus sp.
GCTACAACTACCCTTTGAGCGTGGTATTCGTTTTTGATACCCCTTGCGCCTACTGCCTGTCCGTTTTCTATAATAAGTTCCTTTATGTCGTCATACACAAATTTGACGCCAGCCTGTTTTGCGGCGTTTATCAGCGCGGCTGATATTTCCTTTGCGCTGTCGCTTTCGGGGAAAACTCTTCTCCCGCGTTCGGTTTTGAGCCGCACTCCGAGCGATTCAAAAAATGCCATTGTGTCCTGCGGAGTAAATCGGCTGACCGCCGAATATAAGAATTTGGCGTTGCGGGTGATGTTTGCAAAAAATTCCTCCGTGTCGCAGTTGTTGGTGACATTGCACCGTCCCTTGCCCGTTATTTCAAGCTTTTTTGCGGGACGGTCCTCATGCTCGGCTATAGTCACCCTATCGCCCGCCCAAGCACACTGCACGGCGCAGAACAGTCCCGCCGCGCCCGCTCCTATTATAAAAACATCACTGTCGTTACTCATTGGTTATTTTTATCCTCATTTCAAACGGTCCAAGCGCAAACGCTTTGCCCTCAAGGCAAAATTCTGCCGAATTTTTTGAATTGTTGAAAATAAATCTTGCCCGTATATCCTCACCCTCGCGCTCGGTCACTTCGATACCGTCGGGCAGCAGTCCCAGGTTGGGTATGTGCGCCTTTTCAAGGATATATCCTGTCAGGTCGCTGTAAAATTCCCTGCCGCCTACCGTGCCTATGTAATATACCCTGCCTTTGCCGATAACATTTTCGCTTACCGCACAGCTTCCTTTAAAATAACCGCCAGAATATTCGGCAAGCGAAACGGCTGTGTCCGTTTGCAGACTGTCGCACCAGCGTGTGCAGCGGTACTCTTTTGAGTTCATGCGCACCGTTACGGCAGAATATCCGAGCGGGTCGTATTCGCTGACCCTTATGCCCGCAAGCTCCGTAAAGCCTGACGGCAGCGGCGACATTATGCAGTTGTTATGCTCGTCCTTTACTCCGCAGCGATTAGTGAGTATCAGCGTTCCGCCGTTTCTGACAAATTTATCAAGTTCCGCTTCGCCCTTTACATTTCTTACATAAAGCGTTGGCGCGGCAACAATATCGTAACCGTCAAGCGGTTCGCCGTATTCTATTATATCCGTGTTAAGACCGTATGAGCATAACGCGCGGTGGAGCAGCCTAAGCTGCTCAAGATAATACATTCCCTGCGTCTGCGGCTGTATCTTAAAGGCAAATTCGCTTTCGGGCGAATAAAGCAGCGCGGCACGCGATTTTACTGCCGTACCCCTCAATTTTTCAAGTTCCTTTGCGGTTATGCACAGCTGCCCGAACTCGGCGAACCTTCTTCCCGGTACATTTGAATGGTCTATAAGTCCGTGCCAGTGCATCTCCGCGCCGCTGACCGCTGTCCGCCACCTGAAATGCAGTACCGCGTCCGCGCCGTGTGCAAACGCCTGCAAAGAGTACCCCTTTATCATGCCCGGAGCGGTAGTGCGCGACATAGGCGACCAGCAGCCCATGCCGCCGCTTAGCTGTTCCATTATCATAAAATTTTTGCGCTTTATGCCGCGCATGAGGTCGAGATGAAAAGCGTGCGAATACAACTCTTCGGGGTCGTCGGGGATATTGAGCGGCGGATAGTTGTCAAACGAAACAACGTCAAGTTGTGAAAACTCCTCATAAAAATCGGGCAGAGCCTCGCAAAACCATGTGTTGGTCGTAATGACCGCACCGGGGCAATTTTTTCTGATAATATCCGCCTGTCTGCGGATAAACCGCGCGACCCTATGCGAAGCATAACGCTTGACATCAAGCATATAAGCGGGGTTGAGCCATGCGTGCGGATAGCTGCCCGACGGCGGCTTTATCTGCTCCCACGAGGAATATTCCCCGCTCCACACATTATTGCCGTATGCGGCATTTACCGCGTCAAGCGTGCCGTATTTATTTTTCACATATTCTCTGAAACCGCTCTCGCACACGCCGCAAAAACAAATATCCGCTTCCAGCTCGTTATCTATCTGCCAAGCCTTGACCGCCTTGTTTTGGGCAAAATGTTCCGTCAGGACATTGACTATCCTGTCGGCGTATCTTAAAAGATCGGGCGAAGCGATACACCTGTGACCGCGAATGCCTATCGCTATCCGCTTGCCCTCTGCGTCGGTGCGTACCGAATCGGGATATTTTTCATAAAACCACAGCGGAGGACAGCTTGTAGGCGTACACAGTATCACATCTATGCCGCGCTTGGCAAACAGTTCCACGGCTTCATCAAGCCAATCAAGTTCAAATTCGCCCTCGCGGGGTTCAAGCCTGCTCCACGCAAATTCAGCCATTCTCACGACCTTTACGCCCGTTTTTGCCATAAGTTCCGCGTCCGCTTCCCAAAGCTGTCTGTCCCAATGTTCGGGATAATAATCAACGCCGACTATCATTTTTTCTTCCCCCAAAAATTATTTTTTATAAAATAAAAGCTTAAAATTTATCCCCGTGTTTTGGCACGGAGATAGTTTTTTTATTAAGCCTGCGGCAGTAATACTGCGGCAGTATTACAAGCGGCAGTATTACTGCGGCGGTATCACTGCGATACAGCGGCAGTATTACTGCGATGCTGCGACAGTATTACTGCGGGTCATCGTTCGGTGTATTCCGCGCTCAGCGTGCCGTCCACCCAGTTGATAAGATCGACAAAGGTTTCGGGATCCATGACCGTGAAATACTTATTTCCGCCGTCTGCCGAACGCTGATCGGTCAGGCAGTAGCCGTCTGACGAGATGGTGTAGGTGCAAAGGTCGCCGCCCGAAAGACCCATAGTTATCTGTATATAATCCTCGTTGACGTCCTTTGACGGCGCAGCCGCCGAGTTTTCTCTGCCAAACGAACTTAACAGCGTTTCAAGTTCGGAGTAATCGTCCTGGCTCAGAAGATAGCTTTCGCCGTATTCGCCGCCTATTTTCAGTGAAATAAAGGCGTACTCGCCTTCAAAGACGGTAAAATTATACAGCCTGTCGAACGCGATATAATAAACATTTTTGCCCGCATAGGCTTTATATACCGCCTCATAGGTCTTGGCAGTATCGAGCGAGGTTATGTCAACAGCCTCCGCCGAGGTAAACTCGGTATCGTAAATATCCGCGCCGTCAAGCTGGAGAACATACACCTCCTGCGCGGGGTCGGCAGACGAGGGGCGTTTGCCGAAACTTATCCTGTCGGGTAAAAATTCGTCAACGGTCACGAACTCGCCGCCTTCGGGGTAGTCCGGGTACACCCTGTAATAGGCGGTGGAAGCGTCATCATAGCGTATCTGGAGCAGGTCGGACGCGGAAGCGCTTATGCGCTTGATACCGTCAGGCGGTATGAGCACCGTTCCGTCCGCATATATCAGACCGTAATTTTCGCCGTCGATAAATATATAGTAATCATCGGCAAAGCAGGCGGTACAGCGAATGTCCTCAAACGGCTGTTTTTCGGGCTCTATAAAAAGCTGTGCCGCGTCAAAGCTTTTATAAACGGTATTTGAAAGCACGTCCGCGCCGGAAATATCGCGCAGAAATTCGGGAAATTCATATGTTTTAAGCTTAACGTCCTTGTCGGTCTTTACCCGCGAATCGGACGCTCCCTGCGAGGAGCTGTTTTTTTCTCCTCCGTGCTTGCCGCTGCACGCCGTAAGCAGCATACTGCCCGCAAGCAGCGCCGCAAACAATTTTGTTATGTTCATTTCTTCTCCTTCCAAAATTATAGGGTTATTTTTCTATCTATTTATATTATAATACATCATCATTCAATTTGCAAGAGTTTTTACCCGCGAAAATCAATTTTTAAAAATTTATCTTTTTTCTATCGTCTGTGTGTCCTCTCCCCCGCCTGCCGTGCCGGTCGGGATAAAACTGCCCGTACTTCCGCAAATTGCGCAATTTCCAGTTTTGGAAAATAATGGGTTGAAATTTTTATTGCTGTTTGTCAAATATCGTAGTGCATACGGTACAAATACGGCGTGTTCGATTTGTGCAAGTATATGATTTATATTTTAATTTAGACATATTTCGTTAAATGTTGCACGTTTGCGTGCAACAAAACGGCTCTGTCGCGCTATATATGGAGGGGGTCGAAAAAACATAGGGTCAGAATTACCGGTCTTAACTGCTTAAAAGGAGGTAAATAATGGAGAGATCTCAGATCAACATTAACGATTTTGCGGCTAAATATGCCGAATGCGGAAACGCTTACGAAGCGGCACTGTTCGCGGGGGCGGGAAAGCTCACCGCGGCATTTGAGGGAATAAGGCTGCTTTCAAGCAAAGCAGTCCGCAATAAGGTCGCAGCCGCAAAAAACAGAAACGCCGAATGTCCCGCATTGCAGGGACTGCGCCGTATCGCCTTCGGAAGAAACAACGACGCCGTAAGGCTCGCCTTTTCCGAAAATATTACCGATGAGGATATCGACAATGCAGACCTTTTCGGGGTGGCTGAAATAAAATGCGGCAAGGGCGGCATCGTCGAAATGAAATTTTTCGACAGGTTAAAGGCGCTCGATCTGCTAAGCGTCTGCGAACGCGAACAAAACAGTTCGCTTGACGCGCAAAGCCTTATAAATGCCATATACGGACGTGACGGGAGCGACGGCGTATGAACGCGGGATTATCCAAACTCTCACCAAAACAGCGCAGGATATTCGACTGGTGGACAAGGGATAACGCGCAAAATTATGACGGCATAATCTGCGACGGCGCGGTCCGCAGCGGAAAGACGGTCTGTATGTCGCTTTCCTTTGTGCTGTGGTCTATGACAAATTTCAACGGCTGCGAATTTGCCATATGCGCCAAAACGATAAGCTCGGCGCGGAGGAATATAATAACTCCCCTGCTGCCGCTTGTCCGCTCGGCAGGCTTTGCCGCCGCCGAAAGGCTCTCTCAGAATTATATAGACATCTCTATCGGCAAAATAAAAAACCGATACAGATTGTTCGGCGGCAAGGACGAGGGCAGCGCCGCGCTTATACAAGGCATGACGCTTTCGGGCGTACTCTTTGACGAAACAGCGCTCATGCCGCGCAGCTTTGTGGAACAGGGTGCGGCAAGATGCTCCGACAAGCGCTCTAAGCTGTGGTTCAACTGCAATCCCGAAAACAGCGCGCACTGGTTCAAGCGTGAATGGATAGACAAGGCACAGGAAAAAAGGTTGTGCTACATCCACTTCACCCTTGACGATAACCCCGCGCTCAGTCAAAGGATAAAAGATCGCTACCGCAGGCTTTACACAGGCGCATTTTACGACAGGTTCATACTCGGAAGGTGGTGCGATACATCAGGGCTTATCTACCCTATGTTCTCCGAAAAAGACCATGTCGTCAAAAAGCTGCCCGACAGCTTTTCGCGCTATATCGTCAGCTGCGATTACGGCACTGTCAACCCTTCGAGTTTCGGATTATGGGGCAAAAACGGCGAGGTATGGTACAGGATAAAGGAATATTACTACGACTCCCGCCGCGAGGGCTTTCAGCGCACTGACGAGGAACATTACAGCGGTCTGGAGCGGCTCTGCGGTGACAGGAATATCGAAAAGGTGATATGCGACCCCTCCGCAGCCTCGTTCATAGCCTGCATAAGACGGCACGGAAAATTCAAGGTCGTTCCCGCTAAAAACAACGTTTTGAGCGGCATAAGGCGAGTGGGCGATATGCTCAATTCGGGACGGCTGAAAATATCCGCCGAATGTGACGACTGCATAAGGGAGTTCATGCTCTACCGCTGGGACGATTCCGCGGCGGCGGACAGACCTGTCAAGGAAAACGACCATGCAATGGACGACCTTAGATATTTTGTCGCGGAAACTCAAACCGACAGCGGCGGGTTCTTTGTCCTCAGCGCCGACAGAAGGTAAAGTAAAGGAGAATGCAGATGAAAAAAAGAAAAGAAAAGGAACACCCGTTGTTCACGGAGGTGACAGCGGGGGCTGTGCGGCAGGGCTTTAAACTTGCGGCGACCCCCGCCGCCCTCGAAGAGGGCCTTTATGAGGCGTTAAGAGCCAACGTACCTGTGGTGGACGCGGCAATATCAAAGCTGGTAAGGCTTACGGGGGGATTTAAAATATGCTGCGATAACAAGCAGATACAAATGCAGCTGGAAGATTTTTTCTCACAGCTTCCCGTATCCGTATCGGGCAGTTCGCTCAACACCTTTATGGAGATATATCTCGATTCGCTGCTGACATACGGACGGGCGTTCGGCGAGATACTGCTCAGCGAAAACACGCGGTCGGTATCGGGACTTTACTGCGCCGATTGTACTCTCTTCGGCGCACGGTACACCTCCGAGCCTGACGGATTCGAGCTGTTCAACAGGCTCACGGGAGAAAAGATACCCTGCGCACACCCCGAAAGGATACTGTATACCGCCGCAAACCCGACAGCCAAGAAACCGGGCGGCACTTCGCTGCTGCGCGGTCTGCCCGCTTTAAGTTCTATCCTCATGAGGATATATGAAACGGTCGGACAGAATTTTGACAGAGCGGGAAATGTACGATACGCCGTGACCTATCTGCCTAAATCGGAAAGCGAGGCGGCTTTCGCCAAGGAACGAGCGTCCGAGATAGCCCGTGAATGGTCGAGCGGCATGGCGGCGTCAAAGGCGGGAAATATCAAGGATTTTGTCGCGGTAGGCGATGTGCAGATAAAGGTTATAGGCGCGGACGGTCCTGTTATAGATACCGAAGTGCCTGTCAGACAGCTTCTCGAGCAGCTTATCGCAAAGCTTTCCATTCCGCCGTTCTTGCTCGGTCTTACATGGTCAACTACCGAGAGAATGAGCAGTCAGCAAGCCGACATACTCACAAGCGAGATAGACTATTACCGCAGACTGCTTACCCAACCGCTCATGAAGATAATCAAAATGCACTGCGATATGCAGGGCATAGACGACAGAGTATGGCTCGAATGGGAAAATGTCAATCTTCAGGACGCCGAATCGCTTGCGCGCGCAAGGCTTTACAACGCACAGGCAGCGCAGATAGAAAACGGCACGTCAGGAGATGCAGATAACGCGAAAGGAGGTGAGATGTAAAATGAGCGAGAATATCATGACCGCCTGCGAGGAGGATATGCGCCTTATCAACGGCTTTTCGCGGCGCGAACTAAGCGCGGACGAGGTATATGTCTTTCCGCTTGTGCTGTGCGACAACGAGATAGACCGCGACTGCGAACGGTTTTCCGTCAAGACGCTTGAAACGCTTGCGGAACTTTTCGTGGGAAAAACGGGTATATTCGACCATGACGCAAAGGGCAAAAACCAGACGGCGCGTATTTTTACTGCCGAGGTAGTTACAGACAGCAGCCGCATGACCCGCGCGGGAGAACCCTATACCTGCATTTCAGCCAAGGCATACATAATGCGCACCGACAGCAACTCCGATCTTATCAAGGAGATAGAAGGAGGGATAAAAAAGGAGGTATCGGTAAGCTGCAGCATAAAGCGGAGGATATGCAGCATATGCGGCAATGACAAGAACAAAAGCACCTGCTCGCACGCAAAGGGCAGCTATTACAGCGGAAAACTCTGCTCGGATATACTTACCGACGCGGCGGACGCTTACGAATGGTCGTTCGTGGCAGTACCCGCACAGCCCAATGCGGGCATAACCAAATCCCTCGGGGCGGCAAGCGAGAACGAACAGATCTCGCAGCTTAAAAGGGATATAGATCTGCGCGAGGCGGAGATCTCAAAGGCAAAGCGCGAGCTTACCGCTTCGATAACGAGGCTCGGTCAGTTCTGCGTACCCGCATACGACCCGCAGACGATAGGCGAGATATGCTCAAAAATGAGCATAAGCGAACTGCTTGCCTTTAAAAAGCGTACTCAGAAACTTGCTAAACCGGAAAGACCGGTAAGCGTATTAAGCACGGCTTACAGCGATAATGAAACAAAAGAGCGCAGGGCAAAAAGCCCCTTCGCACTCGGTAAAAAAACTAATTAAAAAAGGAGATAAGAAAATTATGTATAACGAAATAAGACTTGAAAAGGGACTTTATTCCATAACAGGCAAGACCTTCACACAGGCTCTCAGCGAACTCGACCCCGACAGCGCATATAAGGGTACGGAACTCGAGGGGCTGGACGCATTTGAAAGACAGCTCAAAAGGTTCGACATAAAGGTAAGCGGAAACGGCTGCGACAAGGTGGAGAAATTCTTCCTTTCTACCGAATCGGCTATACTTTTCCCCGAATATGTCCGCCGTGAGATAAAGGCAGGCATGGACGAAGCGTCCATACTCCCTGTGATAACTGCGGCGCAGACCTATACCGATTCATATGACTTCCGCGCACTCAGCGTTTCGGCGGCAGCATCGGCTGTAACAGAACAGCTTGCCGAGATGCCCAAGACCACCGTTAAGCTTGCGTCAACTACTTCGCCGCTCAGCAAATACGGCAGAACGCTCGAATGCTCTTATGAATCTATCCGCAAGCAGCGTCTTGAAGCCTTCGGAGTTATACTCCGTTCAATGGGCGCACAGCTTTCACGCGACATAAACGCCGCCTGCGTAAAAGCGCTTACCGAAGCCGCCGGAGAGGTCAGCTACAGCGCACCGATAAGCTATGCGGCGCTTGCCGATTTCTGGAGCAAGATGAACGACCACAATATGGACGTTATGCTCTGCTCACCCGCCGTAATGGCGAAGATACTCGCGCTTGACGAGATGAAATACTGCGTTACCGATTTCATGAGCAGCGGCAGAGTGGTGACGCCCTACGGCGTAACGCTGATAAAATGTTCAAGCGTTGATGAGGACAGCATTATAGGCATAGACAGTTCCTGCGCTGCCGAGGTGGTATTCGGAACGGACGTTATCGTCGATTTCGACAAGCTTATCACAACGCAGGCAGAGGAGATAGCCGTGTCTGTACTCTGCGGATTTTCGGCGCTTACCGCTTCGGCAGTAAAGAAGCTCGTAAAGAACGCCTGATGACCGCTTGAATAGTTAAACTGCCATGACGCAAGGCATTGAACCAAATTGAATTGATCTGATCTTAAACGGGGAATGGCATACCGCCCTTCCCCGATATTTTTTAAAGATCATAACGTTCTTTACGCTAAGAAAGGAGAAGATAAAAAGCATGAAATATCTTGATTATGAAAAGGTACTTGCGGCATTTCTCAGAACAACGGGTATAAGCGAAAATGAGTTCAGGCATAGTCTGCTTATAGAAAACGCGGAGATATTTGTGATAAGTCATCTTAGCGTGCCGCCCGAACAGCTTACCGCAGAGCAGCTCTCGCTGTGCGAACAGGCGGCTGCCGCCGTTGCGGTGTATGACTACACCTTTGAACTGTGCCTTAAAAGAGTACCCGTAATGAGCGAAAACGGCGAGGTCACAATGAAAACGCTTGCCGACCGCGCCGACCTTGCCGCTGTAAGAGAACTGCGCAGAGATTCGCTCAACAGACTGGTCACCGCAGGCATAGGCTCTTCCGAAAGCTTCGCTTTTATCAAGGTATGAACCAATAAAAAGGAGATGGATCTTTAACAATGACCGAAGAGATCAAAACATATTTTAAAAGCTGTCTTAGTTCGGCAGGCTTTGTGCCTATAGAAGAGTATAACTCCGTTTTATACGACAACGTTTATCCCGCATTTTTCAGGATAAGCGGAATGGAACTTGACGAACTTAAATATGCGGATATGAGAAGTTTCAGCGTGCGGATAACTGTTCAGGCAGGACTGCTCGGGGCGCAAAGGGGTTTTTACGGACAAAAGAAGCTCAGCTTACGCGCCGAACAGCTTGCCGAGCAGCTGTATCTCAACACACGCTTTATCATCAAAAAAATATCGCTGGGTGCGCCGCATAAAAATATGACGCTCGGGCGGCTCGAGATACCGTTTGAGGTGACGTTCATAACGGAACTTGAAAGGAGTGAAGGCTGAATATCATGAACGCTGTGGGAGAACAATTTATAGTGCAGGCGGAGGATACGCAGTACAAATTCAGTGAAATGAAAGTGACCGTCAGCAATCGGATAGATGAGATACGGCTTATGGACGGCAAACTGCGCAGGATACGCTCGGCGGGATATTCGGAGAATATAAACCTCAGGGGCAGGATAGAATTTTCCCAGATATTCAGATACCGCAATATCTTAAAATATCTTGCCAACGGTCCGAAAACGCTGTCGCTCAACGGAAATAATATCTATAATTACACGCTCATATCGGGAAGCATTACAATGAAAGAGGGCGAGCAGTTCGCGGTGTGCGAGATAACCCTGGGGGAGGTGGTAAATGATGAAAATAACGCTCCGCTTGTATAACACCGATTCGGGCTACAAAGAATATCACGACTGCATTTCGTTCAGCTACGAAAAGGAGCGGTATACCCCCTACACCAAGTTGAGCGCGGTATTTTACGAAGAGATAGACCCCGAAAATATCGCCTGCGCCGCCTTTTATCTTGACGACAAGCTAAAGCATTTAGGCACGCCCGACAAGATAATTTGCAGCAATAAGAACGGCGTAAAGACGTTCAGCATACTTTCCTTCGGGTATACCATGCTGTTGGGGCAAAACCAATCCGAACCGGGGATAATGAGAGATGTTACGCTGTCAAAGATAGTCGAGCGCAACCTGCCGATATACGGCGTAAGCAGTCAAAGTTCGACAAGATCCGTCAATTACATCTACATAGAGGATAGAACGACTATCTGGGACGCGGCGTGCGTTTATGCCATGAAGGCATACGGTACACACCCTTTTATCAACGGAGCTAACGAGGTGAGATGCAGCAAGGAGAACGCGGTGACATTTACCTATTCCTCGTCCGACATAGTGGAATGTGAAAAGGGCGCAAGTTCGGCGAATCTTATTTCGGACGCATACACAACGAACCTGGAGGGCAACTGGAATTATTCGCGCTCAAACAGTTTTGCCAAGCAAAGGCATATCACCAAGCGCAAATATTACAGCAGACAAAACGACTTTCTGTATGACCTTAACGACGAGTTAAAACTGCGCATGAACTACGGCGACCGTGCGAGGGAATACGGAATGTTCACCTATAGAGGCTACAAGGGCGAGGATCTGCTCGACAAGGGTACGTTTGAAATAGGCAGCCTTAAGATGATGAACGCTCAGATAGACAGGATAAGGGTGAGAGCCTCGGGCGGCAGCGTGCTGACGACCCTTTATTTTTACAAGGATTCGCATTGTGCGAATAAATTTTTAAATACCAAATGACCCGCCGTATACGCGCTTAGTCTGTACAAACAAAATCCGGCCCTCCCGTGCTGCAGCATGGGAGGGCTGATGTTATTTTATTATATTTTTACTATCCAGCCGAACTCGTCCTCGAGCGTGCCCCACTGTATACCCGTAAGGGTATCGTAAAGCATCTGCGAGATAGGTCCTATCTTGTTATCGTTGATGGTCATTATCTTGTCGCCCCATTTGAGATGTCCGACAGGCGAAATTACCGCGGCTGTACCCGTGCCGAATACCTCGTCAAGGTGTCCGTTGTCATAAGCCTGCGCTACCTCTTCGATAGAGATGCGTCTTTCGCTCACCTTGTAACCCCTCTTTTTGCAGATCTCGATAGCCGACTTTCTGGTTATACCCGGGAGTACCGAGCCTGTAAGCTGCGGAGTTACCACTTCGCCGTCTATTACGAAGAATATGTTCATAGAGCCGACCTCTTCGACATATTTCTGCTCAACGCCGTCAAGCCACAGCACCTGCTCATAATCCTGCTCGTGAGCCTCCTGCTGTCCTTTCAGAGATATTGCATAGTTAGCGGCAGTTTTGGCAAATCCCGTTCCGCCGCGTACCGCACGGACATATTTCTTTTCAACATAGATCTTTACGGGGTTAAGACCCGTGGAATAATATGCGCCCGACGGTGAAAGTATTATCATGAACAGATAATGATCGGCAGGGCGAACGCCGACATACGGGTCGGTCGAGATTATGAACGGTCTGATATAGAGCGAAGCGCCCTCGGTGTGGGGTACCCAGTCCTCTTCGATCTTTACAAGTTCTTTGAGTGCCTGTAAGCAGTCCTCCTCATTGACGGGGGGAATGACCATTCTTTCGTTTGATACGTTCATTCTCTTGAAATTCTCATCAGGTCTGAAAAGCTGTACGCTGCCGTCGGCGGTGCGGTAGGCTTTAAGTCCTTCAAATATCTCCTGTCCGTAATGCAGGCACATAGCCGCAGGAGAGAGCGAGATCTCGCCGAAAGGCACGATCCTTGCGTCATGCCAGCCAAGACCTGTGTCATAATTCATTATGAACATATGGTCGGTGAAAATGTGTCCGAAGCCGAGCTTGGTTTCGTCAGCGGGCTTTTCCTTTGGCTTATCGGTCAGTGTTATGTCGATATTTAACATAAAAAGATCCTTCTTTCATAAAGAAAATTTTGCAAGAAAATACTCTTGCCGTCCATAATTATTATAAACCTATATTTTTAAAATTTCAATAGCAGTCAAATATTTTTAATATATTACTAAGAAATTAAACAAAATTTCCCCCGCCATACCGCCGATCTACGGCTGACATACGGCGGGGGAAGTACCCCTAATTTTTTATTTACTGCTCACCGGTTTTTGCAAAAGCTATGACTTTAGCCATAAGATTGGCGGGGAGAGGTTCAAATCTGCTGCGTTCGAGCGAGAAACTGCCGCGTCCCTGTGTCATCTGGCGCAAAGTAAGCGTGAAATCGCTCATTTCCGCTATCGGCACTTCGGCGGTAACGTCTGTCAGACCCTTTTCTTCAGACGGGGTCATGCCCATTACTCTGCCGCGCCGTTTGTTGAGTTCGCCGATAATATCACCCGTATTTTCATCGGGAACACGCACGGTAAGGTTGCCGACAGGCTCTAAGAGCATAGGCTCTGCCTGCGGTATGCCGTCACGGAAAGCAATGGAAGCGGCTGTTTTGAACGCCATTTCGGACGAATCGACAGGGTGATATGAACCGTCAACAAGTATCGCTTTAAGTCCCACAACGGGATAACCCGCAAGCACGCCGTGCTTTACACATTCCTGCAAGCCCTTTTCAACGGCGGGGAAATAGTTCTTGGGTACCGCGCCGCCGAATATGCGCTCCTCAAAGACAAGTTCATCACTTATGCAAGGCTCGAACTCTATCCAGACGTCGCCGAACTGTCCGTGACCGCCCGACTGCTTTTTATGGCGTCCCTGAACCTTTACCTTTTTGCGGATAGTTTCCTTATACGCCACGCGCGGTGTGGAGGTGACAACGTCAACGCCGAAATCGCGTTTCAGCTTGCCGACAACGGAATCGAGATGAAGTCCGCCCAAGGTGACGAGTATCATTTCAAGCGTATCGGGGTCTTGCTCATACCTGAGCGACATATCCTCTTCAAGCAGTCTGTTTATCGCGCCGGATATTTTGCTTTCATCATTCTGACTTGCGGCTTTTACCGCCACGCGGTAGGTCGGTATCGGAAATTCGGGCTTATCGAACGTCACCTGCGCCGCGGGGTCGCAAAGGGTATCGCCGGTATTAGCCGAAAGCTTTACTGCCGCGCAGAGGTCTCCGCAGACCGCTTCTGCCGTTTCAATCTGCTTTTTGCCCTCAAGATAATACAGCTTGCCTATTTTTTCCGCCGCGCCTGTCGCGGTATTTATAAGTTCCGAGTTGCTTTTGAGCGTTCCCGACATGACCTTTATGTATGACATCTTGCCGACAAACGGGTCTGCGACCGTCTTGAACACCTGTGCGGCGGCGGGAGAATCGGCGGCTGTTTCGTTTTCTTCGGGAACGGGCAGCAGCAGCGTTATCTCCTTCATAAGCATATCTATACCCGCCATTGTAGCGGCTGAAACGCAGGTAACGGGGGTTATTATGCCGTCATTCATACCCTTATGTATACCGTCTATAAGTTCCTTCTGGGTAAAGGCTTCGCCCGAGAAGAATTTTTCAAACAATTCTTCGTCCGTTTCGGCAACGGCTTCTGAAACGGCTTCGATAAGACCGTCTATACGGTACTCCATTTTTTCGCTTATCTCGGCGGTAGGCATATCCGTTTCGACAGCCTTTCCGTTCTCATATTTATAAGCCTTCATCTCAATGAGATTGACATAAGAAACGATCTTTCTGTCGGCGATAACGGGAACTACCACGGGGCAGACGGTAGGGCCAAATTCGGTTTTAAGCTGTGTCAAAACGTTATTGAAATTTGCATTTTCATCATCAAGTTTAGTTACAACGAACATAGCGGGCTTGCCCATTTTCTGCGCATATTTATACGCCTTATGAGTGCCGACCTTTACGCCCGACCTGCCCGATACCGTTATCAGGGCGCAGCCGCAGGCGGAGATGCCCTCTACCATTGATTGTTCATGATCTATAAGACCGGGGGTATCTATAAGATTAATCTTGAATCCGTCACGCTCATAAAAGCTCATAGAGGTATATACCGAGCATTTGCGCTGTATTTCTTCGGCGGTATGGTCTGAAACGGTATTGCCGTCGGCGACCTTGCCCATTCTGTCGACAACGCCCGCTTCATAAAGCAGAGCCTCGGTCAGCGTTGTTTTGCCCGATCCGTAATTTCCGGCTACAGCGATATTTTTGATCTTGGTGCTTTCATAATTTTTCAAAACGATTCGCTCCTTACTGAAGTAATAATTTAACGAAAAAAATACATTTATGTCTAAAATACATAAAATCTTTCAACCGTATGTTTTCATTATATAACACTTTTACAGCTTTGTCAATATCTTTTTAACAAAAAATCGTAAAAATTACTTGAGTGTAGTATTTATAATACCCTCCCCCGCCTGCTGAACCGAACCAGTAAAAAAGGACAATGACAAAAAAGACCTCCTATGGTATAATAGAAAACATAGGAGGTTTTGT
>CANPYF010000051.1 GCA_947587925.1 uncultured Ruminococcus sp.
TGGCTATCGCCTTACGAAGCGTCACTTTCACTAAATCTATCACTGATTCTTTGGTGACATTTTATATTGCAATTTTCGTCTATCTCATTTATTGAAAAAACGTATTGACAAATCAGTTTAATTGCGGTATAATGTTAATTGTAATATTTTTTAAAAGGAGAGTAATTTTTTATGGCACATACCGTATCTAAAGCAGGTAAAGCTAAACTTGAGGCTGACCTTGATTACCTTATTACCGTCAGAAGAAGCGAGGTCGCTAATAAACTTAAAGAAGCAAGGTCTTTCGGTGACCTTTCCGAAAACGCCGAGTATGACGAGGCTAAAAATGAACAGGCTATCCTTGAATCCCGTATCGCCGAACTGCAAAATATTATCGAAAATGTTATCGTCGTTGACGACGACGATATAAGCGTTGATGAAATAGGTGTCGGCTCGATAATGAAGATCCGCGACCTTGACCTTGACGAAGTCGAAACTCTTCAGATAGTCGGCTCGACCGAGTCCGATCCCGATAACGGCAAGATCTCTGACGATTCGCCTATCGGCAAGGCTGCGCTTAAAAAGAAGGTCGGCGATATTTTTGAGGTCGAAGCCCCTATGGGTCTTATTAAATTTGAGGTACTTGAAATTACTAAGTGATACCGCTGTTTAGCAGAAAGGAAGTTTTTGTAAACATCATGAGCGAACAGATAAATAACGAACAGTTAAATAATGCTCCTGCGGGAGAGGAAGCCGCTCAGCAGGAACAGGATATAAACAGTCTAAAGAAGATAAGGCTCGATAAGCTTGACGAAATGAAGGCGGCAGGCTGCGATCCGTTCACGGTGACTAAGTATGACGTTACCGCTCACGCGCTCGAAGCCGCCGAAAAATATACCGCTGTCGAGGCTGACTGCATAGAACGCGCGGGCGGGGACGAGCAGAAGCTCAAAGAATTACTTGAAGCTGACAGGATAACGGTCAGACTTGCGGGCAGAATGATGTCGCGCCGCGATATGGGCAAGGCTAATTTCATAGATCTGCGCGATAAAAGCGGCAGGATACAGATATATGTAAGAATGAACGACATAGGCAAGGAAGAATTTGCAGCCTTTAAAAAGTGGGATATAGGCGATATTATCGGCGTTGAGGGTTACGTTTTCCGCACGCGCAAGGGCGAAATATCCGTACACGCGGCAAAGATCGACCTGCTTTCAAAATCCCTGCTGCCGCTTCCCGAAAAATGGCACGGTCTTAAAGATCAGGACGTAAGATACCGCAGAAGATATGAAGATCTTATCTGCAATCCCGAGGTAACGGATACGTTTATCAAACGCTCGAAGATAATCTCGTCGATAAGGAGATACCTTGACGGACTGGGCTTTATGGAAGTTGAAACGCCTATCCTTGTTTCCAACGCGGGCGGCGCGGCGGCAAGACCGTTTGAAACGCACTACAACGCCCTTAACGAGGACGTAAAGCTGCGTATCTCGCTCGAACTTTATCTTAAAAGGCTTATTGTCGGCGGACTTGAAAGGGTCTACGAGATAGGAAGAGTATTCAGGAACGAGGGCGTAGACGCACGCCACAACCCCGAATTTACCCTTATGGAGCTTTATCAGGCGTACACCGACTACAACGGCATGATGGAACTTACGGAAAATATGTTCAGATACGTTGCAAACGAAGTCTGCGGAACTGCTTGCGTACCGTACGGCGAATACATGATAGATCTTGGCAAGCCGTTTGAAAGAATGACCATGCTCGAAGCGGTAAAGAAATATTCCGGCGTGGATTTCTCGCAGGTAGAAACGGACGAGCAGGCTAAAAAGCTGGCGGACGAGCATCATATCGAATATGAGGAAAGGCATAAGCGCGGCGACATAATCAATTTCTTCTTTGAAGAATATGCCGAAGAGAATCTTATCCAGCCGACCTTTATCACCGACCACCCGATAGAGATCTCCCCGCTGACAAAGAAAAAGCCTGACGATCCAAGATACGTTGAACGTTTTGAACTGTTTATAACAGGCAGAGAGATGTGCAATGCCTATTCGGAACTTAACGACCCGATAGACCAGCGCGAGCGATTTGCCGTGCAGGAGGAACTGCTAAAGCAGGGCGAAGAGGAAGTCGACCGCATGGACGAGGACTTTTTGCGTGCCTTAGAGATCGGTATGCCACCCACGGGCGGTATCGGTTACGGAATAGACAGGCTCGTAATGCTGCTCACCAACTCGCCCGCCATACGAGATGTACTGCTTTTCCCGACTATGAAGTCGCTTAACTGACCCGAACTAAAACCCCGATATATCAAAAAACGGCTGTCAGGCTGCTTATTTGCGAAAGATCTGAAAGGAGATGCCATAATGAAAAAAGCTGATTTTACATTGGTGATAGCAGGATCGATCATTATTCTGTTTGCTGTATTTTGTCCGCCGATAATAGCAGAAGTCCACAGTGTGACATGGAGATTTGTGATCGGCTTATTAGGTTGTTTTTCACTTGTTTCAGGCATCGCCTTGTTCATAAAAGATAGATCCGAATAACAACTTCCCGTTTGCCGCGCCGTTAATGAAAACCAAATACTGTAAGACTGACCGCTGACGCGCCGTATCCCCGGTGGAACGTCAGCGGTTTTTTATTACCGTGAACTTTTGCGGAACAACACACGCTGAAAAACCTTGCCGTCATTGGGCTTTGTGTGTTTACCCGAAAATATAAAAGGGAGGAGATGATATTTATGAAAAAAACTAACGCCAATATCGCTATAATCGACGATGATGTGTGTATAAATAATATGCTCGATGAGCTGCTTCGTAAAAACGGCTACCGCACTGCCTGTGCCTTTTCGGGCGGGGAAGCTCTCGCTTTGCTGGAAAAATTCTCCCCCGATCTTGTTATCCTCGACCTTATGCTGCCGGATATGCCGGGCGAGTCGCTGCTTGACAAAATTGCCGGTATCCCCGTTATCGTGCTAAGCGCAAGGTGCGATACCTCCGCTAAGGTCGGTACTCTGCTCGGCGGCGCGGAGGATTATATGACCAAGCCGTTCGATACAGACGAACTGCTTGCCAGAATCACCCTGCGGCTTAGAAAAAACGGCTGTTCTCAGCTGCGCTATCAGGATATTTCCCTTAACGCCGATATGCGTACCGCACAGGTCGGCAATACCTCCGTCAGGCTTACCAGGACCGAATACGCTATCCTTAAACTGCTGATAATAAATGCGGGACAGGTCGTGCCGAAGCTTACTATCCTTGAAAAAATCAGCGCGGATACCCCCGACTGCACCGAGGATTCGCTCAAAATACATATCCATAACCTTAGAAAAAAATTAAAGACCGCCCTTGACAGGGATATTATCTCCTCTGTCTGGGGGATAGGGTTTATGCTGAAATAAAGATCGGTTGGGTAAAATTTCGAGTTAAAATTTCGATAGAAATTTTAACGGTTTCTTTACTTTTTTCTTAACCGTTTTCTTAACTGTTTCATGCTAAACTTGTCTTTGAAAGGTAAGGGTGAGAGCATTATGGAATATGTTTTGAGAACTCGCGGTCTGACAAAAAAATATCGGCGGTTCGAGGCACTGAAAGGGTTGACAATGAACGTTCCCAAAGGAGCCGTTTACGGCTTTGTGGGTAAAAACGGCGCGGGCAAGACCACGCTTATACGGCTCGTATGCGGATTGCAGCTGCCCACAAGCGGCGAAATAGAGCTTTACGGCGCGGATAACAAGGATAAGTCGATAGCGGCTGCTCGGCGGCGTATCGGCGCGGTGGTCGAAACGCCGTCAGTTTATCTTGATATGACGGCGGAGGATAATCTTAAACAACAGTGCATGATACTCGGTCTGCCGAGTTTTGACTGCGTTTATGAACTGCTGAAACTCGTAAGGCTGGATAATACAGGCAAAAAGAAGGCGCGTAATTTTTCGCTCGGTATGCGTCAGCGCCTTGGGATAGCGGTGGCACTGTGCGGCGACCCCGATCTGCTTTTGCTTGACGAGCCGACCAACGGTCTTGACCCGCAGGGCATAATAGATATGCGCGAACTTATTTTAAAACTCAACCGCGAAAGAAATATCACCGTGCTTATTTCCAGTCATATCCTTGACGAACTGTCGCGGCTTGCGACACATTACGGCTTTATTGACGACGGACGGATAGTGCGTGAAATGAGCGCGGAGGAATTTCAGTCGGCAAGGCGCAAGAGCATACGGCTTACGGTCACGGATACCGCCGCATTGGCGCGGACGCTCGATAAAATGGGCATTGGGTACGAAATAATCGGCGAGTCGGCAGCGGACGTGTATGCCTGCCCGAATATCACAGAACTTAGCGGCGCACTGGCTGAAAACGGCTGTGAGATACTTTCCGTTACCGAGCATGACGAAAGCCTTGAAAGCTTTTTTATCTCTCTTGTGGGAGGTAACGGCAATGCGTGATATTCTGCGTTCAAGGCTTGTAAAATATTTCCGCAGTCCGATATTTTATGCCGCGCTTATCGTAAGTGCAGTATGCGGCGTGCTGAACGGATATTACTGCGGATATTTCAAAATTGATATGACCGATCTCATATATTGTCCCATGGACGATATATGGGCGCTTTCGGCGATGTGGGCGGCTGTGGTGTGTACGGCGCTTTGTCTGGGACGTGAATTTTCAGACGGCACACTGCGCGGCAAACTCATAGCGGGACATTCAAGGACTGCGGTGTATGCCGCCGAAGCGGCAGCGTCCGCTTTAACAACACTGTGTATCTTTATCGTGAACATAACGCCGACCGTTATCGGCATGAGCTATATTGTCGTGCGAATACCGCTGTCCCTTGCGGTAAAATGGGTAACTGTCATGCTGCTTTCCTTTGAACTGATAAACCTGATGACCGTTTCCGTCTGCTTTATCATAGGCAGCCGCAGTTTTGGTTTAGTGACGGCATTCGCGCTTTTGTTCGTCTTTTATACCATATTCTGCTTTACTAACGGTTATTATTACAACACCGCACCCAAAGAGGGTTATGATACGGTAACTATCGAGGAAGATAACGGCGAGGTACATGAGGAGCAAATGCTGTTTTACAACAGATATTACGTTGACGGCTTGGCAAAAAAGCTGATAAATGCCGAACATATGCTTAATCCCCTATCGGCGTTTGAGGACGCGGTATGCGCCGAATATATCCCCGACAAAACGGGCATGGACGAAAGCACACTGCTTTCCGAAAAGCGCAGCGCAGCCGACATGAATTCCGCCATACCGAGAGTATTGATATGGTCAGCCGCCGCCGCGGCTCTCGGAATAGGCGTATTCAAAAGAAAAGATCTTAAATAAGGGCAGGGGTATAAATATGTGGAGATTGATATATGCCTGCGCGGTAAAATATTTAAAAAGCGCGGAGCTGTACGCGGCGCTGGCGGCAGGTCTTATCATGGGCGTTATCAACGGCGTGATCGAATGGCAGCTATACAGCGGGTTTTACAGCGGATCTGCGGATAAAACCGAATATCTTATCTGTCCGATAGACGGCAAATGGTACGACTGTGCGGTATGGGCATTTGCGCTGCTTGTCGCGCTGCACATCGGCAGAGAATTTTCAGACGGCACGATAAAGAACAAGCTTGCGGCGGGGCATACCAAGGCGGCGGTCTGTCTGTCCGAAAGCATAACGGCGTGCGCGGCGGCTCTGCCGTATTTTATCCTGCTGATGATACCCATTATAATAGGCGGCGGCGGATTTTTCTTCAACATACCGATAAATTCGGCGGCGAGGATAATATTAATGCTGTTTATAATGTTCCCTGCCGCTGCCGTGATAACGTCGACTGTCTGCATGATAACCGCCGACCGAGCCGCAGGCATGACCGCCGTCATACTGGCAATGGCGCTGCTGACAACATCAAACGCCCTTTTAAACGGCTATTACAACAACACCGAGGGCGAGTATCTGACAGAAACGGAAACGGTAAAAACAAGTACGGGAGAATACAAAACGGATAAGCATAAAATAAAAAACCGCTTCTATCTCAAAGGTATAAAAAAAGCGGCAGTCACTGCCGAGCACAAGATAAACCTGTTTTCAAGGGTGAGCGACGCAGAACTTGCAGGGTGCGAGCGGCGGGGAAGCAGTACCGATACAAACCGCAAATACGCCGTATACAATATGCTCACGGGAGAAGAACTGCCTATCGAAAGAAGCTGCGGAGAACTGATAATAGTCAGCTTGGCTGCGGCGGCTATCGGGGCAGAGGGGTTTAAAAGGAGAGATATATCTTAATACCACCCCAAAAAAACCAACTGCTTCAAGATAGATAAGATTTAATATGTAGATTTACCACTTTTCCTATTTATCCATGTTTGAATGACGCTCTTGCCCCCTCTCCCACGGGAGAGGGGGTTGGGGGTGTGGGCAAGTCCCTCCTGAAAGGAGGGATTTAGAGAGGTTTTAAAATTTCGCCCCGCAGGGGCGCACCTTTTTTTATAGCTCTGATGTACTTAATACCCCCGTAAACCTTCTTATCTATATACATTATAACGAAAGGAGTTTCCCCATGCTTTACGCTTTGCTGTTAATTATCATTGCCGCCCTCTGCTTGAAGATCTATCTGCTTAAATGCTCCGCAAGGGATATAGCCAAAGGCTTCGCCGACAAAACGTGCAGCGACAGCAATACGCTTATAGATATTTCTTCCCGCGACAGGGATATGCGCCGACTTGCCTGCGTTATCAACGATCAGCTTGCCGCACTGCGCCGTGAACGTCTGCATTTTTCAAGGGGCAACACCGAACTGAAAAACGCCGTGACAAATATCTCTCACGACCTGCGTACTCCGCTGACCGCGGTCTGCGGTTATCTCGACCTGCTCAAAACCACTGACGAGCCGTCCGAGACCGCTCGTTATCTTGATATTATCCGCGAACGCACCGCCGCTATGAAGCAACTCACCGAGGAACTTTTTTCCTATTCACTTATCCTCTCGGAGGATACCGAAGCAAAAACCGAAGAGGTTTTTGTCAACCGCTTGCTTGCTGAAAGCATAACTGCTTTTTACCCCGCGCTGACCGAAAGAGGTATCGACCCCGTTATAGAACTTACCGACAAGCGCATTGTCAGGAATGTTGACCCGTCCGATCTGTCAAGGGTCTTTTCAAACATTATCAGCAATGCCGTAAGGCATGGCGGCGGCGATCTTAAAATAACGCTGTCGGAAACCGGCGAAGCGGTTTTTTCAAACAAAACGGAGGACCTGACCGCCGTTCAGGTACAGCGTCTTTTCGACCGTTTTTACACTGTCGAAGCCGCCTGCGGCTCTACGGGGCTGGGTCTGTCGATAGCGCGGACGCTTACCGAACGAATGGGAGGAAGCATAAGGGCGGAACTGGAAGACGGGGTGCTGTCGGTTATTGTTGATTTATAAACACGGAAATCAATTTTTGATTTCCAGAAGTTAGAACGCTACGCTTTTAAGAGGTAAGAGTCTGAACGAAGTTCAGACGATTAGACAAGGTGGCGCCTGCGGCGCGGATTTTAAAAGGTTAGTCCGCTTTACAAACTTTTTCTCGATTCCTGTTCCTAAAAATCTTGTTTTAAGAGATTAATTTTGTAAAAATTGATTTCCCTGATTTATAATGAAAAAGACTGGACAAATATGTAATTGTGTGCTATAATATTTATAAGATACTTTATCCGAAAGGAAGATATGTAATGTTCAGTATAGCAAGCATTTTCAGTAATAATATGGTTCTCCAGAGAAATAAAAATATCTGCGTCTGGGGCTGCGCCGATGACGGTACTGTTGTTACCGTTTCTATCGCAGGCAATTCCGCTCAGACTACCGCACGCGGCGGTAAATGGAAGGCACTGCTGCCCCCCATGCAGGCAGGCGGTCCGTATGAAATGGATATTTGCAGCCATAGGGGTTCGGACGGTAAACATATCGAAGAATCACACAAATTCTTTAACGTCATGATAGGCGAGGTGTGGCTCTGCGGCGGTCAGTCCAATATGGAACTTGAATTGCAGAATTGCAAGGGCGGCAGAGAGATACTTGACAGCCTTACCCCCGATTGCAATGTCCGCTTTTATTATACCCCCAAATGCCGTATGTTAGATGATGAGCTTTTTACCGCTGAAAAAAATTCGGGCTGGAGCGAAGCGGGCAAGGACTCTTCGGCGGCATGGAGCGCGGTCGGATTCTTCTTCGGAAGAATGCTTGCCGCTAAACTCGGCGTAACGGTCGGTCTTGTCGGCTGCAACTGGGGCGGCACGAGCGCGTCCGCATGGATGGATAAACAGACTATCGCGGACAGTAAACAGACCGTTTCTTATATCGACGAATATGAAAAAGCCGTGCGCGGCAAGCCCGTTGAACTTCAGATACGCGAGTATGACGAGTATTTCAAGTATCACTGTGAATGGAACGAGCGTCAAAACGAACTTTATAAAAAAGAACCGGACGCTTCGTGGGACAGGGTTTTAGAAGTCTGCGGCGAATGTAAATATCCCGGTCCTATGAACTGCAAGAACGAATACCGCCCTGCGGGTCTTTATGAAACCATGCTTATGCGCGTCTGCCCTTATACGCTTAAAGGATTTCTCTATTATCAGGGCGAAAGCGACGATCATAAACCCGACAGCTATTACAAGCTGTTTACAAACCTTATCGGTCTGTGGAGAGATAAATGGGGAGATGATGAACTGCCCTTTATCTTCGTTCAGCTGCCTATGTTCCGCTATGAACGTGATCCCGATTATAAGCACTGGTGCAAAATACGCGCCGCACAGATGAAGGCGTTCCGCACGGTCAAGAATACGGGTATGGCGGTAATAACCGACTGCGGCGAATTTAACAATATCCACCCCGCGGACAAGCTCCCTGTCGGCGAAAGGCTCTGCTTACAAGCGTTAAAACTCGCTTACGGCATGGACGTTGACGCGTTCGGACCTATGTATAAGGACTGCATTTTCCGCGACGGCGGAATAGAACTTATCTTCGAGCACGCCGACGACGGCTTTGTTGTCAAGGGCGATAAGCCCGGCACATTCGAGATAGCGGGCGAGGACGGACTTTTCCACAGCGCGGAGGCAGAAATAAACGGCGACAGGATATTTATCAAGAGCGATCATGTACCCGTTCCCAAATACGCGCGTTTTGACTGGTTCAACTGGACGGAGGTCAAGCTGTTCGGCAAGAACGGTATCCCTGCCGCGCCTTTTGCGATAGGAGATCCCGATGCCTGAGATAACGCTGCTCGGCACGGGGGGTATGCTGCCGCTGCCCAACCGTTGGCTGACCTCCTGCTATCTGGAAAATAACGGAAAAAGTATACTTATCGACTGCGGAGAGGGTACGCAGATAGCGATAACCGCCGCAGGCAGGAGCATTACAAGGGTGGATATGCTGCTGATAACGCATATGCACGCCGACCATGTGTCGGGCATACCGGGGTTTTTGCTTTCGCTCGGCAACGGCTCGCGCACTCAGCCGCTTGACATATACCTGCCCGAGGGCAAAAGCGGTATGATAAAAAATCTGCTGTGTATCTGCGACAGACTTCCCTATGAACTGCGCCTTCACGAACTGCCGCTCAAACGAGCCTGCGAGTTTACCGCCGATACGATAGACCCGCTGCTTAAAATAACCTCAATGCCTATGCGGCACAGCTGCGATTGTCTGGGCTATTCGCTCACCTTCGGCAGAAAGCTTGTCTTTCAGCCCGACAAGGCTAAGGCTCTTGAAATACCGCTGCAATACTGGAAACTGCTGCACGCGGGCGAAACGGTAACGCTTGACGACGGACGGGTAATTGCCCCCGAACAGGTTACAGAGAATACCCGCAAGCCCGTAAAGGTGACATACGTCACCGACACTCTGCCGATAAACCGCATAGCCGACCTTGCGCACGATTCCGACCTGTTCATCTGCGAGGGTATGTACGGTGACGAGGACAAAAAGGACAGCATGAACAAAAAGGGGCATATGCTTATGCAGGACGCCTGCGAACTTGCAAAAAAAGCGGGCGCAAAGCGGCTGTGGCTCACCCACTACAGTCCTGCGGAGTGTTACCCCAAACGGCATGAAGATAAACTCAAAGCGATATTTGAAAATGTCACGATAAGCCGTGACGGGGAATTTATAACGCTGTAACGCATTAACACTTGTAAAAAAGCCGACGTCTTTAATGACATCGGCTTTTGCTTTTGCTTATAAATATCATCCAGACTTAAACGTTGGAGATAGCATCGCCGAAGAAAGAATTAAAGATATAAACGAAGCTTATAAAATTTTATCAATATGCCTTGCCCGTACCGTAGCAGTATGAGCATTCTCCCGTGCCGTTGCAGCCTGTGCAGAGATAGGCGTAATCGTCAAGGTCGGGGTCGCCGTAGAAGGGCATACCTGTTTTGGTAGCGCCCGCTCCTCTGCATATGTGGCATTGACCCGTTCCTTCGCAATATAAGCAGACGTCGCTCTGAGTATATCCGCCGCCTGTGCCTGTGCCGCCCGTGCCGCCTGTACCTGTGTCACCGCCGCTGACCGTTTGGGTATAATATGCCGAACCGAACATCTCTATCGTGACAGTGCCGCTGCTCGCGGGAACGTCAGCCTTTACATAAAACGCCGCGCTTTCGTTTTGATAATAGTCATAAAGTCCGAAGTGCATATCCGCGCCGCTGAAACCTGCGGAACTGTTAGACATAAGTTCGTCAATGGAAAGATCGTTACCGATCCTCATGTAGTAGATAAAGCTGTCGGAGGTCGTAAAGTCGCTGCCGTTGAGAGCCATTCCGCTTTCGACCTTGGCTGTCGGCACTACCGCGCCGAAAACATATGTGCTGTTGTTATAGCTGAAGCCCGCCATAAAGTAATCGCCGAACTGCGGCTCGGAGGTGTATTGGAAATAGCCGTCCGTGACCGTATCGCCGTTTACCTTTATATAGGTAAGGTCTGCCATTTCGGGTATTGCCGACCAGTCCCACTTTGAAGAGCCCTGCTGTACGGAAAGGTCATCGGCTGTCGGTTCGTCAGGCGTTCGCTTATCCGCCGCAGTCGTATCGACAGGCTTATCCGCTTTATCCTGAGTCTGCACGGAATTATCCCTATCGGTCTTGGCAGAGGATCTGTCATCATCAGCCGAACCGCAGGCAGCCGTCAGCGCCATGCAAACACATGTAAGCAATGCAATAAATATTTTTTTCATAAAGATCCCCATTTTCTTATTTTTTGAATTTTAAATTGCTGCGTCAGCTCTTGCCCGCAAGTTTTCTGAAATGCTCGCGGACGAGTTTTCCGCTTTCGGTAAGCTGACTTGTGCCGCTGCTTATCTTGGAAAGATTTGTGCCGCTCTTGAACGCCGAAGCCGTTTCGCTCTTTCCGCAGGCAGACCAGTTGACATAGCCGACCTTGTATTTATCCAGCACGTCAAACCACTTTTTAGTCTGCGCCGCGTTATAGCCGCCGTTGCCGGAAGCGTCGCAAGTACCAAATTCCGTTACCAGTATCGGCAGACCCTTGTTATAGCAGTCAACGAAGCGGTTCCTCAGCCAGTCGGTGTGAGTGTTGGCATAGAAATGCAGTGTGTAAACGGTATTTTTATCCGAAAGACGATTCTTTTCGGCTTGGTCTATATCCTGGCTCCATGTGCCTGTGCCGACAACTATCAGCGCATCCTTGTCGTTCTTGCGGATAGCCTTTGTGACCGCTTCGGCATAAGGCTTGATGTTGGCGTTCCATGTTACCGTTCCCTGATTGTTGTTCGGCTCGTTGCAGATCTCATAGATAACGTTGTTATAGTCCTTATACTTTTTGGACATTTCGGTGAAGAAGTCGACCGCTTCGCTCTGGTGTTTCTGCGGATTGCCGTCCTGATTCATGATATGCCAGTCGATAATGACATACATTCCGAGGTCGGTAGCGTTTGCAACGCCGTTGTTTACCTTTTCCTTAGCCTGTCTTGCGAAGTCCGCACCTGTGGTGTAGCCGCCCCATTCTTCCGTATACATGGCTATTCTTATGGTATTTACGCCCCAGTCGTCACGGAACACTTTAAGCGAATCCTTAGAAAGGATATTTGAGAAATCCTCCCACATAATGCCGTGGGTGCTCATTCCGCGTATCTGGAATTTTTCGCCCGAACTGTTTACGATATTAGCACCCTTAACGGAAAGCTGTCCGTTTGCGGCAACGGGGGTAGTCGCCTTGGGCGTTTTTGCGCTGACCTCTGCGGAAGTTCCCGTATAGGTCGTACCGCTTACCTTTTTATATCCCTTTACGCGGTATTTATATGTAGTATTTGCTTTAAGGTTCTTATTCGTCCACGAAAGGGTATTCGCGGAATTTATGCTTTTTACTCCCTTGAATTTTTTGGTCGAGGAGTCATAGCGGTAGATCTTATATCCGTCAACGCCGCTCAGCTTGTTCCACGAAAGGGTAACGCTGTTTGAAGTTGCGGAGGCTTTGAGCCCGCTGAGTTTTGCTATGCTCACACCTTTAGTGGTGACATCTGCCTGTGTGGATTCGCCGGTAAACGCCGTACCGCCGACGTTCATATAAGCCTTTACGCGGTATTTATACTCCGTAGCCGGCTGTAAATTTTTATTAGTCCATGTAAGAGTATTCTTAGAAGAAATATTCTTCACGCCCCTCCATTTTTTAGCATCGGGATCATAACGATAGATCTTGTAGCCCGTGCAGGTCGCGACCTTCTCCCATTTAAGCGTAACGCTTCCCTGCTCCGCCGAAGCCGTAAGGCTTTTAAGCTTTTTAGGCACTATCTTATAGGTCAGCGTTTTGCTGCCCGAATAATTGCCGATACCCGTGATCTTTACCTTTGCCGTGCCTATCTTAACATTGTTCGAGTAAGACAATGTGTAATCAGTACCCTGAACAAGTTCGGCATCATTAAAGGTAACGGTAACGGGGTCTATTTTTTCCTTACCGTTATAGATCATAGTTGACTTTTGCAGTCCAATGGTACAGCTGCCGATATCGACAGCAGAATCCGCGCAGGCAGCTATAGGAGCCGCAGCAGAGCGGTCAGCGATGTGAAAAGCCCCGACAGCGAAAACTGCCGCCGCGAAAGCCGCAGCGAATGCGGCAGCAACTGACGTTGCTGCGGCTCTTTTAAAACCCAACATAAAATTCCTCCTTCAATAATGTGTGATTATAAAACCTCCATTATAATAATATCATAAAAATATCCTTTTGTCAATGGTTTTTGGAGCGTCTTACACGCTCCAAAAACTGAAATATGCCTGCGGCATATTTCCTCCCCTATTTATCAACGTTTTAAAATTGCATTATGTGCAACAAAAACTGAAATTTGCAAGCAAAACCCCTCCCGAACACGGGGAGGGGTATGTCAAATTTAATTTTTCGGTTTTAGTGTTTAGAACAGGAAACTTGATGTGGTAAGGCACCATTTTCCGTCTATCTTGTAAACGTTCAGCCTTGCAGTTTCCTTATCGTCATCGTCCTTGCCTTTTACCTTCAGCTCTATCTTAAGCTCGTAACCATTGGTGACATCAACTTCTTCGTCATAGTAGTCCTCTATGTCGTCCTCGAGATTCTTGAGTTTTTTGTCGCTTAACTTGTCCTTGTCCTTTATCTTGTAGGAAAGCTTTATCTTGTCGCCGTACTCGTCCTCTAACTCGTCAAGCATATCCTTTAAAAGCTCTTCCTCGTAGTATTCCTCAACATCGTCATACTCGTCATAAAAATCAAGCATATCCTCGGCGCTTTCGTTTATGTAATCGGGGAAAGCTTCTGCGTATGCCTTGCCGTCAGTCTTTTCGATAGCCTTTAACAGGTTTTCGATAGGCTTTTCATAAGCGTGACCGCCGAACAGGTTCGCAAACAGGATTATTAAAAGCACTAAAACGACCGCAATGGCGCAAAGTCCGATAATGGTGTTCTTGTCCTTTGTCTTGCCGACATTCTTTATGTTGTCAACGCTCATAGCGTCCTTGACCGAATCGAATGAAACGCCGTCAAAGGTCTGCTTTACGCTGTCAGCCGCACTGTGGGCAAGATTTCCCGCCGCCTGTGCAAAATCCGAAGCCGCGTTTGCCGTGCTGTTTGCAGCCGCGCTCTGCTGAGGCTTGGCAGCTTGCTGTGCACCGCATGATGTGCAGAAAGTAGCGTCGTCAGCAAGCTGTGCGCCGCATGATGTACAGAATTTAGACATAATGATCTCCTCCAAATTTTTTACTGTAAGTTTTGCGTTTGATAATTAATAAAAAGAATTAACCTTATATAATAATATATAATAAAAACTCTTTTTTGTCAAGTACCTTTTTGATTTATTTTAAATTCTTCTAATACTTTGCATAAGATAGGTAAGCAGTCCAAAGGCAAGATTGTATATTATGACAATAGTCGGTGTTATCTGCGAGAATGAACCTGTCACCATCATAACGGCGGCTATGCCCGCGCCGAGCAGCATTGCGGCATATTGTATGCCTACGCCCAGATTCGCCGCGAATTTTACCTTTCTTGCGGCTATCAGCATCATGGCGAATGTCGGAAGATGTCCCGAACAAAGCATAGATGACGATACCCTCTCGGTCGGGGCGGTCAGCCGCACATAGTCGTCCTCATACGCGGTCGGTATCAGCTTTACCGTTGACGCGCTTATGTTAAACAGGTTCGAGATAAGCTCGCGGGTAACAAAGCCGTCCGCACAGCGCACGTTTATCTCCACCGAAGCGTCCTCCAACTCGCCGACCCATCTTTCAGCCGCCGCACCTACCGACAGCGTTACAGCAAACATCATAACGGCTTTTCCCGATACGGCAAGATAGATAACCCTGCCCGATTCGGCAAAGCGGTCCTGCTCGGCTTCGTCGGGAAGTCCCTCTA
>CANPYF010000052.1 GCA_947587925.1 uncultured Ruminococcus sp.
TGAACAATTATCCAAGAAAAAGATTAGGCTGGCTATCGCCTTACGAAGCGTCACTTTCACTAAATCTATCACTGATTATTTGGTGACATTTTATATTGCAATTTTCATTTTATGATTTTTTTTGCAAAAAAGGTTTACATTTATTTGTAATTGTGATATAATAATATCTAAATCGGCACAAAAACAAGCAAAATTATGTTTCGTATAGTAACTGAATATGCGAAAAAAAGGCGCGTACTCCCGTAAGTACGTGCCTTTTTGGTGTTTGAATAACGTTGCTCTTGCTACTGTGACGGCTCATCTTTAATTTAAATCATGTTTGTTTTGATGTATGAATTTTATTTGATGAAAAAATAAGACGAACATTTCTGTCCGCCTTAAATAAAGTATTAAAATTAAAGTAGTTCTACCAGATCGTCTCTGCCGTATGCTTTCCAATAATCTTTTAGGTCATAATCACCGCTTTTGAAGCTACCGTCTTTAGCTTTTATTTTATCAAATTTTAAATCGGTCTTTGCACCGCTATCAATTAAAAGCTTAACATTTTTCTTACTGGCATATACTGCGTTTTCAAGTATGTTTTCTGGAATATCTGCACCGTTTTCTATAATAAGTTTTAAAATTTCATACTTACCCGACAATGCAGTACTTAGAGGCGTAGATTCATTTTCACCAACTGCATTCACATCAACATTTTTATCAAGAAGGTATTTTACTATGTCAACATCTCCGCCTGCAACAGCATTGATTAAATCTGTACCATCAAAAACCTTTCCGCATTCTTCAAAACATTTAACGCTTTCCAAATCAGAATTTGAAATATCAATTGCTGAAAAGGTATAACCCTCTGCAGATAGAAAATCTATAATATCCTTATTATCATATGATAATGAAGTTCCAAGAGATTCCGATAGGTATTCTTCAGTTATTCTTGCCCCACGGCTATTTGCATAATCATACAGTAATTTAAAAAGTTCTAAATCATCGTACAAGGCAGCAGATTTTAATTGATACAATCCACTTGCTTCTCCTACATCATTCACTACCATATAAACATTATTATCGCATAAATATTTACAAGCTTCATAATTATCATATCCTGCAGCAAGTTGTAAAAGAAATGCTTCAGAACGATCCGTTAAATCTATTTCATTTGTTGTTACAATGTAATCAAGCATTTCGCCATTATTCGTTTGAACTACTCTTTGCAACATTCCGCTATAAATTTGTGTATTGTACATATCGCATACAGTTTCACATTGTTCTGGTGTACCCCAATATGCTAAAAACGTTGTAATCAACGTTACATCATCTTCATTATAATAGTTTGAATTTTTTGAGCATTCTTCAACAGCTTCTTCCGATTCTCCTAAAATAGCTAATTCGCAGGCTTTAGGCAAACCACTTTCTTTACCTGCTTCTAACAATTTTTCCAGCAGAAATTTACTGGAATACGGGCTGGCTAATAGTTGTTTATATGGACTTTCTCTTTTATGCTCTTTAGTGTTTGCAAACAGTTCAGGATACGGTTGTGCACCCGCTTCAATCAATAGTTTAGTAACTTGATAATTTCCGTATTCTGAACCGCCACCCTCATTCTCAAGCGCCATATACAAAGCGTCATGACCAACTTCATTTTTTTCTGTAAGATCCACATCATCGCTTGTCAGTAGAGCACGCATTGCTTCAACTCGTGCATTATATGCTAAATCCCAAATTATATTATCATTATTGGGATCAGCCCCCTTTTCCAATAAATATAGCATACTTTCATATGGATCATCTGCATATACCGCTACATTAAGACACTCGTTCAATAGATCCTGACTAATTTTATTAGCTTCAAAATATTCATCAAGAAGTTCAAAATTGCCAGTTCTTACAGCACTCTCGACCGTATTAGTCACATCTGAATCCCCAAAAAGTTTATTCTTTGTATCACTTGATAAACCGCACCCCGTTGACAAAAGCATAACTCCAGACAAAACTAATGCAAATATTCTTTTTGTCATAGATAAAACCTCCTAATATAATGCCGCAGTCAGGATACTGCGGCATTATTCCTTGTATTAACTCAACTTGCTCTTAAATTTTTAACTCTATTGACTAGAAATTCGGTACTAAATATTAAACCGGGGAAGTGATTCCAATCGTAATTACCACTTGTTGCCATAATATCATACATTTGTGCATACTGCATATACCAATCCTCATAATATTCATACAAATATTGAGTTGAATATCCATCTGTATACTTTGTATCTGCAATTTGCTTCAAATTATTGGAATATTACTTTACAACAGTTCTACCAGATCGTCTCTGCCGCGAGCTTCATATAAATCTTTAAGCGTATAATCACCATTTTTCATACTGCCGTTCCAATAAGAAATACTATCAAGTTCTATATCTGTATTAACACCATTGTCTATTAAAAGTTTAACAACAGCCTTTGATGAATAAAAACTATTTCTTAGACATTCATCATTAGGCAAAATCTTATTATCAATAAACATTTTAACAATTTTAGATGATGAATTATTAACTGCACACTCTAAATCGTTTTGAGTAAACTCATACTTTTTCTCAAATAAGTATTTTAGCATTTTTTCATCTTCAAGCTTTATTATTGTCTTTATATCATCTTCTGTAATTATTTTACCTTTTTCAATAAGATAATTAATTTTAGATGTGCAAAATTTTGAAGTAACTACTTCCGAAAAATCATTGCCAGCTTCAAAAAAGAAATTAAATATTTTTTTGTCATATTCATTTATTTCATACTGTCCTGTTGTTTTGCCTATCGTTAAAAATATATGATAAAGCATACTTTCGGTGAGTTTGTTTTTATTTTCGACAGCAACCTCATCTCCGTTTTCTATTATATAGTTATATAACATTTCAAAAAGCTCAAAATTATCTGAAAGTATTGCATTAGCTAAAACTTCAGGATATCTATGTGATAGCGGAGCAATATGTTTATTTAATAAATATTCGCAAACTTCATACTCACCAAAAGAAGCTGCACAAGCTAAAACGTCTAAATATGATTCATATTCAATATCACTCTGATTAGAATTAAGATCTACATTTTCTCTGGTAAAAAAATAATCCAGCATTTCAACATTTCCACATTCTGCAATATAACAATACGCCGAAGCGCTATCGCTATTAAGTAATTTGCTTAGCTTTTCATACTCGTCAACTGTACCATAACAAGAGGCATAATTCATAATTAAATCAATTTCATCTGCACCTAAATCGGTCTTATCGTCAGATACAGTTTGTAAACAATCAGAAATATCACCCGACAAAGCTTGTTCAACTGCTTTTGGAATATTCAATGAATTTCCATCTGAAATGTATTTACTAATCAACATTTTTGTTGTTTTAGGAGTATTATACAGTTGACCATAGGCAGAACGCCATGTTTCATCTTTGTTCTCAAAAAAATATTCCTCTATCTCAGCACCGTTTTTAATCAGTTCCTCGGCAATTTTATATGTTGCCCATTCATTCCCTGTACCTTCCTTGTCAAGTGTCATATACAAAATGTTGTGACCATATTTGTCTTTTTTATTAATATCAAAGGCAGAATTACTAATAAATGGCATTGTTTGTATGTACCAGCCATTATATGCAGCATCCCAGACAGTTTGTATATCTGCATTTGGATTTGCGCCTTTTTCAAAAAGATAATTTGTCATTCTATACGAATCATCAATATGCATTGCTGTTCCAAGCATATCATCCATTAAAGCTTGACTTATTCTGTCAGCTTCAAAATACTCGTCTAATAATTCATAATTAGAGTTTTGAACAGCACTTTGAACTAGCATACTTACATCTGAATCCCCAAAAAGTTTATCCTTTGTATGGCTCGATAAACCGCACCCCGTTGACAAAAGCATAACTCCGGACAAAACTAATGCAAATATTCTTTTTGTCATAGATAAAACCTCCTAGTATAATTGTATATAATGCCGCAGTTAGGATACTGCGGCATTATTCCTTGCTATCTTTGCCGCGCGCTGACTGCCCGAAGAAACTGTTTCGGCAGTAAACATAACTTCATTCGTTTCGCATTTTATACCGCTCGGCGTTATTTTTCCGTCACTGCCGCAGCAAAGCCTGCTTCCGAAAAGCTCTTGGATAAGTATTTTATTATGCTCGGTCACTGCGGGGAAAAAGAAAAGCGTTTCGCGCGTGAACCAGTCGTATATGACCGAATTATGCAGCTTTAAACAGCCGTCTGCTCTTACATACCGTTTATATTTTACCGAAAAAAGACTGTTCCAGTTTTCGCCGCGCTTTTGCAGTTCAAAAAGCTCCGACTCGCCTATGCTTTCAGCGTCCGCGATAATATCGCCGTTTTCCTTTGCGGATAAATATCTGCCGTTGCCCGCTTTTATCGCGACTATATCCCAAAGGCTGTCGCAGGTTATCCTGCTTTGGGGAAACTCCTGCTTAAATCCTTCGGCAATGGAAATATCCGCCGAGGAAATGCCCGTATACCAGTCCATGTGATTTTCATTTGCGAGCGCACCGACCACCGCTATGCTTTCGGGCGGTTTTTTAAAGGGCAGCAGACCGTCATTTTTCAAAAGGCATACCTGTTCGAGCGCGGCTCTTTTGTTCACCGCCTTATGCTCGGGGCAGTCTATCACCGAGCTTGAAATGCTGTTAAAGGCGCAGTCTTTATCGAACTGACCGAGCCGTACGCGGGCGTACAGAGAATTAAACAGCGTTTTATCTATATCATCTTCCGTTATCCTTCCCTCGTCAAGCGCACGCCTTGCGGCGTTTTTTACAAGTGCGGCGTCATCGGTCATTATATCGCAGCCCGCTTTTATCGCTTCGGCGAAAGTTTCGCTGTGACTGTCCGTGTAATGATGAGAACAGTATATCTGCGAAAATCCGCCGCCGTCGGAAACTACGAACCATGCTCCGCATTTATCTTTAAGCACTCCGTTCAGGTCGGGATTGCAGACCGACGGTACACCGTTGACCTTGTTATACGAAGCCATTACGCTCCGCGCTCCGCCGTTTGAAATAGCGTTCATAAACGGCGCGTAATAGTATTCATATTTTTCTCTTAATGTGAAACAGGAATCGTCACTGCCCCTGTCCTGCTCATTTTTATTCGCGCAAAAATGCTTTAATGTCGGTACGGTCTTATAATATTTTCCGTCAAAGCCCGCCATACCCTTTGTATAAGCCGCCGTAAGTTCTCCGGAAAGAAAAGCGTCCTCGCCGTAAGCTTCTTCCGTCCTGCCCCAGCGCGGATCTCTCACGAGATCGACCGTAGGACCCCAAAGGCAAAGATACGACCCGCCCTCGGCGTTATAATATGCCCTTGATTCATCGGCGGCGATCTCGCCGAGCTTTTGCATAAGCTCCCTGTCGAACGTGGAAGCAAGCCCCACGGGCTGCGGAAAAACCGTAGACACCTTGTCGGGAGTTCTGCCTACAAATCCGCGTGCGACCTCGCAGCCTATTGCAAATTCCTCCATGCCCAGCCTTTTCACCGCCGCCTGACGGGTAGTCAGCATATCGAGTTTTTCTTCAAGCGTAAGCTGAGATATGATATTTTCGGTTTGCTTTTTAAAATTTTCATCTGTCACAGCGATCCACCTCGTGCATTTATTTTGTCAGCATTATTATAACATATTTACGCGGTCATTGCAATGGGTTTTGAAGATAAATTTAGCAAGATGATTTTTAAACGCCTGCGCGTTAATGTATATAACTCTTTGGTTTGCTCTGCTCGGTGCGGGGCATGACAAAAAATATTTTTATGCTTACTAATTCGGCGGGAGTATTAAAAAATTTTTTTACCCCAAAAAATAAAAGCGGCTCTTGCCCCGATATGCCGGGTAAAAACCGCAAAACTATGTTATTATTGCATATTTATTTTTTCATATAAAGCAGAGCGTTGCATATCGCCGCGGCTACATTGCTGCCGCCTTTTCTGCTCTTGTTGGATATATGGGGTACGCCCGATGACATAAGAAGCTGTTTTGAATAAACGACATTTACAAAGCCGACAGGTACGCCTATTACAAATTCGGGTATGAACCTTCCGCTTTTTATATTCTCGCATATCCTTATCAGCGCGGTGGGCGCGTTGCCGCAGACGTATATCACGGGTCTGCCGAGCTCGGCAGCCTTGTCCGCAGATACAGCCGCCCTTGTCCTGCCCTCCTCCTTTGCCCTTTTGGCAACGTCCTCGTCGGACATAAAGCAAAACACGTCCGTACCGTACTTTTTCAGCGCGGTTTTATTTATTCCCGCCTTTGCCATATTTGTATCGGTCACGATGACCGAACCTTTTTCGAGCGCGGCATAAAAATCTTCGGGGGCATTTGGGGAAAATACCATTGTGCTGCTGTATTCAAGATCCGCCGTAGTGTGGATAACGCGCAGGACTATCGGTCTGACCTGCTCGGGTATGATACAGCCGTCCAGTTCGCTTTCTATTATCTCAAAGCTGCGCTTTTCTATCTGTTCGGGAAGAAGGTACTCTGTTTTCAAAACTCTATCCCCTTTCTTGCCGTTATGCCCCTTTCATAAGGGTGTCTGACAGCCTTTATCTCGCTGATATAATCGGCGCGGTCGGTAAATATTTTGTCGGGCGAACGTCCCGTAAGTATCACCTCGGCGTTTTCAAGCAGGCTGAATACCGCGCGGCGTGCATATTCTCTGTCAAGCAGTCCGTAATTATACGCGCTGAAAAATTCGTCAAGAATTATCATGTCACAGCCGCAGACTGACGCCTTTTTCAGCATATCGTCATGGTAGATCTTCATCTGCTCTTTGTCCGCTTCGCTCATGTTTTTGACAAATCCGAGATCTTTTTCACAGCGCACGAGCGTGACCGCAGGGAGAGTTCTGAGTATTCCGACTTCGGAGGAATCCCTCCCTTTCATAAGCTGGGCGATAAATACGCTCATTCCCGCTCCCGCCGCCCTTACGGCAAGCCCTATTGCCGCGGTCGTTTTGCCTTTTCCGTCACCGCAGTAAATGTGCAGCATACCCATTTTATTCATCTGCTCCTTTACGCTTTTTCCTTGCAATAACAATGCCTATCGCCGTCATAATGATCACCGACGCGGCGGTGACGGACACGATAATTACGGAAGCCGAAGATGAACGCAAAGCGTTTTCGGGCAGACTGTCCGATCTGAAAACGAGTTTTCTGTCATACCATTTTTCTTTTCTTATGCTCCACGCCGCGCAGTCTGTTTCTTTGTCAAGCGCTTCAACGGGAAACAAAAATGTTTTCTGTCCTTGCTCGTTAAGTTCAAAATCTATAAACTCCGTTTTGTCCGCATTGACCGCCGTTTGAGATGTTCCCGCGTAAAGCATACCGTAGCCCTGACCGCTCATGGTCATTAGCGCGGTCATTTTTCCGCCGCTGACAATAAGTTTGCACTTGACTACACGGAACATTGACGAACTTGAATCCACCGTTATTTCATATTCGCCGTCATTGAGCGAATCGGCGTATACCGCTTCTTTGCTTTCCGCCTGGGCGCATACTGCCGTGCAGTCGGCGGCAAAAATTGCAATAAGCATAAGCGCCGTTATCAGCGAAAATATCCTTCTCACTTGCTTATCTCCTCTATCGCCGCATTGACATGATCTGAATATATGCTCCTTACATCATCTATCTCGCCAAGCCCTTTAAGCACACATTCCACCTCAAAGCCCTCGTTTGTCAGAACGGTCTTCCATGAACCCTCTTCATCTCCTGCCATATCGTTGTTCGCATGGTCGCCTGCAACTACCATAAGCGGCTGAAGTACGACTTTTTTATATCCTCCCGCTTTGAGCGCGGCTTTTATATCGTCAAGGCTCGGGGTAGCCTCTACCGTTCCCACAAAATAATTTGCCGCATTTTTTGAATCAAATGTCTCCTGAAGCTTTGCATAAGCAGCATTCGCTTCATGCTCCGTGCCGTGTCCCATAAACACTATCGCGGTATCTTCACTGCTGTAGGAAGCCGTGTCCGCGATAAGCGCGTCCGCAAGGCGTGAATAGTCGTCGTCCGAACTTAACAGCGGCAGACCTATCGATACCTTGTCAAATTTGGCGCTGTACTCGTTGACCGCGCTTACAAGGTCATCATATTCATATCCGCTCATAACGTGAGTGGGCTGAACGACAAGCGTTTTTACTTTATCCGAAACGCATTTTTCAAGCGCCTGCTCGACATTATCCGTTTCTATGCCGTCGCGCTCCTTGATTATGTCTATTACCGTCTGCGCGGTAAAAGCGCGTCTTACCTCATAATCGGGATAAGCCTGTGCAATGGTATCCTCTATTGCCCCTATAGTCTTTTCCCGCGTATCGTTATAGCTTGTGCCAAAGCTTACGGTAAGTATAACCGGCTTTACCTCCTTATCGGCAGCCGATTTTGTTGACGAATCAGCCCCCGAATCTTTTGACCCCGAACAAGCGGTGAGCAATATCGCCCCCGCCGTCAGTATCGCCGCGATAATTAAACCTTTTTTCATTTTTACAACATCCTTTCTGAAAATAAAAATTTATAATATGTGTTAAATATTATCCTATATATTTATCATAAAGTTCTTTCGGGATATCATAGAGCCGCATTATTTTATCGGGATCAAATATCTCATCGGGCGTACCCGTATCCGCGACCGAGCCGTCTTTTATGCAGACTATCATGTCGGATACCGTCCGAGCAAGTTCAAGTTCGTGCATGGAAATTATAACAGCCGTTTGCCTTTGCCGCACAAGCGGACGCAGTACCTCAAAAAAATCTATCTTATGCTTTATGTCGAGATATGAGGTCGGCTCGTCCAGAATAAGCACCTGCGGCTGCTGACATACAGCCTTTGCAAGCATTACAAGCTGCCGCTGTCCGTCACTTACTTTGCTGAAAAAACAGTCTGAAATTTCGCGCGTTTTTGTGTCGTCTATCGCGCTCTCGACCGCCGCGATGTCGCTGTCCGAAAGCCTGCCGAACATTCCGCTGTAGGGGTACCTGCCCAGTTCTATAACCTCGCGGCAGGTCATAAGTTCGGGGCGTACCCGGTCGGTCAGCGTTACCGAAAGCAGCTTGGCAAGCTCGCGCGCGTCAGCGTTTTCCATTTGCCCTATTTTAACACTTCCGTCAAGCCTTTCAAGATACCCCGCGATAGCTTTGAGAAGCGTTGATTTGCCCGCTCCGTTAGGCCCTATGAGGGTAAGTATCTCCCCGCCGCGCACATCAAGGCTGATATTTTTTATCACCGCTTTTTTGCCGTACCCCGCCGACAGATCGCGGCAGCTCACCGCCGTATTTATCATAGCGATCCCTCTTTTCTTCTGCGTATCATGACCGCAATGACTATCGGTGCGCCGAATACCGACGTTACCGTGCTTATGCTTAATTCGGTGGGAGAAAACGCCGTCCGCGCAGCCATATCGCAAAGCATACAGAAAATGCTTCCGCATAAAAAACAGGCGGGTATCATTACTATCGGCTTTGAGGTGCGAAAGATAGTCCTTGAAATATGCGGCACGGCTATGCCGACAAACGAAACGGGTCCCGCAAACGCAGTTACACAGGCTGAAAACAGCCCCGATAAAATAACTATCTCAGCTTTCAGCAGCTTTATGTTCACGCCGAGCGATCTCGCGTTATCCGAACCGAGCATATATGCGTGCATGGGTTTTGAGATAAGCAGCGTGCCTATCATTCCGATAAAAATAATTACCGCCGCCGTGAGAACGTTATGAGTATTCGTACCCGAAAAAGTACCCTGCGACCAGTCGTGAAGATCGGCGATATCGCTGTCGTCCGCAAAGGTCACAAGAAAATCGGTCGCCGCCGAACAGATATACCCTATCATGATGCCGCACACCACGAGCATGGACATATTATTCGTTTTGCGCGAGATGATAAGCACAAAGCCGAGCGCAAGCATAGAGCCGGCAAACGCCGCAAGTATCATAAAGCCGCTGCTTGACGATATTGAATATCCCGAAAAAATTATGAGCATTGCCGCGACCGTCAGCTTCGCTCCCGAGGATACGCCGAGTACGAAAGGCCCTGCTATCGGGTTGTTGAAAAAGGTTTGCAGCAGATAGCCCGAAACGGACAGCGCACCGCCGAGAAACAGCGCGGCAGCCGCACGAGGAAGGCGTATCTTTCTGATAATATCAGCCTGTGTGCCGTCTGCGCCGCCGAGCGCGGAAAGTATCCGGCGCGGGGAGATGTTGACGCTGCCTATAAACAAATTCGCCCAGAATACCGCGATAACGCTTAGCGCAAGCAGCAAAAAAAGCAGCGGATATTTTGCATTTTTTTTATTTTTCATTGCCCGTCACCGCCGTTTAATTTAAAAAGAAATTCGGGCGGATCTTGGTCGGTATCATCATTAAAAATCGAATTGAGATCGCTTATTACAGTGCCGAATTTCATTGTCTGCTGAAACAGATCTTTTTTAGTACACCATACATTGCCGTTTTTTACCGCCTTAAAATCGGCAAGCAATTCATTTTTTGCGATAAGGTCTTCAACGCTGTCCACCTCGCCGCTTATCGAACTGTTATATATCAATATATCCGCGTCTTTTGCCGAGTTATAAAATTCCTCCATTTCCATAGTCACAGACGAGGCTGCCGAGTCCTTGCCGCCAAGCCGGTCAAAAACATTTTTTCCGCCCGCAAGTTCTATCATTTTCGTAACATAATCGCCGGGCTTTTTGGTAACGGCTTGTCCCGCGGAATTTATGTAAAAGAAAACTGCCGTTTTTTGCGTATCCGATACTCGGATATTTTCAAGCAGCGCCGCCTGATTGTCAAAAAGTTCCGCCGCCTCGTCATATTTCCCGCAAAGCTCGCCGTAGACTTTTATCCATTCGCTGCGCCCGAGCGGGTGGCTCTCATAGCTTGAACGGTCCATAAACACGGGTATGCCCAGTTCGACAAGCTTTTCTCTTACTTCGGGAGTATGCTCTATCATGGTGGATTGTATCGACAGCCGACAGCCTTCATTGAGCAGCAGTTCGTAATCGGGTTCGCGGTACTTTCCCGCATAGAGCATACTGCCGTTTTCCATTGCCGCAGCCGCCTCTTCGACATACCAAGCGTCCGCCTGCGCCGCCGAAAATTTTATTTTATCCGTACAATCAAGTTCGGCAAAAAGTCCCATTGCGGAAGTCGCGGCAAGGTATATGTTATCTATCGGTCGGTCTATGACAATGATATCGTTCGATATATCCTGCGGCGGCTGCTTGCCCTCGGGAACTATCAGCAGCGAAGCGGCGTCCTGCGTGCGTATGACCGAATAACCGTCCTCGTATCTGTCAATGGCAAAGCGTTCGGCATATTTATTTTCATCGCGCGTTACAAATTCCAGACCGTCTATCTCATACGGTTCGCCTATTATTTGCTCCTGCTTTTGCGAACAGGCGGAAAAAATAAATATCGCCGAAATAAGCATGACGGCAGTAAAAATCGTTTTTACGGCACTTTTCATTTTTCCTCTTTCCTTTTCTTTTTTCTTTTAAAGAAAATTATACCCGCCGCAAGAACAGCTATCGCTATTGCAGCAGCAATTACTATTGCTGCGATATTCCCGACCCCGTTTGGATCCGATTTGAGCGAATTAGAGTCAAATCTCAATGTGTATGAGATCATATGCGGTTCGCTCATGGCGGTAGTCTCCGCGCTTATGTCAATATCCTCGTCCCATGCGGGAATGTCTATTACAAACGTGGAATTTTCTTCGCCCGTCAGAGGATAATATTCCTTATCCCCCACCTTCATATAATCATAATTCGGACTGTTCCACACTATCTGCGCGGTCGTCCTGCCGTCGGCGGCAGTTATTTTTGCAGGCGATTCCACCGCCGCGCGTCCGCTGCCGCCTTCGAGGGTAACGTCAGCCGTGTAGCTGCCGTCGTCAAGTTCCAAATTCATATCCCGAATAACTCCTTTTCAAAAATCTTTATCAAAAAATTTCATCAAAAAAACGCCCTTTACCAGACGGTAAAAAGCGCACGACAAAGAACGCATACGCCCGCTTTATTTTTCGCGGACATACACGCATTATTATGACGTACAGCCAATTACTCGTGGCTTGAAATTCTCGATTATCAAATTGCAAAATTTGATAATCTTATTTCCGTACAAACAAGCAGGCAGGTCTCCCGGCTCATGCCTCAACGCTCAAAAAGGTCTTCCCAAAAATTTCTTTTCAGTGACATAATTCTTTTTTCGCTCCGCAAATACGGTGACGAGTTCGTGCGTGATTCTCACACGCTTCCCTTTTCACCGGATCGATGGTTTTTAAAAAGCTTGTTTTCTAAAAATAAATTTTTTTAAAAATTTATTAGTTTTTAAAATTTTAATTTTAAAAACCATATCCGACACCTGCTGTTTATTATTCTGTTTTTAAATCAAGTTGTTAAAACTTAAAAATCATTTTAACATAACGGCATTGCAAAGTCAATAGCCGCAAACATTTTTTTACAATTTTTTAATTTATTTGCGGCAGTACTTTAGTTGTGCTAAAGCACCGTTCCGCGCATTTTTTCACAAAATTTTCGGCTATCCTTACGTCCGAATAAAAATAAAGATGAGGAAATCCCGCGTAGATATTTTTGTCGGCATATGCACATTCCCACTGCCGCCCGTCAGGCTTTTGGGCGCAAAAATCGCTGCCCGGGGCGGTGCTGTCCCAGTAATGATATTCATGCGCGGATATGGTTTCGCCCGCTTTGCAAAGCAGATTGTCATGCTTGGCGGTCATTTTTATATAACCGAAACGGTTTAGCTTTTGCGTTTTGAACGCCCTTGCGTTAATGACACCTGCGGCAGGATAAGCATGAAAATTTTCGTCCTCGATAAACTCGTGAAGATACATAAATCCGCCGCATTCTGCAATGGTCGGCAGCCCGCTTTTTACCGCGCTGCGAACGCTTTCGCGCATTGAAAAATTTTCGCCCAGCTTTCGGGCGTAAAGTTCGGGATAACCGCCGCAGAGGATAAGTCCGTCAATGTTTTCGGGCAGCGTTTTATCGTCAAGCGGCGAAAAATATTTTATCTCACAGCCGAGCCTTTTGAGCAGCAAAATATTTTCCTCATACTCAAAGCAAAACGCTTTATCCTTCGATACGGCAATAAGCGGTTTTTTACCGCTTATTATATTTAGCACGGGAGGGCGGTATGTATGAGCACTTCTCTCGCAGGCTTCAAGCAGCTTGTCAATAAGTATATGCTTGGCGGCAAGTTCGCTGAGCGCGGCGATCTTGCGGTCAAGACCGCCTATTTCGTCAGCCGTTAAAAGCCCCAGATGACGGCTGTTGAAAATTATGTCATGCCTCGGCATATACCCGAAATAACCCGTGCCGAGCTCGGCACACAGACCCTTGACCTTTTGAGTGAGTTTTTCGGGCAGGCGGTTGAAAATAAAACCTATGATGTTATTCGGTTTGCGGTATTCAAGAAATCCGCGCATGACCGCGCCGATAGAATCGCTCATTCCCGTGCAGTTTATCACTATAACGGCGGGAGTATCGGTGACAAGCGATACGGAATGTGCAGAACCCGCACTAACCGTGTTAGTGCCGCTAACGGAATTAGTTCCGCTAATTCCATTAGTCCCGCTGCCGTCATAATAACCCATTACCCCCTCTATAACGGAAATATCGGTATTTTGAGAGCCGTCATAAAAAATATATCTGAGCATTTCATCATTGCAAAAAAAGCTGTCGAGATTGCGTGCGGTGCTGCCCGTTATTTTTGAATAAAACATGGGGTCTATGTAATCCGGCCCGCATTTGAACGGTGAAACATTCAGCCCTGCGTTTTTCAAAGCGCCGAGCAGTGCGCAGGTGACGGTCGTCTTGCCGCAGCCGCTGTTCGTTCCGCCGATAAGTATTCTTTTCATACGCGCTCACCTTTTATTAAAAATACGGGATTTTCTGCTGCAAAGACCGTATGGCTGCCGAGCCTTTTGGTCCTCGTGACCGCAAGCTGCAATATCTCGGGAGCATCTATCCCGCTGTCTTTAAACGCGCTTATTATCTCGCTCACGGTCTCTATCGAAACGGCTGTCGCGGCTATAGCTGCCCTTGGATTTTTGCTCAACGCCGCAGATATTATACCGCTCATACTGCCGCTTGAACCGCCTATGAACACCTTGTCGGGCGCGGGAAATTCTGCAAGAATTTCGGGAGCGTGAGCGCAGAATATTTTCACATTATCGCAGCCGAATTTTTTGATATTTTTTTCGGTGAGCGATACCGCTTCGGCATTATCGTCCGCGCTGAAAACCGTTCCGTCACTACAGTGCAGCGCCAGTTCGACCGTTACCGAACCCGTGCCGCAGCCTATATCCCAGCAAATATCATCACAGCGCGGGCAGAGTTTTGAGATGACCGCCGCCCTTATCTCGGCTCTTGTCATGGGTACGCCGCCCCTTATAAAATCGCCGTCGCTTATGCCGACAGGGGTATACCTTTCATACCCGTCATTTTCGGTGAGCATAACGCAAAGCGGGTCACATTCAAGGCGCGTAAAGTCCTTCGCCGCACCGATATATATTTTTTCATCATCATAGGCAAGCCGCTGCCCGATATAGACCTTCACCTCTCCCATGCCGTACCCGCCCAGTCTTTGGC
>CANPYF010000053.1 GCA_947587925.1 uncultured Ruminococcus sp.
CGGGTCGCTGTATCTGGCATCATTTTTTTCAGATGGAGAACTTGTGCGTAAGGCGTTGCCCAACGGGAGAGGGCATATGCAGTCACTTCAAGATAGATAAGGTTTAATATGTAAATGCTTAATTTATCCTATTTATCCATGTTGAAAGGACGCTCTCGCCCCCTCTCCCACGGGATGAGGGACGCAAAATCGGTTTCACCGATATTTGCCGGGGGGTGGGCAAGCCCCTCCTTGAGGAGGGGTTTGGGGTAGAGTTTAAAATTCGCCCCGCAGGGGCGCTCCTTATTAATCAAGCTTTGATGTAAAAAAGTAGGAGGATATATGCTATCCGGAAAGATCCATTCCATTGAAAGCCTTGGCGCAGTAGACGGCCCCGGGCTTAGGTTCGTTGTGTTTTTCGCAGGCTGCCCTATGCGCTGCGCTTATTGCCATAACCCCGATACATGGTCGTCAGAGGGTCAGACTATGACCGCGAGGGAGATAATCGACCGACTGGATTCGGTAAGAGAATTTCTCAGGGGCGGCGGGCTGACCTGTACGGGCGGTGAGCCGCTTATGCAGCCCGATTTCTGCGCCGAATTGTTTGAACTTGCTAAAAAAGAGGGTATACACACCTGCCTTGATACATCGGGGGCAACGTGGGGAGAAAATACCGCTGCGGGTATCGACCGCGTGCTTGTCAATACCGACCTTGTAATGCTCGACATAAAGCATATCGACCCGGCAGAGCATAAAAAGCTCACAGGCTTTTCCAATGAAGGTATACTGCGCTTTGCGCAGCATACCTCCGAGCGCGGTATAGATCTGCGGATACGCCATGTGCTTGTTCCGGGTATCACGGACAGCAGGGAGCAGCTTTTTGCGCTGGGAAAATTTATCGGCGGACTGAAAACGCTGCGCTCGGTGGAGGTACTGCCCTACCACACACTCGGGGTACAGAAATACCAAGAACTGGGTATAGCCTACCGCCTGAAAGACACACCCCCCGCGACAAAAGCGCAGGCGGCGGCAGCGAGGGATATAATATTTGAGGGAATAAAAACGATGAGAGAAAACAGGTAGATAAGATTTATTTTGTAGATATTCCACTAATTTGATTTTAGTGGGTTTACTGCTTTTCCTATTTATCCATTTTTGAAGGACGCTCTCTCCCCCTCTCCCACGGGAGAGGGGGCGGGGGGTGTAGGCAAGCCCCTCCTGAAAGGAGGGGTTTGGGGTGGTATTAAAATCGTCGCGAAGCGACCACCTTTTTCTACCCCGTAATAAATTTGAGCAACCTTCAATAGAATGTAATAAGGCTTTACGCCAAATAGGACTGTTCGGGAGATAATAATATGGGACTTGCCGATCTTTTTATACTTGCAGTCGGGTTGTCAATGGACGCATTTGCCGTTTCTGTCTGCAAGGGACTGTCGATAGGAAAAATAAAACTCCGCCACGCCGCCGCCGCGGGTATCTGGTTCGGGGGAGCGCAGGCGCTCATGCCGCTGATAGGGTATTTCCTCGGCAGCCGTTTTTCGGGCGCGGTCAACAAATACTCGCACGTCATAGCCTTTGCACTGCTGCTGTTTATCGGTGCGGATATGGTAAAAGAAGCTTTTTCAAAAGATGAAGACAGCACGGACGCTTCCATGTCGCCGCTGAATATGCTGCTGCTTGCCATAGCCACAAGCATAGACGCGCTGGCGGTGGGGGTAACGTTCGCGTTTTTGGAAACTGCCATTATACCTGCGGTATGCTTTATCGGTGCGGTAACGTTCGTTTTTTCGGCGGCAGGTGTAAAGATAGGCAGCGTTTTCGGGGATAAATACAAAGCAAAAGCGGAGCTTTTCGGCGGCGCGGTGCTGATACTTTTGGGGGTAAAGATACTTGTTAGTTAGAAAGGATGTTTGTAATGGCTAAATCTTTGGAAGTTAAAACTAAACCCTACTCCCTCGGTGAGGAGATATTTAACTCCGTTTCTCACGGTACGGGCGGTCTGCTCGCTATCGCGGGGACAGCGGTGCTTATCGTTTTCGCGGCGATATACTCCAACGCCTGGGGCGTTGTCAGCTGCTCGGTCTACGGCGCGTCACTTATCATTCTTTACACTATGTCAACGCTCTATCACGCTATAACTAACCGTAAGGCTAAAGCCTTTTTCAGGATAATGGATCATAATACCATCTTCTTTCTTATCGCTGGTACTTATACGCCGATAACCCTTGTACCGCTTCGCGGTCCTCTCGGCTGGGTGCTGTTCGGTATCGTCTGGGCGGCGGCAATACTCGGTATCGTCTTTAATTCCATTGACCTTGAAAAATTCCGCAAGCCGTCCGTTGTCTGCTATATCGCTATGGGCTGGGTGATAGTTATCGCAATTAAGCCTATGCTTGAAAAGGTCAGCGCACTCTCGCTCTGGTTTTTGCTTATCGGCGGTCTTTTTTATACCTTCGGTATCATTTTCTATGTCAAGAAAAATAAAAAATATTTCCACTCGGTCTGGCATCTGTTCACTATCGCGGGCAGCGTTTTCCACTACTTCGCGATACTGTTCATGGTGATAGCCGACGGTAAATAATTTTAAATAAAACGTAAAAAGCACGCTTTTTGCTTTTGGCAGAAAACGCGCTTTTTTGTTGTTCCTTCTTTTATATATGTAGTTTTATTTTATGTTATGTTTCATTGTCCGCCGCCGTTAAGCTCTTTAGCGGTGAATATCCTGCTGACTTCCGCCTCGCCGCCGTCACGCGGTATCGCTGCGGCTACCGCAAAGCCCGTTTCGCTCTCGTCAAATGTGCCGACGTCCGACAGGTTTATGTCCGCATTGTAACCCGACATGGCGTCCTCTTTTGACATATACTGCGAAACATATTCCGTCAGTTCGGCAGTCTGCGTTATGAGTATCAGGTCGGAATCGGTGTAGTTCCTGTCGATCTCATACGATAAATGCGGCTGACCGCCGTCATAAAATACCGTCCACTGCTCCTGCTCCAAAGCGGAGTCCGTCTTGCGGTACTCTATAAGCGCCGAATCGTTCTGATAAGCCGTTGACGCCGTTACCGTGCTGAAATTCGGGTTTGTGACGCTTACGCTCGCAGCCGCCGTGTCCGCACTGCTGCCCGTAACGCTGCCCTTGCGCTCAAAACAGCTTATTATCGTCAGCTTGGGCGAATATGACGAGGTAATGGAGTCAAGCTCGAACAGCAGGGAGTTTATCTCATTTGTTTTGCCCGAACTGCCGTACACTGGGTCTTCCGACACGGCTATCACCTTGCCGTCGCATACCAAATAGGTGTATATACTGCCGAAAGAACTTTTTGCGTCCTCATTCGGGAAATACACCGAATAGTCAAGGCTGTAACAGCTGCTTGACGCGCGTCCGCTTTCGTCCTTGCTCACCCGCGTGACTGCCGACAGTATTTCGGGTACGTCCGCGCTCTCTTCAACGTAGGCTTCTTCCGTGTCTTCATCAGGTACTGCGGCAGTTCCTGTCGCAGTTTCAACAGTACCCGCTGCGGCGGTTTCCGCCGTTCCCGTATCGTTACTGTCACTGCCGCCCCGTGTCTGCTCCGTGTCATCTTTTGAAGTACAAGCCGCGGGCGCAAAGTCAAACATCTCTCCCGAGCTGACCTGAACCACCGCGAGTACGGCAATGGTCAATGCGGCGCATACCGCAGGGAAGATAAACGGCAGCCGGTTAGGCTTGACCTGTTCGCGCGGTTCGTAAGCCTGTGCGGCTATTTTCTTCCAACAATCGGTCTGTTCTGTCTGAGCGGAGATCTCGGCACGCAGTCGTTTTTTTATCTTTTCTTCCTGCGGCGTCATACCGCTGCGCTCTTTCATTCGGCATTCTCCTTTCCGCAAATATCCGTTATATCCGTTATGTTGTTTTTTCTCAATTCGTTCATTAACAGTCTTAAAGCGCGTCTGTACCTTGATTTTACGGTACTTTCGGGAAGCCTGAGCAGTCCTGCCGTTTCTTTGAAACTCATGCCGCTGTAGATCCTGAGCATGATAACGATACGGTTTTTCCTCGGCAGCGCACCTACCGCCCGAAGTATCTCCCCGCTGCCGCCGTCAAGCTGTCCGCCCTCGCCGTCGGGTATGCCGCTTTGCGCCATTTTTCTGAAACGCAGTTCGCTCCTGTAAAGTTCGCGCGAAACATTTTTAGCGATACCGAGGATAAACGCGGCTTCGGAGTGTCCCTTTTTAAAGTGTACGCTTGCAGACGGCAGTCTGATAAAGGTTTCCTGCACGCAATCCTCGGCGATAGTCCGATCGTTATACATACTAAGGCTGAAGGCGTAAACGTCCGCGCGGTATTTGATATAAAGTTCTTTAAGTGCATTTTTATCCTCCGCCGCCCGCCTGACAAGACCCGCGTCATCTATCTGTTCTGTCTGACGGCTGTCCTCGACAGTGACCGCAAAAACGTCCCGCGCCCCGCGTGCAAGAGAGACCCCGCTCATCTATCCGACACCCCCTATCATTTTTTGCAAAATAAGAAAGCTTTCAATATATAGTGACATTTTAAGGCGGGAAAGATGATAAGGAATTGATAATATTATGTAAATTTTTAGTGAACGCAGTTTATTTCGGGGAGAAACCCGCATGGGTAAATGTTGATAAAATTTTCCTTGACAAATTCCGACCCATATTCGCTAATAAAACCCCGCAAAAATCGGCGAACAACAATTTGGGAAGTTTCACGGTTTCGCGTAAGCGAAATTGAGGTCTTTGACCTCGGTCTGAGCTGCGCTCAGACTGTGAAAACTTCAGGGCGGGAGCGCTAACTGAAAAGCTCAAACTAACGTCAGACCCCGCCCCGCGCAGAGCGGTAGGCGAGAGCCGAGAGGTTCAAGCCGCAATCCTTCTCCCGGAAGGGAGTGAGCTGAATGAGTATTTTAGAAATACTTACGCTGATAAACGTTGTAATAAACATCATCAGCCTTTCGAGCAATAATAAAAGGAAATAACCGCCAACTATCCCTTTGGCGGTTATTTTCAAAAAATAACTATTAAAACATTGGGAGAAACCGCTTGCAATTCGGGGGAACACCCGAATACGGTCGTCCTTTTCTATTTATTATTATAGCACACTTGATTAAATTTGTCAATGGGGCGGAAACAAAATTTTCTATCACAAAATCGTAATATGGTACGAACACTTTCCGATAGATTCACAAAAGAAGGTGAACTAACACCGGGGAAGTTTCACGGTTTCGCGTAAGCGAAATTGAGGTCTTCGACCTCAAAGTGAAACTTCAAGGGCGGGGGGCGCTAACGTGTAAGCTCAAACCAACATCAGACCCCGCCCCGCCTGGCTTAACAAAAAATTTACACTATATTCCCTTTTCCACTGTGAAAAAAAGAGCGGATAATGATATAATACTGTAAGACGGTTGACAGTAAGACGGCATACTGTTTGTTGGTTTACATTGACCGTACCTTAATTAGGAAAAAGAACGGAAAGGAGCATAGCTGTCGATGAATAAACGATCTTCGCCGTTTGTCAGGGATATACCCTTCGACCAAAGACATATCGGCGCGGAGACCAGAATGATCTCTAATATGATCTACCGCATTTTTAACTGCCCGCGGAATGATGACGATGATGATGATACTATCGTTACCGGCGGCAACGGCTGGATACTCGGGTATCTCGCGCAGAATGAGGATAAGGACGTCTTTCAGCGGGATATCGAAGAACAGTTTCAGGTGCGGCGGGCAACGGTGTCTAAGATGATACGCCTTATGGAACAAAAGGGATTGGTCGAAAGACGCGCCGTGCCTTATGACGCAAGACTTAAAAAACTTGCGCTTACCCAGAAGGGCAGACGGCATAATGAAAGAATGCTGGCGGAATTTGAAAGGGTCGAAACGCTGATAAAAAAGGATATTCCGACCGAAAAGCTGTACGCTTTTTTCGAGGTCTGCGACCTTATCAAGGGTAATATTTTAAATATAAATATGAGGGAGGATAACGAAGAATGATAAAAAAGCTTGCTTCCTGCATAAGGGAGTATAAAAAGGATTCGATACTTACTCCGCTGTTCGTGGCTATGGAGGTCGTGCTGGAATGTATCATACCTTTTATAACGGCAAGCCTTGTAAATTCAATAGAATCGGGCTGCGAAATGATAGTTATCGTCAAGTACGGCGCTCTGCTGCTCGTAATGGCAATGCTTTCGCTTGCCTGCGGTGCGCTGTCGGGTTATTACTGCGCCAAAGCCTCATGCGGCTTTGCTAAAAATCTGCGGCATGACCTTTTTTATAAGGTGCAGGGCTTTTCGTTTGCAAATATTGACAAATTCTCGACTTCGAGCCTTGTCACAAGGCTGACAACGGACGTTACCAATATCCAGAACGCTTATATGATGATAATCAGGATAGCCGTAAGATGTCCGTTTATGCTGATATTCGCACTGTTTATGGCAATTAACCTCAGCGGAAACCTTGCGAGCGTGTATATCTTCGTTGTGCCGATACTCGGTGTCGGTCTTGCAATAATGATAAGCAGGGCAATGCCGCTGTTCAACAGGCTTTTCAAAAAGTATGACGCGCTCAATGAATCGGTGCAGGAAAATGTCAGCGGTATACGCGTGGTAAAGGCTTATGTGCGCGAACGCTATGAGATAAACAAGTTCGACTCCGCTTCACAGCAGCTCCGCCGCGACTTCACCAAGGCGGAAAAGATCCTCGCGTTCAACGCGCCGCTCATGCAGTTTTGTATGTACTTTACCATGGTAGTTATTTCCATTATCGCCGCTAAGAGGATAGTAATAAGCGGCAGGAGCGAAATGGACGTCGGCGACCTTTCGAGTATGCTCACCTACAGTATGCAGATACTCATGAGCCTTAACATGATCTCCATGATCTTCGTTATGGTAACAATGTCGGTCGCTTCGGCAAGGCGTATCGTTGAGGTGCTTGATGACGAAAGCACTATCCGGAGCCCCGCACAGCCGATAATGCAGATAGCTGACGGCAGCATAGATTTTGAAAATGTAAATTTTGCTTATTCCGCTGACGCGGAAAAAAATGTGCTGGAGGACATTAATCTGCATATTGATTCGGGCATGACGGTCGGCATAATCGGCGGCACGGGCAGTTCCAAATCGTCACTTATACAGCTTATCCCGCGTCTGTATGACGTAACGGGCGGCAGCGTTAAGGTCGGCGGCAGAGATGTCAGAGAGTACGACCTCGATACACTGCGCAACAACGTTGCGGTAGTGCTGCAAAAGAACGTGCTGTTTTCGGGTACTATCAAGGATAATCTTCGCTGGGGTGACGAGAACGCTTCCGATGAGGAGTTGGAGCGCGTCTGTCGTCTTGCACAGGCGGACGAATTTATCCAAAAATTCCCCGATAAATATGATACCTATATCGAACAAGGCGGAACAAATGTTTCGGGCGGACAGAAGCAGCGTCTGTGTATAGCACGCGCACTGCTCAAAAAGCCCAAGATACTTATCCTTGACGATTCCACCAGTGCGGTAGATACGCACACAGACGCGCTGATACGCAAGGCTTTTATGGAGGAGATACCCGATACCACAAAGCTTATCATCGCGCAGCGCATATCCTCCGTGCAGGAAGCCGACAGGATAATCGTGCTTGACGGCGGTAAGATAAACGGATTCGGCACTCACGAGCAGCTGCTTGAAACTAACGAGATCTACCGTGATGTGTTCTATTCGCAGACCAAGCAGAATGAGGAGGTGCAGCAATAATGCCGAGAAGACAGCCGTATATAAAAGACCCCAACGCGCCCAAGCCGCAGATAGGCAGGATATTGAGCGACCTTTTCTCAAATTACAAAAAAAGGCTGTGCCTTGTTATCGTCTGTATCATTATAAGCGCGATAGCGGGCGCTACCCCCTCGCTGCTTCAGGAGCGGCTGATAGACTGCATAACGCGCGGCGTTGAGATATATCAGAAAGAGGGCGGCGAAGCGGCTTACCAAGCGATAAGCCCCGATGTTGCCAAGATAATCACTTTCATGATCTGCCTTTTTGCGGTCGGACTGATAGCCACCACGACCTACACCATAAATATGGCGGTCATAACGCAGGGACATCTTGCCAAAATGCGCGAAAAGATGTTTGCAAAAATGGAAAAGCTGCCGATAAAATATTTCGACACCCACCCGCACGGCGACATAATGAGCCATTACACTAACGATATAGACACGCTCAGACAGCTTATCTCGCAGGCATTGCCGCAGGCGATAACCGCGGGCATAACGCTGATAACGCTTATTTTCGTTATGCTTTATCTAAGCCTTTGGATGACGCTGTTAGTCTTTTCGGGCGTAATACTTATGGTAATAATATCCAAAAATATCGGCGGCAAGAGTGCTAATTATTTCGTCAAGCAGCAGCGTTCGCTCGGCAAGGCGGAGGGCTACATTGAAGAAATGATCGAAGGACAAAAGGTCGTAAAGGTATTCTGCCACGAGGAGCGTTCAAAGGACGATTTTGACAAGATAAACGAGCAGCTCAACAAGGATTCGGAGAACGCCAACAAGTTTGCCAACATACTCATGCCGATAATGGGAAATATAGGAAATATCATGTATATACTCATGGCGTTTGTCGGCGGTCTGCTGCTGACCTCGGGCATAGGCAATATATCCATTTCGGGCAAGGCGCTTAGCATTGCCGTAGTCGTTCCATTCCTCGGCATAACAAGGCAGTTCTGCAACAACATCTCTCAGGTATCCCAGCAGATAAACGCCGTTGCAATGGCGTTCGCGGGCGCGACAAGAATTTACACGCTCATTGACGAGCAGCCCGAAACGGACGAGGGTTATGTAACGCTTGTTAATGCTAAATATGAAGGCGAAACGCTTGTTGAATGTCAGGAGCGCACCAACATCTGGGCATGGAAGCACCCGCACAAGGAGGACGGTTCGGTAACGCTGACGAAAGTGCAGGGCGTTGTCGAGCTGAATCAGGTGGATTTTGGATATGTACCCGAAAAGATAGTGCTGCATGACGTTACGATATTTGCAAATTCGGGCGAAAAGATAGCCTTTGTCGGCGCAACGGGCGCGGGCAAGACAACGATAACCAATCTTATCAACCGCTTTTACGATATTGCGGACGGAAAGATACGCTATGACGGGATAAACATCAACAAAATAAAGAAAGACGATCTGCGCCGTTCGCTCGGTATCGTACTTCAGGACGTAAATCTCTTTACGGGTACGGTCATGGACAATATCCGCTACGGCAACCTTGACGCGACCGACGAAGAGTGCATAGCAGCCGCGCGGCTTGCGAATGCGCATGATTTCATCACCCGTCTGCCCGAGGGTTACAATACCATGTTAAAGGGCAACGGCGCGAATCTCTCGCAGGGTCAGCGTCAGCTTATCTCCATTGCCCGTGCGGCGGTGGCAGACCCGCCCGTCATGATACTTGACGAAGCGACCTCGTCTATCGACACGAGAACGGAAGCGCTCGTACAGCGCGGCATGGACGGTCTGATGTACGGCAGAACGGTATTCGTTATCGCGCACAGGCTCTCCACGGTACGCAATTCGGACGTGATAATGGTACTCGAACAAGGCAGGATAATCGAGCGCGGCAGCCATGACGAACTTATCGCCCAAAAGGGTAAATACTATCAGCTTTACACCGGCGCGTTCGAGTTGGATTGAAAATTTTGCCCCATAAAAAATATTTCAAAAAAATTGAATAATGCTTTATATTTCCTCCGATAATGTGTATAGATACCCGTTTCCCCTCCCCCAATGCGAGCGGGGGAGGGGACTAAAGGGTGCAGCATTTTTATCGGAAAAGGAGCATTGAAAATGGTAGGCAGGATAAAAAAAGCATTGTTTATCTCTATGGCGGCGGTGATGTTATGTACGCCGTACACAGGCAATACCGTCGTTACCCATTCGGGTAACGACCTTACCCGAACGGATAAAGACTTGAGGAACGAACTTTTCATTTTTCCGCAGTTTGCAAGCGCGGCGGCTTCCGACCGAAAGGGCGGTTCGGACAGCTCGGACGGGTCGATAACATATTCGTTTAAGATAGCTGAGATATTCAAAAAAATTTTCAAATAAAAATTAAAAAAATAGGGAACGACTTAGCGTTAAGCTGCCGTTCCCGTTTTTTATGCAAAATTTATCAGATAGAATCGTGGAAAGTGCGCGAGATAACGTCGTCCTGCTGTTCCTTGGTCAGCTTGGTGAAATTGACTGCGTATCCCGATACGCGCACGGTAAGCTGCGGATATTTTTCGGGGTGAGCCTGCGCGTCAATGAGCGTTTCGCGGTCAAAAACGTTTACGTTGAGATGATGTCCGCCCTTTTCGACATATCCGTCAAGCAGACCGACAAGGTTGTCTATCCTGCTGCTGTCCGTCATTTCAGATCATCTCCCTCCTGTTCGTCAATGTCCTCGGTGGGCTGCGCACAAGCGCCGAGCCTGCCGCAGTCGGTCGTTTTGGTCGTGGTAAAGGTTATGCCGTTTTGCATATCGTCAAGATCCACAGTGAGCCTGCCGCTTCCGTCAGCAAGCAGCTTGTCTATCACTCTTGCAAGATCCTCCGGCTCGCCTGTGCCGTTGTCCTCTTTTTTTAACATATAACCCATTTTTGTCATTCTCCTTCCTGTTCGTTATCATCAGCAACGGAGTTGCCGATACCCGCAAGGTCTATATCTCCGATAATAACGCTGTCGTCAGAACCGAGCGCGTCGGGTATTATCGAAAAGGTGTTTGAGATACCGTCCTGTGCGTGCCTGAACGGCAGTTTTGCAACGCTTGCAAGCGAAGCGGCTGCGCCGTGGGTATCTCTGCCGTGCATGGGATTTGCGCCGGGGGCAAGCGGTACGCCTATTTTTCTTCCGTCAGGCGTTGAGCCTGTCTTTTTGCCGTAGACCACGTTTGAGGTTATCGTAAGGATAGACATGGTGGGCACGCTCCTGCGGTAGGTGTGGTGTTTTCTTATCTTGTTCATAAAACTGCGGACTATATCCACCGCGATCTTATCCGCCCTGTCGTCATTGTTGCCGTATTTGGGGAAATCCCCCTCGACCTCATAATCGGTAACAATGCCGTCCTCGTCGCGTATACATCTTACTTTGGCGTATTTTATCGCCGAAAGCGAATCAGCCACCACCGAAAGCCCCGCTATGCCTGTCGCAAAATACCTTTTTACATCACGGTCGTGAAGAGCCATCTGTATTTTTTCGTAGGCATATTTATCGTGCATATAGTGTATGATATTCAGCGTGTTGACATAAAGTCCCGCCAGCCATTCGGTCATGTCCTCATAGCGCTCCATTACCTCGTCATAGTCAAGATATTCGCTCGTTATCGGGCGGTACTTGGGTCCTACCTGCTGTTTGGTCTTTTCGTCCACACCGCCGTTTATGGCGTAAAGAAGGCACTTTGCAAGGTTTGCCCTTGCGCCGAAAAACTGCATTTCTTTGCCTATCCTCATTGAGGATACACAGCAGGCTATGGCGTAATCATCACCGTGAACGGCGCGCATAAGGTCATCGTTTTCATACTGCACCGACGAAGTTTTTATGGATATTTTCGCGCAGTAGCGTTTAAAACTCTGCGGGAGTTTTACGCTCCACAATACCGTCATGTTCGGCTCGGGCGCAGGTCCTAAATTCTCCAGCGTATGCAGATACCTGAACGAGGTCTTTGTCACCATATGCTCACCGTCTACGGTCAGCCCGCCGATAGATTCGGTCACCCATGTGGGGTCGCCCGAAAACAGCGCGTTATATTCGGGGGTACGCGCAAATTTTATCATTCTCAGCTTCATTATGAACTGGTCGATAAGTTCCTGTGCGCCGCTTTCGTCAAGCAGACCCCTTTCAATATCCCGCTGTATATAAATGTCGAGGAATGTCGAAGTCCTGCCGAGCGACATAGCCGCGCCGTTCTGCTCCTTGACAGCCGCCAGATAGCCGAAATAGAGCCACTGCACAGCCTCCTGCGCGTTAGCCGCGGGGCGGGTGATGTCAAAGCCGTATATGCGTCCCAACTCGGCGAGGTCGTCAAGCGCACGGAGCTGTTCGGCAAGTTCTTCGCGCAAACGTATATTTTCGCTCGTCATTCTGATGAGAGAAGTATCTATCTGCTCCTGTTTATCCTTTTTGAGCAGGTCGATACCGTAAAGGGCTACGCGCCGATAATCTCCGATTATCCTTCCTCTGCCGTAAGCGTCGGGCAGACCCGTGATTATTCCCGCGTGCCGCGCAAGTTTCATTTCGGGGGTATAGGCGTCAAACACGCCCTGATTATGTGTCTTGCGGTATTTTGTGAAAATATCGACGATATTTTTATCCACCTCATAACCGTACTGCTTGCAGGCGTTGACAGCCATTCTTATGCCGCCGAACGGCTGCAAAGCGCGTTTGAGCGGTTTATCCGTCTGAAGTCCGACGATACGTTCAAGTTCCTTGTCGATATAGCCCGCAGGGTGAGAAGTGATGGTCGAAACGATCTCGGTATCCATATCGAGCACGCCGCCTTTTTTGCGTTCTTCCTCAAACAGTGCAAGCACCTTGTCCCACAGCTTGGCGGTAGCCGCAGACGGCGGCGCGAGAAACTCCTCATCGCCGTCATAGGGCGTATAATTCTTTTTGATAAAATCCCTGACATTAACAGAGCTGTCGCTCCACCTGCCCGGCTTAAAGCCGTCCCATTCCTTTTTAAACTCTGTCAAGCCGCACCACTTTCCTTTCTTTTTCACGTTTATGTTTATCATACCCGAATGCTTTTCAGCTATATAATAACATATTTTTCCTGCAAAGTCAACAACGTTTTGTAAACTAATAGGGAAATAATATTCTCAGGCTGTTGATCCCGCCGAAGGCTTCTTACTTCTCTTCTACCGTCTGAACGAAGTTCAGACCTCTGAACCGAAGTTCAGACCTCTGAACCGAAGTTCAGACATCTTACTTCTTACCTCTCTTCTACCGTCTGAACCGCAGGTTCAGACATCTGACCTCTTAAAAGCAAGCACTATTAATTTTAATAGTGCGGCGTTCTTTTCATAAACAAACTAACGTTAAACCCCCATCTATCTAATAGTATTCACCCAACGTATAAAAAATATGTAATCTAAAAATGCCCGCCGTACATATAGGGCTGTACGGCGGTGAAAAAAAGTATTGGGGGATAAATATTATATGAGTGGTTTGCAAAAATTAATGGGTCGATCAGACAGTGAACATGATCTGATTGAGTATGCTCTCGAGCAGTTCCTGTCTGCCGCTTGAGAGCGAATCGGTGACTTCGCCCTTTTCAAGCGCGTACTTTTCAAGGTCGGCAAGCGTTGCTTTTCCGCTGATTATATCCGCGCCTATGCCGCTCTTCCACGAAGCGTATCTGTCCTCGACAAATTTGTCAAGTCTGCCGTCCTCGATAAGCTTGGCGGCTATCCTCAGACCGAGCGCGAAGGTATCCATACCCGCTATGTAGCTGTAGAAAATATCCTCTTTGGTGTAAGAGCCGCGGCGCGCCTTTGCGTCAAAGTTAAGTCCGCCGTTGGTAAAGCCGCCGGCTTTCAGCACCTCGTACATACACAGTGCGGCGTCATAAACGTTGGTGGGGAACTGGTCGGTATCCCAGCCGAGCAGCATATCGCCCTGGTTGGCATCGATAGAGCCGAACACGCCGTTATCTCTTGCAACTCTCAGTTCATGCTGGAAGGTATGCTGCGCAAGCGTCGCGTGGTTAGCTTCTATATTCATCTTGAAATCCTTATCAAGACCGTATTTTCTCAAAAATCCGAGAACGGTCGCGGTATCAAAATCATACTGATGCTTGGTAGGCTCTTTGGGCTTAGGCTCTATGTAGAAATCGCCCGTATAGCCGATAGAACGCGCATAATCAACGCTCATTCTCATCAGCCGCGCCATATTGTCAAGTTCCAACGCCATATCGGTATTGAGCAGCGTTTCATAGCCCTCGCGTCCGCCCCAGAAAACGTAGCCGTTGCCGCCGAGTTCAACGGTAGTTTCTATCGCCTTTTTGATCTGCGCGGCAGCGTAAGCGAAAACGTCCGCGCTCGGAGAAGTGCCTGCGCCGTGCATATAGCGCGGGTGATCGAAGCACTTTGCCGTGCCCCAAAGCAGCTTTTTGCCCGTTTCCTGCTGTTTTTGCTTGCAATAGGCGACTACCTTGTCAAGTTCCTCGTTAGTCTTTGCAAGGCTGCCGTATTCGGGCGAAAGGTCGCGGTCGTGATAGCAATAATAATCTATAGAAAGTTTATCCATAAGTTCAAAAGCCGCGTCCACCTTAGCTATAGCACGCTTTGCGGGGTCGTCCTCGCCCCACGATTTATCCGCCGTACCCACGCCGAACATATCCGTACCGTCGCCGCCCATGGTATGCCACCAGGAAAGAGCGAATTTAAGCTGTACGCGCATAGG
>CANPYF010000054.1 GCA_947587925.1 uncultured Ruminococcus sp.
TCGTCACTTACATTATATCACAGTTTTCACTTTGAGTCATTCTTTTTTTGTGTCATTTTATTTTACAACTTTCCCATTACGCGCGTCAAAAACTGAAATTCGCCGTTGGCGAATTTCCTCTCCTCCCCATGTTCGCACGAAGGCTCCGCAAAAACTGAAATTCGCCGTTGGCGAATTTCCTCTCCTCCCACGCTCGCACGAAGGCGAGTCAAAAACTGAAATTTGCCGAAAGCGAATTTCCTCCCACCAAACATTTATACACGCTCTAAAAACTTCTTTTTATCAATTGAGAAGAGACGCACTTACCCCCTCTCGCGGCAGGCGGCATTCGGTCTGCATAGATTTACTGATCTTGTTTTAGTATTTTAACAACTGTTGTTCAGATCGTTCCGATGCTGTTTCTCACACGATTGTAACTTTTGGTTATAACTAATAAACCAAAAGAAACTTCTCAAAAATCGTATTCCGTGCTATAATATAACTGTAAGCAAGTCAAAGACCCGCTATATTAAATTTAATGTTGACATGACAGCCCGAAATGTGCTATAATAAAAATAATAAATTGATATATATTCCGCAGGAGGTAGTTATAAAAAATGAATGAAAAAATCGAGCTTTTGATACGCAATATCGAGAAAATAATAGTCGGAAAACGTGAGCCGATAATTAAGGTCGTGTGCGCAATGCTTGCCGAGGGACATATACTTATCGAGGACGTTCCGGGTGTCGGAAAAACACGCCTTGTTTCCGCGCTTGCAAGTTCCGTTGAGGGCAAATTTAACCGTATCCAGCTTACGCCGGATATCATGCCGTCAGATATAGTCGGATTTTCAATGATAAACCCGCAGACGCGCGAACTTGAATATAAAGAGGGCGCGGCGCTCTGCAATTTCCTGCTTGCAGATGAGATCAACCGCGCTTCGCCGAAGGCTCAGTCGAGCCTTTTGGAGGTAATGGAGGAACATCAGATATCCCTTGACGGAAAAACCATAGCGCTGCCCGCGCCGTTTATGGTAATGGCAACGCAGAATCCTGTTGAAACATACGGAACATATCATCTCCCCGAAGCCCAGATGGACAGATTCCTTATGAAAATATCAATGGGTTATCCTACAGCGGAAGAAGAACTTGATATAATCAGCCGTTCGGAAACTCCGCAGTTTGCGGCAAAGCTTGACGCTGTTATGACAATAAATGATGTTAAGGAGCATATCAATGCGGTAAAGAACGTGCACTGTACGGACAGCATAAAGGAATATATAGTCGCACTTCTTAACGCTACGAGAAATTCCGATCTTATAAAACTCGGCGCGTCACCGCGTGCGGGTATCGCTCTGCTTAAATCGGCGAAATCCTATGCCTATATTATGGGCAGGGATTACGTTGTACCCGATGATGTAAAGGCTATGATGTCCTGCGTTATATCCCACAGGCTTATGCTTTCGCCAAAAGGAAAATCGGCTTATGCGGACGGCGAAGCGGTAATGGAGCAGGTCGCGCTTTCAGTACCCGTACCCGTGAAATAAAAAGGTCAAGTGAGAAAAATGTGGAATACGATAAAAAGCATTCTCGGTTACCTCGGCTGTATATGTATAACTATATGGGTAGCTGTATACATTGACGGCACGGTAGGGATAATCCTTACCCTTGCGCTTATCTGCGCGCTGATAATTTCCGTTGTGCTGACATTTTTGGTAAAAGGCTCGCTTAGATTTGATGTCAAAGCGGATAAAACTATCCTTACCAAGGGCGACGATCTTATATGCAGCGTCAATATCAGCAAGCGTTTTCTTATACCCTCGCCGATAATAGAAATAACCGCCGATTGTTCGGAGCATCTTGCGCTTAAAGAGGAAAAGCTGTTCAAAGGCGCGGTGGCGGGCAGAGAGGTAAATACCATAAATATTCCGTATACGGCAAAATATTCGGGAAGGGCAGAGATCAGGATAATCAACGTAAGGCTTTCTGACTTTCTCGGTATCTTTTCGCTTGCCATAAGGCTGCCGCTTGAAACGGCGGTGATAAAGGTCGCTGTTTACCCGAATATTCCCGACGCTGTCGTGCAGACCGATTTTTTAAAAACCGCTTCGCAGTTTTCCGATAATGATGATGAAGAGGAAACAGATGAAAACGCTATCGGTGCGACAGGTATGCCCGGTTACGACCACAGGCAGTATTATCCCGGCGATCCGATCAAAAAAATAAACTGGAAACTTTCGTCAAAGCGCGATATATATATGGTGCGCCTTGATGAAAAAACGACTTCGGCAGGACAAATGTTTTTCCTTGACTGCCCGGTGGCGACCGTCTCTGAGGAAACGCTTAAAGTGCGCGATAATGTTATAGAGGGCGCTCTTGCAATGTTTACAATGCTGATAAAAGAGGGCAAGGAGGCTGCCTTTTTCATATATTACGATAATATGTGGCAAAAAAGCGAGATAAAGACCATTGCTGATGTTTATCTTATTCAGGAGACACTGTCAGAATATGTGCCTTCAACGCCCAAGCAGATAATACCGCCCGAAATAATCAGTTCGGGCAAAACGCCGATATGCTTTACTGCCGCTGCCAATGAAAATACACAGTCGGTCACTGAGATATTGACGCTCCAACCCGAAGCGCTGCTTATATCCGCTTCTATCGCTTCGCTTAATAATATCGGAAAAAATTTCTGGACTATCTCGACCGATTTTGAGTTCAGAAAGAAGACAGACTGACCGCGGAGGTGTTATGAAAAATGAATAAAAACACTGCTTCGCGCCTTAACCGCTATATCTGTCCCGCACTTCTCGGCGCGTCTGTATGCTTCGCAGTAATATACACGCTCTACAGACCTATGTGCGTATTATACACCGTGATATTTTTTGCAGCCGAACTGCTGCTCTTCACGCTGTTTGACAAGCTGAAAACCAAAAGGATAATCGGCGGAGCTATCTATTTGGCGATACTGACCTTGGTGTTTGTTTTGTCGTTCAGAATGCTTTTTGCGGGCGCAGTAAGCTACGGGACTATCATACTTTCATGGTTTTACGGTGATGAAGGTTCATATGTAAACCTTCCGCTTTATTTAAATGCCGTATTTTTGTTCGGCGGATATTTTGTAATATCTATATTATTTTATTTTACTCAGGTAAGATACCGCAGTCTCGGCGTAATGCTTTCAATATTATTCCCATTTGTAATATACGCAAAACGCGCTGAGGAGATCCCCGAAGTGCTTGTCACCATAATAATCACGCTTTATATAGCGGTAATGGTACACAACCGAAGGATAGATCCCGCCGTGACCGCCGAAAAACGCGGCAAGCTCAAGGTAGACCTTTCGTACATCATAAGCATAGCGATATTCGTTTCTGTTACGGGCGCTGTTACCATGATGATAGAAAAGCCCGAATATCAGTCGAAGCTTGAAAGGGATTCAAACTATTTCAACGCGGTGGATACCAACGCGACAGGCGCGGGAGATGACGGCTCGCTTTCCCAGACTTCTTCACGAAGATACGGAACATCGCAGCCTTCTTCCGATCCTCTCTTTTATTTTTCAACGCAAGGGAACGCCGCAAATTATTTTTTGCGCAGGCAATCCTTTGATTATTTTAACGGAAATGTCTGGGACAACGAAGAACCGTTCGGCGAAAGCACAAGTGATGAATACGGGGAACTGCTTACCCCGAACAATCCCGAATATACCTATAACGATATTTACGCGGACATGAGCAGGCTCGGATATTATGACGCGGGGTCGGAAAGCAGCTTTGTGGCGCGCTCGCAGGCAAGGGTGTATGATGAAAGCTATGCGCCCATGTATCTGCCCGCCCCTTACGGCGCTATCATTGACGAGGTAGATTATTCCGAATCAGATTATAATAAATATCCTCACGGTGAGATATACCGCAGAGCGTATAACCGCGGCAGCGACCCGCAGCCGCTTGACGATACGTTTGAATTTTACGAGCCGACCGAGCAGTATTATGATGCCTTGTATGCCGCCGCATTGGACGGAAATGAATTTTCAAAAAAGCTTGAAAATGATATTTTAAACGACAGCTTTACAGATGACGCCGACAAGCAAGCCGCTCAGCGGTTGTATGATGATTATACTCACGCAAGGACTAACTACGGCGAGCGGTACGCTTATGTGGACGACAGGGTAACGCAGCTTGCCTACAGCATAACAGAGGGTATGAACGGCGATTATGCGAAAGCAAAAGCGCTTGAAAATTATTTTGAAGCTAACGGTTATATTTACGACCTTGAATTTGTACCCGAGGACGAGTCTATAGAAGCGTTTATCTTTGATAACAAAACGGGTACCTGCTCCAATTACGCGACGGCAATGACGCTCATGGCGCGTTCTATAGGTCTGCCCGCGAGGTATGTCGAAGGATACGCCGCATTTGAAAAGACTGACGAGGACACATTTTTGATACGCGGGTCGTATGCTCACGCATGGACGGAGGTATATATCGCAGGCGCGGGCTGGGTAACATTTGATCCTACCGTTTCGGGATATATGCAGATACCGCAGCAAAATTTTGATACAAATACATTTTTAATGGTTCTCGGCAGATTCCTTATCGTTATCATAGTTGTTTTTGCCATAGTATTTATTCTGCTTCTTGACCGCATAATCGAGATGATCTTCAGGTTAAGGCTGAGATTCAAAGCTCCCGCCGCAAAAACGCTCATGCTTTATGCAAACATCATAAAACTTGCAAACTTCTCCGCCAAAGCTGATTTTTCCGCATATACGGTAAAAATGCTTAGGCAATATCTGCTCGACAGCAGGGGAGTATGCCCGAACCTGATACTTGACCTGTTTGAAAAGACCTGCTTCGGAGGTTATCAGCCGACGGACGAGGAATTTTCGGCGGCTTACACCGAATATAAAAACTGCTACAAATATCTTCGCAAGATACCGAAGTCCGACAAGCTTGAAAAAATAAAAGCTCAGGGAGCTTTCGTCTGATGTAAAAAGCCCGATACGGCTAAGCTGCTGTATCGGGCTGATCTTTTATGGTAAATTATCAGGCAAGCATATCGTTCATGGCATAAAGTCCCGCGGGTTTGCCGCTGAGAAATACGGCTGCATTTACTGCGCCGACCGCAAACACGCTTTTTGAATAAGCCTCGTGTTTAAGGGTGACGACTTCGTCCCTTCCTGCGAAAATTATTTCATGTTCGCCGACGATAGTGCCGCCGCGCACCGAGTGCATACCTATTTCATTTTTAGCGCGTTTTGCCCTGACCGAATGACGGTCGTAAACATAGCTGCATTTTTCTTCAAGCACGTTATTGATAGAATCGCCGAGCATTATCGCTGTACCGCTCGGAGCGTCTATCTTTTGATTGTGATGCTTTTCGATTATTTCTATATCGAACTGACCGCCGAGTACCGCGGCGGCTTTTGCGGCAAGCTCGGCAAGCAGATTTATGCCGAGCGACATATTGAACGTAAAAAATACGGGGATAGACTGGGCTGCCATTTTTATTTTCATTATCTGCTCATCCGTATAGCCGGTGGTCGCCACAACTATCGGTACGCCGTTTGTTTTAGCGTATTCGAGCAGATCGTCAAGCGACGACGGGTGAGAAAAATCAATTATAACATCAGGCTTTTCGGGCAGTTCGCACGGCAGCGTGACAACAGGGAAGTCGGCATACTGAACGGCGGCTTTGTCAATACCCGCTAAGGTGCGGCAATCCTTTCTGTCTGAAATTATATCGGCTATTACCCTGCCCATTTTTCCGCAGGCTCCGCATATGGCGATATTAGTCATGTTTATTAAACTTCCTTTACATAATTTGTTATTTCACACAGCCCACCAGACCGAGCTTTTCCATTTCGGCTTTGATAAGTGCTTTGTTAGCGTCGCTCGTGTCGCAAAGGGGCATACGGCAGTGACCTGCTTTGAATCCCATGATATTGAGCGCTTCCTTGACAGGTATCGGGTTTACATCGCAAAACAGCACGTTTGCAAATGACAGCGTTTTCATGGCAAGCGCTCTTGCTTCATCATATTTATTTTCAAGGCAAAGCGCGGTAATGTCGTGAGTTTCTTTAGGCATACAGTTTGAAAGCACCGAGATGACTCCCTTGCCGCCGAGCGACATAATGGGGATTATCTGATCGTCGTTGCCCGAATATATATCCAGATCATCGCCGCAGGCTTCCTTGATCTTAGCCACCTGACTGATATTTCCGCTCGCTTCCTTTACGGCAACGATATTTTCGATCTTAGAAAGCGTTTTGAGCGTATCCACGGAAATATTAACGCCCGTGCGCGAAGGCACATTGTAAAGTATCACGGGGATAGAAACGGAATTTGCAATTTCGGTGAAATGCTTGACAAGTCCTGTCTGCGAGGTCTTGTTGTAATAAGGCGTAACGCTTAACAGCGCGTCAGCGCCGAGTTTTTCAGCCTCCTGTGCGAGGTGAACGGCATAGCTTGTATGGTTAGAGCCTGCGCCCGCGATAACGGGTACCCTGCCCGCAGTATGTTCAACGGCAAACTTTATGCAGGCTATATGCTCCTCGTCTGTCATAGCCGCACTTTCTCCCGTAGTTCCGCAGATTATAATTGCGTCCGTTCCGTTTTCGATATTAAAATCTATAAGTCTGCCGAGTTCGGCAAAATTGATCTCATCATTATCGGTCATCGGTGTGGCGATAGCAACGCCCGCGCCTGTGAAAACAGTCTTTTTCATAATTTAAGACCATACTCCTTTCATAATTTGTATCATAAAATTTTGCAGCCGTAGGTGTATGTCGTCCAGCCGTCCATCGGCTTTGAACCCATTGCCTCATAAAAGCGCTTCGCGCTTTCGTTAAAATCGGCGCATTTCCATTCGATATATTCGCAGTCGTTTTCCTTGGCATTTTCCTTTAAAATATCAAAGAATTTTCCCGCAATGCCTGAACGCCTGTATTTTTCTCTTACATACAGATCTTCAAGATAGAGGATTTTTCTGCCGCTGAATGTGGTAAGCTTATAAAAATAATTTATCACACCGGCAGGCTGAGAATCCGCAAAAGCCGCATAACTTATCAATTTTTCACTGTCGAGCAGTTCGCAGAAGCGTTCTTTTGTAAGAGAAAATATCTCTGTCATATCGTGATATTCCATAAGTTCATAGGTCATCTGCATAAGAATATCGACATCGGCGCTTGTGCAGCGTCTTATCTCAATGTCCATCAGTCAAGATACCCCTTAGCCGCAAGAAGCTCTGCTAAAAGCACAGCGCCGCCTGCCGCTCCGCGGAGAGTATTGTGCGAAAGGCAGACAAATTTATAGTCATACTGCGTATCCTCGCGCAGTCTGCCTATGCAGACCGCCATGCCGCCCTCTATGTTGCGGTCAAGTTTAGCCTGCGGACGGTCGTCCTCTTCAAAATAATGCAAAAACTGCTTGGGTGCGCTCGGCAGCTCCAGTTCCTGCGGAACGCCCTTGAATTCTGCCCATGCTTTGAGCATCTGCTCCTTGGTCGGTTTCTTTTCAAAGGAAGCGAATACCGCCGCCGTGTGACCGTCCGAAACGGGTACTCGGAGGCATTGAGCGGTGATGTTGGGCTCTGTGGCGGGGACTATGGCGTCACCCTCTATTTTTCCCCAGATCTTCAGCGGCTCTATCTCGCTTTTTTCCTCTTCGCCGCCTATATAAGGGATAACATTGTCAAGTATCTGCGGCATCGTTTCAAACGTTTTTCCCGCGCCCGAAATTGCCTGATATGTGCAGGTCAGCGCCTTTGTTACCTTGAAATCCTTCATCAGCGGAGCAAGAGCGGGGACGTAGCTTTGCAGCGAGCAGTTTGATTTAACTGCGATAAATCCGCGCTTTGTGCCCAGACGTTTTCTTTGCGAGGGGATTATCTCGATATGGTCGGGGTTTATCTCGGGTATTACCATAGGAACGTCGGGCGTGTGTCTGTGTGCCGAATTGTTCGAGATAACGGGGATCTCGGCTTTTGCATATTTTTCTTCGAGCGCCTTGATCTCGTCTTTTTTCATATTAACGGCGCAGAAAACAAAATCGACCATACCCGCTATTTTATCAATGTCCTTTTCGGCGTCAAGCACGATCATATCCGCGATAGCTTCGGGCATAGGCTCGGTCATTGCCCACCTGTTTCCGACCGCTTCTTTGAGAGTTTTGCCTGCCGAACGTGATGATGCGGCAACGCATACCACCTCAAACCACGGGTGATCCTTCAGGATAAGGGAGAATCGCTGTCCCACCATACCCGTTGCGCCGATTATACCGACTTTAAATTTCTTCATGATAAATAACTCCTTTACATTGTGATCTGCACGGCTCCGTGCAAATTCGTTGTGCGGTTTCTTGCGAAAAAGCATTTTCTTGCGAAAATGTTAAAATTGGGTGAAAAATATTGAAACATTGAAAAAACCGGTTGAAAAACCGGTCATCATACAATATAATAAGAATGTTGACATTATAAATGCCGATAGCACTCCACCATAAAGTAATGATGACAACCGCACACCTGTTCGGATATGCAGTCAGCATCGCAGCCCCGCGCTGCGTGCTTCGGCGGTCTTGCCTTTCGTCCACTCTATATCGGCGTTCGGGAAACGCCCCCGAATGGAAATGAACTACTGATCTTGACCGCGCCTCTATCTGTTCAGTTTAATAATAGCAGATATTTCAGCCAATGTCAATAGCTAAACAGAAAAAAATATTAATTTTTTGTAAAATACGACAAGGAGGAAGATCATGCAGAATATCGACAGCATGAAAAGATCGGATTTTTATTATGAACTTCCCAAGGAACTTATAGCCCAGCACCCTGCGGAGCCGAGAAATTCATCAAGGCTTCTGGTCATAGACCGCCAAAGCGGGGAATGTTTTCATGACCGTTTCTACAATTTATGCGACCATCTTAACAAAGGTGATTTACTGGTATTGAACGATTCGCGCGTTTTGCCTGCGAGGATATACGGTGTCCGAGCGGATACCCAAAGTTTTATAGAATTTCTGCTTTTAGAGCAGAAGGGCGAAAATGAATGGGAGATACTTTGCCGTCCGGGAAAAAAAGCGAAGCCCGGCTCGCGTTTTATTTTCGGGGACGGGCTTATCGAAGCGGTAATAACCGATGTTCTTGAGGACGGCAACCGTATCGCAAAATTTACCGTGCGCGAGGGCAATATATTTTCGGCACTTGAGCAGATAGGACAGATGCCGCTGCCGCCGTACATAACGGAAAAACTTGAGGATAACGAACGTTACCAGACGGTCTATTCGCGTGAAATAGGCTCGGCAGCCGCGCCCACTGCGGGACTTCATTTTACAAAGCAAATGCTTTCGGACATTGAGGCAAGGGGTATCAATATAGCGTATGTCACGCTCCATGTCGGTCTCGGCACATTCAGACCGGTAAAGGAGGAGCGTGTTATAGACCACAAAATGCACAGCGAGCATTACGAGATACCTCAGCGTACCGCGGAGCTGATAAAGCAGACCAAGGAAAACGGCGGAAGAGTAATAGCCGTGGGTACGACAGGCTGCCGCACTCTCGAAGCTGCCGCGCAGCGGTTCGGCGAGATACGTCCCTGCGAGGGAAGGACGGATATTTTTATCTATCCCGGTTTTAAATTCAAGGTAATTGACGGGCTGATAACGAATTTTCATCTGCCCGAAAGCACGCTTATAATGCTTGTTTCGGCTTTCCTCGGATACGAAAAGACCATGTCGGCATACAAGCTTGCCGTGCAGGAAAAATACAGATTTTTTTCCTTTGGCGACGCCATGTTTATAGCAGACGGAAATTATAAATGATTTCCTAAAATAAAAAAATTTTCGCCGTCACGGCTGATATTATAGCTAACAGATCAAAAGGACATGACGCTTATAATGCCATGTCCTTTTTATGTTTCATAAAATGTTATTCTGTTTGGAAAAATTCAAAAGATGTAATGATCATATCACCGACCGAAATATATAAGATAAGGATTTGTTTGGGTCATGAGCATTGGATACAACGCATTTTTCGGCTGTGAAAATCTCAAAGAATTTATCCTCGGCGAAAATTCAAACTTCGTTTTTCATCAATTTTAAACCGGTTTAACAGACATCAAAAAGTAAAATCAACTTCCCATTTTCCGCTGATCATCAGCGGCTGATCGCCTTTTGATCCTCCGACAAAGGAACTGATTATCAGCTTGTGATCGCCATTTTCAATATCTTTCAAAGGAATGGTTATCTCCGCTGTGCCGTCAGAAAAATCCGATTCTTCAAGCGGCAAATTGTCAATAACGGTTTTCCCGTTTTTATCAACGATCTTATAGTCGTTCAATTTTATATTTTCAATTTCCGCATACGGATACGCCGAAGGGTCGACTGCTTTGACAGTGATAGTTATTTTTTCCGTATCGGCTGCAGCGGATACCTTTATTTCATCTGTTGCCTGTTCGTATTTTGTTCCGACAACAGCGCCGTCAAAGCGCACAATATCCTTAAAAAAGCCGTGATGATAAACTATACCTGCCGCCGTACAGCACAAGCAAGCGGCCACAACGGCGATAACGGCAGTATTTTTTTGAAACGTTTTTTTTCTATTCATATTTTTTTCCTCCGCGATACTTTCACAATTTTTAATAAGCTCCTCTTTTGTTTTTTCAGACATTACGATCTTCCCTGCGGAAATTTTCAAATTTTCGTAATCCATTAAAAACCCTCCTTTATGTAAATTTCTTTAAGCATTTTCCTGCCTGTCTGTAAACGCATTTTTACGGCTGAGGGAGTTTTCCCGATAATTTTTGCGATCTCATTTACTTTGTAACCTTCGATGTAATAAAGCGTCAGCACAAGACGATATTTTTCAGGTATTGACATCAATATTTCAATACAATTTGAATCTTTTTCATCGGGCAGCATATCCTGCAGATCTTCTGTATTTATTTCCCGATACCGTGATCGCGATCTGAAAATATCTCTGCACTTGTTCTTGGCGGTCGTGATGAGCCAAGCTTTTTCGTGTTCGGCGTTTTTGAATCCGTCTTTTTTAGTAAGGTAACTCACAACAGTATCCTGCACAGCGTCTTTAGCGTCCGCTTCGCTGCCGAGCATAATGAAACATAAACGAAAAAGCATATTGCCGTAAGCGGTAAAAACCTCCTCGCAGTTACCGATAGGTTTTTCATTCGATATACTCACTTTTCAGCCTCCTTTCAATATATAAACGTTTCAGAACTCGTTTTGGTCAGTTTTTATTTTTGAAAATATAAAATTTACGATTTTTTAATATTTTAATTTTAATACCGCACCGCACAAGGACTGTCATATCGGCAAAGCTGATAACTCAGATGCGCAGTAGAATTTTTATCAAAATAACTATCCCGTCCCCTTGATTTAATACTCATTTTATGTTATAATTAATGTGCATTAAAAAAATTATCACACCGAAATGGGAGTTGACATATTCTATGACGGAATTGAATTTACTTAAAAAACGAAAAAAGGGATTGCTGAGGATAGTGTTCAGCAGAACGGGGATAGTGCTGCTTTTGTTCGCTTTGTCTGTTGCATTGTTCGCCGTAGTGCAGATATTCTATGCGGGTATGATATATAAACTGCTCGGCGGAGTGGGACTGTTTAACGTGATCGTCATAATCGCACTTATAAACAGTGATATGGACAGCTCTGCAAAGCTGACATGGATACTGGTCGTTTCTGTTACGTCCGTGTTCGGCGCTTTGTTTTATTTGTATACAAAAACCGATCTTGGCAGCCGCACGGAAACAAAAAACTGCAAACGCCTGATAGAAGAACACAGAAATGATATAACGCAGGATAAGGATACCTTTGACGCGCTGGAAAAGGAAAGCGCCGAAACGGCTGCAATGGTGCGCTATCTTGCCCGCAGCGGAGCTTTTCCCGTCACAAGCGGCAACCGCTGTAAGTATTACCCCTTGGGCGAAGATAAATTTGCCGATATGATAACCGAACTGCAAAAGGCAGAAAAATTTATTTTTATGGAATATTTTATTGTTGATGAAGGCAAAATGTGGGGTACTATCTTAAACATTCTCGCGCAGAAGGCTAAAGCGGGCGTGGACGTCCGCGTTATGTATGACGGCACCTGCGCCATATCGCTTTTGCCTTATAATTATCCTCAGATGCTCCAAAAACTCGGTATAAAATGCAAAATGTTTTCTCCGATAATACCCTTTATGTCTACCCATTACAACAACCGTGATCACAGAAAAATACTTGTCATAGACGGCAAGGTGGGCTTTAACGGCGGTGTAAATCTCGCTGACGAGTATATCAATCACATAGACCGCTTCGGTCACTGGAAGGATAACGCCGTAAAGATAGAGGGAAAAGCGGTCGATAATCTTACTTTAATGTTTCTTAATATGTGGTCGCTTGACGAAAAAAGCGCGGATTATGCTCCCTTTTTAGGTCATGCCGAGAGCTTTCCGCAGCAGCGCGGTTATGCAGTCCCCTACGGCGACGATCCGCTCGATAAGGACAAGGTCGGCGAAAAGGTATATATGGATATACTCAACCGCGCAAACCGTTATGTACATATCATGACGCCTTATCTTATTCTCGACGATTCGCTTCTTAATTCATTGAAATACGCTGCCGAGCGCGGCACCGAGGTAAAGCTGATACTTCCCGGCATACCCGATAAAAAGGCTGTCTATTCGCTTGCAAAGACCTATTTTAAAACACTGCTCGATTCGGGTGTGGAGATATATTTATATACCCCCGGTTTTGTCCATGCAAAAATGTTTATTTCCGATGATATAAAGGCTGTTGTCGGTACGATAAATCTTGATTACAGAAGTCTTTATCATCACTTTGAATGTGCCACATTTTTTTACAAGACCGATCATATCGCCGATATGGAGCGCGATTTTACGCAGACGCTTCAAAAGTGTCAAAAGGTCAGCTATGAGAGCATAAAGAACGAAAAGCTTTCTGTAAAATTTACGGGACAGCTTATGAGGCTCGTTGCACCGCTGCTGTAAAACAACAGGAGGAAAAAATGATAAAAGAGCTAAGAAAGGGAATGATACACGGCATACCCATAGCGCTGGGGTATTTGTCGGTATCCTTCGGATTCGGCATAAAGGCTGTCAGGTCGGGGCTGTCGGTTCTGACCGCCGCGATAATTTCCGCGTTGAATCTTACCTCCGCGGGACAGGCGGCAGGCGTGGAGATAATTGCGTCGGGCGGAGCGCTGATAGAAATGATACTCGTTCAGATAACTATAAACATCAGGTATTCGCTTATGGCGATATCATTATCGCAAAAACTTGACGAGAAATTTACTCTTCCCCACAGGCTTGCCGCGTCATACGGTATAACCGATGAGATCTTTGCGGTCTGTTCGGCGCAGGAGCGCCCGATAACGCCTGCATATATGTATGGAATGATATTTGTCGCATTTTTAGGCTGGGTAAGCGGTACTGCGCTCGGTGCGGCTGCCGGTCAGCTGCTTCCCGAACGGATAAACAATGCCATGGGCATAGTGCTGTACGGAATGTTTTTAGCGATAATCGTTCCTCCCGCGAGAAAAAAACTCAGCGTATTTATCGTTGTTGCACTGGCGGCGGCAATAAGCGTTTTGATAAAATATTGTCTTGAATTTATATCATCGGGATTTGCGGTAATAATTTCGGCAGTCATTGCCGCGGCTGTCGGCGCACTGTTTTTCCCGTTAAAAGAGGAAAAATATGTTATTCATAGAGTTTGGAAACAGGTCTGTCGTAATAGATATTTTCTATTGCCTCGGCAAAGATAGGCGCAACCGAGACTTCCTGAATCTTGGGAATTTTCTTTTCGGGAGGCAATTCTATGGTATTGAGTACATAGAGTTTTTCTATCACGGATTTTTCCAATCGTTCGATTGCGGGACCCGAGAGTACGGGGTGAGTACATGCGGCGATTACCCGTTTTGCTCCTCCGATTTCCGTCAAAGCCTGCGCG
>CANPYF010000055.1 GCA_947587925.1 uncultured Ruminococcus sp.
CCCGACGAAACGGACGAGGACGTTATCGGTATAGCTCAGCTTGCACAGCGGATAGTGGATCTTTATTACGAGATTCCCAAGGAAAAGCGTTCGCCGAGCATACAGGTGTCGCTGTCAACGGCTACCTTTGTTCCCAAACCTTTTACGCCTTTTGAATTTGAGCCGCAGTGTACGCCCGAAGAGATAGAGCGAAAGCAGAAACTTATAATGGATAATATCCGTTCTAAAAGGATACGGTTCAGCTATCATATGCAGCCTGCGTCAGTGCTTGAAGCTGTGCTTGCACGCGGCGACAGACGAGTAGGCAAGGTGATATATTCCGCTTGGAAAAAGGGCTGTACTCTTGACAGCTGGGACGAGCATTTTAAGCCGCAGCTATGGGACGAGGCGTTTGAAGAATGCGGTATAGAAAAAAGCTTTTACGCAAACCGCCGCAGACCTTATGATGAACTGTTCCCGTGGGATCATCTTGATTATCTTGTGTCAAAAGGCTTTTTTGTCCGTGAGAATATAAAAGCGCACCGCGCTCAGACTACCCGCAGCTGCCGTGACGGCTGTTCGGGCTGCGGCATAGACAGCGCATACGGAGGTGTATATTGTGGAGCAGCCAAAAAATCAGAATCTTAGGATAGAGCGTTTCGATCACAGGCTGATCTTTGCAAAAAAGGGAAGGGCAAAGTATATATCTCATCTTGACTTAATGAGGACAATGCAGCGTTCCTTTAAACGCGCAGGCGTCCCGATATGGTATACCCAAGGTTTCAATCCGCACGCGTACCTTATGTTTCCGTTAGCGCTGCCGCTTGGCGCGGAGAGCGAAACGGAGATACTTGACATTGCGCTGACAGAACGCATAGATAATGATGAACTGGTCAAAAAGCTCAATGCGGCAATGCCCGAAGGGCTGTACTTTATCAGATCGTATGAGCCGCAGATGAAGCATACGCAAATTTGCTCCGCCGAGTATGAGATAAGGATAACGGCAAGCGACTGCACGGCGCAGCGTTTATATCAGCTTTTCAGCGAGTTTTACAGCGGCAGCAGCATTGAAGCGCAAAAAAGGGTAAAGCCCAAGCGCGGCGCGAAAGCGGGTATAAAGACCATAGATATAAAGCCGTATGTAAAGCTTGACAAGGCTTTGGCGGACGGTGATAGTCTGCTTATTGTCCTGACGCTGCCGGCAGGCGGCACGCTCAATCTTAACACCTCGGTGCTTACCGACGCTTTTTTGAATAAATATCAGCTTGAAGCGGAAGAAATTTATGTAAAACGCACAAAAATCCTTTGTGAAAACGGCGAACTTTTTACATAGCAAGCTATTGAAAATGATTTGAAAATATGGTATAATATATAAGCATTTGGTTTGTATGTCCGAATGTATCGCCGCGTATGCTGCCTGCATATGCTTGCTTAAATATGCGGCGGGGTTAATGAGAAGTCCGCACTTTGCGGCGGATGCGAACATTAAAGCGGACAGTCCTCTGGCTTTGCCTGCGCTTACGGCGCGGCGGCGTTTGTCCCTGCAAGGGATATGCTTTAAAGCGTATGAATGTCTGATTTTTTAGGAGGTTTTTTTAAAATGGACGCTTTGAAACTTATCGCACAGGACAGCATGAAGAAGGAAGTACCCGTTATCAACGTCGGAGACGTTGTAAAGGTCCATGTAAGGATCAAGGAAGGCGAAAAAGCCAGCAGGATCCAGATCTTCGAGGGAACTGTTATCGCCAAGAAACATGGCGGCATAAGCGAGACCTTTACGGTAAGAAGAGTCGCACACGGCTGCGGAGTTGAAAGGGTATTCCCCGTACATTCTCCCGTTGTTGAAAAGCTCGAGGTCGTAAGAGCAGGCAAGGTTCGCCGCGCTAAACTTTATTATCTGCGCGACAGAGTCGGAAAGGCTGCAAAGGTCAAGGAAGCTATCAGATAAGAAAATTTTCGGTGCGCATAGGTCAACAAGCCTGTGCGCGCATTTTTTGCTCGGACTGACTGAGACATACACCGAAAAATTTTATTAAAAATAAAATCATGAAAAAAATATGAAAGCTATTGCATTTATCGCCGTAGTTTGGTATAATAAATATGTATGATTATTTTAAAAGCAAAGGCTCTGCCGCGCTTTATAAGCGGTTCAAGCCCTTTTGCATTAAAAGAGGCGTTTTATTATGGACGAAAATCAGAATAAAGATACTGTCAGTGAGGAAAAGCAAGGCTTTGTCGGCGAACTGCTCGACTGGTTAGAGGCGTTTGTATTTGCCGAATTCATCGTATTGCTGATATTTAGTTTCATTTTCCGCTCGGTGGTGGTAGACGGAACATCTATGCTGCCCACTCTTGAAAATGAACAGCAGCTTATCCTTGTGCATTTCAATTATACACCAAAGCGCGGCGATATAATAGTTGCCAACTGCCGAGGACTTAATAAAACTATAATCAAACGCTGTATAGGCGTTGAGGGCGACACGGTAGTGATAGACTATGCCGATAATTCGGTGACGGTAAACGGTGAAAAATTAGACGAGCCGTATCTTGGCGAGCCTATGAGAATGAGCGATCTTTTTGATACGTCATATCAGATCTCTGCGACCGCTTTTGAATATCATGTACCCGAAGGAACGATATTCGCCCTCGGCGATAACAGAAACGGCTCTAACGACAGCCGTTCCGCATCGGTAGGATTTATAAGCACAGATGATGTGCTCGGAAAGGCGTTTTTCAGATTTTCACCCTTGGATAAATTCGGAAAACTCAGCTGAAAGCAGATAAGGAGGCGGCAAAGCGTATGAGCGAAGCGGAACAGGTACAATGGTTTCCCGGTCATATGGCAAAAACGCGCAGGATAATGCAGGCAAATCTAAAGCTTGTGGACGTTGTTGTCGAACTGACAGACGCAAGGATACCCTATTCAAGCAGAAATCCCGAAATGGACAAATTGATAGGAAATAAGCCGAGAATAATACTGCTGAATAAAGCGGATGCCGCCGATGAAACTGTTACCTCGCAATGGATAGATCATTATAAGAGAAAGGGAATAAAAGCTGCCGCGACCGACTGCCGAAGCGGCAAAAGCCTTAATAAATTTACCTTGGCGCTTAATGAAATAACTGCCGATATGCGCAAAAGCTGGAATGACAAGGGCATGACGGGCAGAAAAGTCAGGATCATGACGGCGGGTATACCGAATGTCGGCAAATCCTCCTTTATAAACAGGATCGCGGGCGCAAAGCGGGTAAAGGTCGAGGATCGCCCCGGAGTAACGCGGGGAAAGCAATGGGTAACTCTTGCAGACGGTACGGAGCTGCTCGATATGCCCGGCGTTCTCTGGCCGAAATTTGAAGATAAAGAGGTCGGAGAAAAGCTTGCGTTTACCGGCGCTGTTAAAGATGATATTCTCGATACGGAGTATCTTGCCTGCCGTTTTCTTGAATTTATGGAAAAAGATTATCCGCAAAACCTTGTCCAAAGATACGGAATATCGCTTGATCGGCTTCCCGAAAATACCGAAGAGTCGGTCGGCTGTGTGCGCGGTTATGAGATCCTTGAAAGAATAGGCAAAAAGCGCGGATTTCTCATTTCGCGCGGTGAGACGGATACGTTACGCGCGGCTGCGGCGGTACTTGACGAATTTCGAGGCGGCAAACTTGGAAGAATATCTTTGGAGAGACCGACATGACGAAGAAAAAGACTGACAATAGCGGCGAACTTTACGAATTTGATAAAAGGTATTATAATGAATATCCGATCGTATGCGGAGTAGATGAAGCGGGGAGAGGACCTCTTGCGGGTGACGTTTACGCCGCCGCCGTGATATTTGCTCCCGATACGGTAATAGAGGGGATAAACGACAGTAAAAAGCTGTCAGAAAAAAAGCGGGACGAGCTTTTTGAAGAGATAAAGAGCAAAGCGCTCTGCTGGGCGGTGGCGGCCGCTTCGGTAGAGGAGATAGAAAAACTTAATATACTCAACGCCGCTATGCTCGCTATGCAGCGTGCGGTTGCCGCTCTTGACAAACAGCCCGATATTGCACTCGTTGACGGCAATTCTCTCCCAAAGCTAAGCATGAAAACGGAAGCGATAGTTAAGGGGGACGCGCTGAGCCGATCTATAGCGGCAGCCTCGATACTTGCAAAGGTATCAAGGGATAGATATATGATGCAAATGGCAAAGGAATATCCGCAGTATGCTTTTGAAAAGCATAAGGGCTACGGCACAAAACTGCATTATGAAATGCTCGATAAGTACGGAGCAAGCGAAATACATCGTTCAGCATTTTTGAGGAAATATTATGCCAAGCAGGGAAAATAAACGCGCACGCGGCGGCATAGGCGAGCAGGCGGTCGCGCAGTTTTTAGAAAAAAACGGTTATACGATACTTGAAAGAAACTACACAGTCCGCGGCGGAGAGATAGATATTATCGCAAAAAAGGGCGAATATCTTGCGTTTGTAGAGGTAAAATCGCGTTCGGAGAATGCTCTTGTTTCGGGTGAGGACGCGGTCAACGCAAAAAAGAGAAGATATATCGTCAGGACCGCAAGGATATATTATGAGGATTATAAGGAGAAGTACGGCGAAGCCTTTTGCCGCTTTGATGTGGCTTCGGTGATACTTTCGGGCAATAAGGTCAAAAAAGCAAAATATTATGTTTCTGCATTTGACGCAAACGGCAAATGATATGATAACAATTGATAAATATATTCAATAGGAAAGGTGAATGGTCTTATGTTTTACAAGAGTACAAGAAACAGCAGCGTCAGAGTAACGTCTGCACAGGCGATAGCGCAGGGAATATCCGAGGACGGCGGATTATTTGTTCCCGAAAGCATACCGCAGCTTGGAGCGGACGAGCTTGAAGCGCTTGGAAAAATGGATTACCGTCAAAGGGCGAAGGCGGTCTTTGCAAAATTCCTTACCGACTTTACCGAAGCCGAGATAGCTTACTGCGTTGACGGCGCGTATAATACAAAAGCGTTCGACAGCGATTCAATAGCCGAGATAGCTCATCTCTTTGAGGGTACATATATGCTCGAACTGTGGCATGGTCCTACCTGTGCTTTTAAGGATATGGCATTGCAGATACTTCCTTATCTTCTTACCGTTTCGGTCAAAAAACTCCATTCCGATAAAAAGGTAGTGATACTTGTCGCTACATCGGGCGATACGGGCAAAGCCGCGCTCGAAGGCTTCAAGGACGTACCCGGAACGTCGATCATGGTATTTTATCCCGTTGACGGCGTATCGGCAATGCAGAAAAAGCAGATGACCACGCAGGAGGGCGGCAATGTCGGCGTATGCGCGATAAAGGGCAATTTTGACGACGCACAGAACGGTGTAAAGGCTATCTTTACAGATAAAGATGTGGCTGCAAAACTTTCGGACGCGGGAATGATGTTCTCCTCCGCAAACTCTATCAACTGGGGCAGACTTGCGCCGCAGATAATCTATTACATATCGTCATACGCGCAGCTGCTTGCACAGGGCGAGATAGAAAAGGGCGAGAAGATAAACATTGTCGTCCCGACAGGCAACTTTGGAAATATACTTGCGGGATTTTACGCTAAACATATGGGCGTTCCCGTAAATAAGCTGATCTGCGCTTCAAATGCAAACAACGTCCTCACCGATTTTATAAATACGGGTATCTACGACCGCAACCGCGATTTCCACACGACCATTTCTCCCTCTATGGATATACTTATCTCTTCAAACCTTGAAAGACTTCTTTACATTCTTTCCGACGGAAATGATGCTCTTATAAGAGAATGGTTCGGCAAGCTTGCTTCAGAGGGCAGATACGAGGTCAGTGATGACGTAAAGCAAAGGCTGAATGAGGAATTTTCAGCGGGCTTCTGCACTGATGAGCAAACAAAGGCGACCATAAAGGAGATATACGGCAAATATTCCTATACCTGCGATACGCATACCGCAGTCGCCGTAAAGGTGTATAAGGATTATAAGGAAAAGACAGGCGATACCACAAAAACGATAATAGCGTCTACGGCAAGTCCTTATAAATTTTCGGCGTCAGTCCTTTCCGCTATAGGCGAGGATACCGACGCGAGCGAATTTGAACTTGTCGATAAGCTTGCAGCAGCTTCGGGACTTGCCGTCCCCGCTTCGCTTGCAGCTTTAAAGGATAAGGATATACGTTTCGGAGATGTTATAGACAAAAACGAAATGGAAGCCTATGTGCTTAAGACCCTCGGTATCTGATAGACTCTAAGAACGATTATGTAGGGATCTGCGGCAGTATTCTGCTGAAATGCCTTCCGCAGATCCTTCTTCACTAAAGAAGATCAGTCTTTGGGTTTAAATGTTTTGCACTCTGTTTCATCACAGCAGTTGGGAGAAGAGCAGGTGCAGCTGACGTCGATCTTGTCAGCGGTACATTCGCAGGCGTTTTTGTTGTGAACGCAGCTTTCAACATTGCAGCGTATGCCTCTTATAGCGTTTTCCATAATGCTCAACGTTCCTTTCATAAAGAAAATACGGCGGAAATAAAGCCGTGATATAATTATTCCCCGAAACGGCGCGCCGTATTCGCAAATGCCTTTAAAATCAGTAAAATGTGAAAAAATATTACGGCGGAGGTGGAAAAATGTCGCTGTTTGTGATAGCCGATCTTCATTTATCGTTTGGCAGCGATAAGCCTATGGATATATTCAAGGGCTGGAAGGATCACGCCGAGCGGCTGAAATATAACTGGCAGCTGCTCGTATCGCCAAGCGATACCGTCGTTATACCCGGTGATATTTCATGGGCGATGAGCCTTGAACAGTCGCTTGATGATTTCAGGTTTATTGATTCGCTCAACGGCAGAAAGATCATACTTAAAGGCAATCATGATTACTGGTGGTCTACCGTTGGCAAAACGGAACGTTTTTTTACTCAAAACGGCATAACGAGCATAAGCATACTTAACAATAATTGCTATGCCTATGAAAATATCGGTATATGCGGCACGCGCGGCTGGATCAACGAAAACGGAGAGCCGGCAGATCAGAAGGTGATAGCCCGTGAGGCGGGACGGCTCGAAAGGTCTATATATGACGCCGAGCGTCAGGGACTTGTCCCGATAGTTTTTCTGCATTATCCGCCCGTGTTTATGAGCGGCGAGAACAAGGAAATACTGCGCGTACTTGAAGAACACAATATCGCAGAATGCTTTTACGGACATATCCACGGCGCGGCAAAGCACGCCGCGGCTTTTAAGGGTAAACGCGGTAATGTCAATTATCATCTTGTGTCGGGTGATTATCTACAATTTATGCCGCTTAATATAACTAAATTTGTGCAAAACGACAAATAGTAGCTGAAACACTGGAAATTTATAAAAAGATGTGTTATAATTATATGGGTATTCTGAGGAAATATCGAACGGACGCGAAAACAGTTCACTCAAAGCATTTATCCGTTCGGTTATCCCAAATTATTTGGAGGAATAAAAAATGAGTTTAAAGTCGGTAAATCAGATCGAAAAGAATAAGTCGGAACTTGAAATAGAGATCTCTGCGGAAGATTTTGAAGCCGCAGTACAAAAGGCATATCTTAAAGCCAAGAAAAATATTTCCGTTCCGGGCTTCCGCAAGGGCAAGGCTCCCCGCAAGCTTATTGAAAAGCAGTACGGTGAAAATGTGTTTTATGAAGACGCCGTTAATGATATTGCCGGCGAATATATAGATTCCGCTGTCGCAGAATCGGGTCTTGATATCGTTGCACGTCCTGATGCGCAGGTAACAAGCATAAGCAAGGAAAACGGCGTTGTCATCAAGGCTGTGTGCTATACTAAGCCGGAAGTGGAAATTTCCGATTATAAGGGTATAGAGGTTGAAAAAGTTGTCAATGATGTAACTGATGAACAGGTAGACAAACGCGCTGAAACTCTTTGCGAAAAGAACGCAAGACTTGTTTCCGTTGAGGACAGACCTGCACAGACAGGAGATATCACGCTTATTGACTTTAAGGGATTCAAGGACGGCGTAGCCTTTGATGGCGGCGAAGCTGAGGATTTTGAACTTGAACTTGGCAGCGGACAGTTTATCCCCGGATTTGAAGATCAGATCGTAGGTCATTCTATCGGCGAGGAATTTGATATCAATGTCACTTTCCCCGAGGAATATCAGGTAGAAGAACTTAAAGGAGCACCTGCCGTATTCCATATCAAGCTTAAAGAAATAAGATTCAAAGAGCTTCCTCTTCTTGATGACGATCTTATAAAGGATTCCACAGACTTCGATACCGTTGAAGAATATAAGGCTGACATAAGGAAAAACCTTGAAGAAAGCGCTGAAAAGGCTGCCGATAACGAGGTAGAAAGAAAGCTGTTTGACGCTGTTGTCGAAAAGATGCAGGCGGAAGTACCGCAGGTAATGTACGATATCCGCGTTGATGAAATGCTCCGCGAACTTGCGCAGAGACTTGCACCTAATAATATTTCGCTTGAAGATTATTTCAGATACACCGGTCAGTCGCTTGAAAATGTCAAAAAGATGTATGAGGAGCAGGCAAAGAAGCAGGTAGATCTCAGACTTGCGCTTGAAAAGATCGCTGATCTTGAAGGTCTTGAGGCTGACGATGAGTCTGTACAGGCTGAATATGCACGCATTGCCGAAGAATACGGCATGGAGGCAGACGCAGTGAAGGCTGTGCTTCCCGAGGACGGCGTAAAACTTGATGTAAGAGTAAGCAAGGCTGTAGACCTTATCAAAGAAACAGCTGTTATTAAGTAAGCAATATGATTTTTCGCCCGCAGGGATACCGTTTTGCGGGCGAAAAGCGCATTTTAATGTTGATATGTCAAAATCAGACATTTTTTTACGGGAGGTAATTATATTATGGCACTTGTACCTTATGTTGTTGAACAGACTTCAAGAGGAGAAAGAAGCTACGATATTTTTTCGCGGCTGCTCAACGACCGCATAATAATGCTTTGCGATCAGATAGACAATACTACAGCAAGTCTGGTAATAGCTCAGCTGCTTTATCTTGAAGGTCAGGATCCCGAAAAGGACATTGATCTTTATATAGACAGCCCCGGCGGCGTTATAACCGCGGGACTTGCGATATATGATACTATGCAGTATATCAAGTGTGATGTTTCCACGATATGTATAGGAATGGCAGCGTCCATGGGTGCATTTTTGCTTTCGAGCGGCACTAAGGGCAAGCGTTTTGCCCTTCCCAACAGCGAGATAATGATACATCAGCCGCTCATAAGCGGAGGCGGTATCTCCGGACAATGCACGGATATAAAAATAGCCTCGGATCACATGGTAAGAACGAGGGAGAACCTTAACAGGATCTTGTCTGAAAATACAGGAAAGCCTATCGAACAGATCAATATAGACACCGAAAGGGACAATTATTTATCCGCTCAGCAGGCGCTTGAATACGGTCTGGTAGACAAGGTGATAACTCATAGATAACTCTTGGGAGATATTGAAACAAAATGGCAGTTGATAATATAAAAAGATGCAATTTTTGCAATAAACCTGAAACAAAGGTAAAATTTATTTTTTCAAGCAACGATAATCATATCTGCAACGAGTGCGTAACGCTATGCTATGATATACTCAATAAACAGCTTGAAGCAAGAGCGCCTTCCTCGGCGCAGGAAATATACCCCGATATGGATGTAGATCTTCGTCCTCCCGCTGAAATAAAGGCTTTTCTTGACGATTATATAATCGGACAGGACGCTGCGAAAATAACTCTTGCGGTAGCGGTATACAATCATTACAAAAGAGTGCTTGCGCTTTCCGATAAAAAGGACGACGACGGAGTAGAACTGCAAAAGAGCAACGTTCTCCTTATAGGACCGACAGGCACGGGCAAGACAATGCTCGCACAGACGCTCGCAAAGCTGCTGAATGTTCCGTTTGCAATTGCTGACGCAACAACGCTTACGGAAGCCGGCTATGTCGGAGATGATGTGGAAAACGTGCTTACACGTCTGCTTCAGGCGGCGGATTATGATGTAAAGGCGGCTGAACGCGGCATAATTTATATTGACGAAATAGATAAGATAGCAAGAAAATCCGAAAATCTGTCAATAACAAGAGATGTAAGCGGCGAAGGAGTACAGCAGGCTCTGCTTAAAATAATAGAAGGAACGGTCTCAAACGTTCCACCTCACGGCGGCAGAAAGCACCCTATGCAGGAATTTGTTCAGATAGACACAAGGAATATCCTGTTTATCTGCGGCGGCGCTTTTGAAGGTCTTGATTCGGTAATTAAGAAGAGAACGGAGTCGTCCTCGCTCGGTTTCGGAGCTAACGTATTCGCCAAAAAAGAAGAGAGCAATATTATGAAAAAGGTCGTTCCTCACGACCTTATGAAATTCGGCATTGTGCCCGAACTTGTCGGACGTCTGCCTGTTATAAGCGTGCTTGAAGAACTTGACGAGGACGCGCTTTGCAGGATATTGACCGAGCCGAAAAACTCTATAATCAGGCAGTATGCAAAACTTTTCAGTCTTGACGGTATCGAATTTACCATAACCGACGACGCAAAGCGTGCCATTGCCAAAAAGGTCATAGAGCTTAAAACGGGTGCAAGAGGTCTGCGCGCCGTTGTGGAGAATACTCTGACCCAGATAATGTTTGATGCTCCGTCAGATAAGACTATAACGGGTATAACGGTAACGGAAAAGACCATTAACGGCGAAGAGCCGCCTTTGATAAAGAGAAGCGGCGAGATAAAGAGCCTTGCTGTAAATGAATGATATTAACAAAATGTAAATTTTTTGCTTATTCTGTTGTCAAGGCAAAAACAATATGGTATAATTAAATAGTACGATATCAGATCAAGAAGGGTGTGAATATCTGAATGGGTATAGCTGAAATAGTTGCGGGTTCGGTACTTATCCTTGCCAGCCTTGTAATAATCCTTGTGGTACTCGCACAAGACAGCAAAGACGACGGACTTACTTCTGCGATAGGCGGCGGTTACAACTCCTCCTTCTATGAAGGAAACAAAGGAAGAACAAAAGATGCAAAGCTTTCAAGATTCACCAAAGTGTCGGCTGTGCTTCTGTTTGTTGTTACACTTGCACTTAATATCATAAGTTCGTTTTCAAAATAATATCAATAATTCGCCCTGTCAGATCAGGGCGTTTTTTATTAAAAATAATATGGAGTAAAAAATGAAAAAGGAAAAGGACGATACAAAATTAATATTCAGAATGTCTGAAAAAAAGAGTTACAGCTTTAAACAGCTTTACAAGTTGTACGGCAAAAAAACATCAAAAGCGGAATTTAACGTTTATCTTAAAAGCCTTGTCGACGCCGGACTTATAGAAAAGCACGGCTCCGATTACCGCAGAGCGCAAAAAATACGCAAAAAAAAGAATACGGCAGAATGCAGGGTGACGCGGCTGAAAAAAACCTTCGGTTTTGTCCGTTCGCTTGAAGACGACACAGAATACTTTATCGCGGGAAAAAATTTTGCGGGCGCGCTGCCCGGGGATATCGTGCTTGCGGAAATTTACGAGGATAAAACCGGAAGAAGCGAAGGAAAGGTAGTCAAGATAACCGAAAGGAACTTTCTGCGCTTTACGGGAAATATTGTAAATGAATTTGGCGAACTCAAGATCGTACCCGATATATTGTCAAATTATGCTATGACAATAGAATCCACAGGCGGTTTTGAGATAAGAGAGGGCGATAAGGCGCTGGCAGAGATAGTTTTTCGCGGTAAAAGCCATGCCGAACACCGCTGCCGCATATTAATGAGCTTTGGCAGTTCGCTTAAAGCAAGCGTCTGCGCTATGAGCGTACTTGAACTTAACGGAGTAACGCCTATCTTTCCGCCCGAGGTGATAGCCGAAGCGCGTTCGCTTAATGATGTAAGAAGCGTCAGCAGGCTGCTGCCCGAACGGCTCGACCTGCGCGGTCTGCCTATTTTTACCATAGACGGCGCAGATACAAAGGATATTGATGACGCAGTAAGTATCGAGCGGACGGACAGCGGCTATAGGTTAGGCGTCCATATCGCTGATGTTTCATATTATGTCAAGCCTCATTCGCAGCTTGATGAGGAAGCTTTTAAAAGGGGTACGAGCATTTATTATGCAAACAGGGTCATACCCATGCTGCCTAAGGAACTATCAAACGGCATTTGCTCACTGAATCCGAATGAGGACAGACCTGCTTTTTCTGTGCTTATAGATCTTGACAATGACGGAATTATCAAGGATTATCTTTTTGTAAAGACGGTCATACGCTCCCGCGTTAAGGGAGTTTATTCCGAGATCAACGACCTTTTTGACGGATATAATTCAAGGGAATTGTGCGAAAAATATTCTGATGTTATGGATGATCTGCCGATCATGAAAGAACTTGCTCAAAAGCTCAAAGGCAACAGGATACACCGCGGCGCTCCGCAGCTTTCCACCGTTGAAAGCGAACTATTGATAAATGAAGAGGATATCTGCGTAGGCGCAAGACCTCACAAAAGCGGAACTGCTCAGGAAATGATAGAGGATTTTATGCTTTGTGCAAATGAATGTGCGGCGCGGTTCGGAAGAGAAAACGATCTGCCGTTTGTATACCGAGTTCACGAAGATCCTCCCCCCGACAGGCTCGAAGGTCTGAAAATGGGACTTGACGAATTGAAGATACCGCACAATTTTGACAAGGGTGTTTCACCGCGTGCGCTTTCGCAGATACTTGAATCTGCAAGGGGTACGGACGCTTTCAGCGTGATAAATAATCTTGTTTTAAGATCTATGGCTAAGGCGAAATATTCCGCACAGCCGCTGGGTCATTTCGGACTGGTGCTTGGCGATTACGCGCATTTTACTTCGCCCATAAGAAGATATTCGGATCTTGCCGTACACCGCATAATGAGCGATTTTATTGAAAATCGCTCGGCTGATGAGTCTAAGAAAAAATACGGTAAATTTTCCGCCGCGGCAGCCGACAGGGCTACGCAGACGGAAATAACGGCAATGCAGATAGAAAGATCCTGCGAGGATTGCTATAAAGCGGAATATATGCGTTCATGTATCGGAGAAGAATTTGACGGCGTGATCGTTTCCTGTATGCCGCATGGTATGTATGTCATGCTCGATAACAGCTGCGAGGGTCTGGTGCGCTTGGATTCTCTCGGTCACGCGGATTTTTATTATGATGAAAAATATTCGATAAAGCGTGTCGGCGGCGACGAGCATTACACGGTCGGAAATAAGGTCAGGGTAACGATAATTTCCGCTGATGTCAGCGCGGGAACGGTGGATATGGAGCTTGCGTAAAGTGTATGTCGGCGTATCGTATAAAGTTCAAAAAATAGCCCTTGACATTTCTTTTCTTTTGTGAGATAATATTGTTATACTTTTTACGGAGATGAAATCGGAATATGGATATGAAAACGCTTATAGCAATAAGATTTATCCGCGAAATGGATACGCGAGTCTGAACTCTTTGTTTTTTGTCAATAATCAAATCAAAACAGCAAAGGGGTCTTAAAATATGGAAAAAGAATTGGAAAAGATGTACGATCCTTCCGACTTTGAAGGACGCATATATAAAATGTGGGAGGAACAGGGCTGTTTTCACGCTGAGCGCGATCCTCAGAAAGAGCCTTATACCATAGTTATCCCCCCTCCTAACATAACAGGACAGCTCCATATGGGTCATGCCCTTGACAATACCTTGCAGGATATTCTTATCAGATATAAGAGAATGAGCGGATACAGCACGCTGTGGCTGCCGGGTACGGATCATGCTTCTATAGCTACCGAAGCGAAAATAGTTGAGGCAATGCGCAAAGAGGGTCTTACAAAGGACGATATCGGAAGAGATAAATTTCTTGAACGCGCATGGGCATGGAAGGAACAATACGGCGGCAGGATAGTTTCGCAGCTGAAAAAACTCGGCTCTT
>CANPYF010000056.1 GCA_947587925.1 uncultured Ruminococcus sp.
GGCGTTGAGCCTCCACCATGCGTCGAACGATGTCGAGGTGGTGAACTTTTCAACGTGTCCGCAGACCTGACAGGTCTGTGTTACCGTGCCGTTTGACGCGGACGCGTTTTTGGTCGTATAAACGTGACCCGATGTAACTTTTTTGGACGAATTTTTAGATATATCCGAAGTGTTGACGGTATAGAAGGTAACGTCGCCGTTGTTCCATGTATACCATATTATTTTTCCGCCCGAAACGATAGGCGCACAGTCGGACAGCGAAGCGTTCATGCTGTAAGCTGAGCCGACCTTGTTTCCGTTTGCGTCTATCTCATTATAATAGACCTTGCTGCCGCTCTGCCAGAATACCACAAAGCGAGAATCGCTTATTTTTACAAACTGCGGAGTGGACGCGGAATCGGACGATCTGGTGTATGATGTCACCCATTTGAGCGAGGGAGTACCCATGTTCTTGGGCTGGCAGGAGATAAACACATTGTCAACGCTGCCTGTGTATTTGTTATATGTTCCCGCAAGCAGATATGCGCTGCTCGATACCTCAAAGCCGCCGAGCGTTACGCCCGTATAGTTCTCACCGTCAGCGCCGGGCAGGCTGATAAGCTCATTAGTCTGACAGGGGTGATAATAATCGGGTACGAATTTTCCCGACGAATAAGATGTAGGATATTTCTGAAGTATTATCGCTCTGGGGTTAGCGTCGCCGTGGTCAACGGTGACAAGTCTGCCGCCGTCCGTTTTGATAAACTGGTTAAACGAGTGGCTGACATAACCGTAATCGACATTCATAACATCAGTATAGGAATCGGTTATTTTCATAGCGGAGGTATCCACCTGAATGGTAACGTTAGCCTGATGATGAACGCCGCCGCGCAGATACATTTCATGGCAGGTCCTGACAAACAGATATTTTCCGTCATGGGTCATTCTTGCCGAACCCGCGTCAAACGGAACGGTGGTATTTGCACCTTTAAGACCGCACGCGCCGAGCCTGTTCCAATTTTTATCATATTTAGTTATTCTGAACACCTCAACGGAGTTATTCTGATTTTTATTATTCTGACCGCTGAGTATATAGTAATTGCTGCCGTCCGAATAGAAAGCGCCGAAAACAGGCAGTTCGGCATTGACAAGTTTTCTGCTTTCAATGTTAAAAGACGAGTCGTAATATTCGACAAGTATCTTGCCCGACACGGCGTCTCCCTGAACGCGCATAAGCTTGCCCGAGCTTTCAGCCGTAAGGTAGGACTGCACAACACTGCTCCAGTTGCCGTTATAATTTTGTGCGCCGAGATTATTTCCGCTGTAGCTTACGCAGGGGTCGGGTGAAGCGGCGTAAGCGGCAGGGATATCCGAACGGACAAAAGCGACAGCGGAAAGAGCGATAGCGCCCGCGCACAGCGCTGCTGTCAGTTTTTTCAGAATAAACATAAACGGATCATTCCTTTCCGATATATTTCAGGCGGCATACAGCCGCAAAAAATGTATACTCTTTTTTATTATATCATGGCAGTGACAAATTGTCAATGGGGCGTGATTAAAATTGATAAATCTTTAACTTTTGGTTTGCTGATTTTACGCTAATCAGAGCTTATTTAAAAAGGTTGCCGCTGACGCGACGATTTAAAACTCTACCCCAAACCCCTCCTCAAGGAGGGGCTTCTCCTAACCCCCAACCCCCTTCCCTCAAGGGAAGGGGGCAAATGCCCCTTGAAATTTCCCAAAATATATGTTATCATTTTAAAGGTGATATATATGCAATTGAACGAACAGCAAAAACAACGCTATATGCGTAATATTAAAATTAAAGAGATTGGCGGGGAGGGACAGAAAAAATTGCTGTCTTCCTCCGTGCTGGTGATCGGTGCGGGCGGTACGGGGTCGCCCGCGGCATTGTACCTTGCGGCAGCGGGGGTCGGCAGGATAGGTATCGCCGACGGCGATAATGTCGAACTGTCAAATCTGCAAAGGCAGATACTCCATTCAACTAAGCATATCGGTATGGCAAAGACCGAATCGGCAAGGCTTGCGCTCGGCGCACTTAACCCCGACGTGACCGTTGATACATATAATATGTATGTCGATAAGCAGAATATCGGCGGGCTTATCAGCGATTACGATATAGTGATAGACGCGTCGGATAATTTTGAAACAAAATTTCTTGTCAATGATGAATGTGTACGGCTCGGCAAGCCGTTTGTCCATTCGGGTATCATAAGATTTGAATGTCAGATAATGACGGTCATTCCCGGCAAAGCCCCCTGCTACCGCTGCGTTTTCGGCGAACCTCCCGCAGAGGATAAAGCGCTCATGCCGTCCGAGAACGGCACGCTCGGTGCGGCGGCAGGCATAGCGGGGAGCTTTCAGGCGGCAGAGGCGATAAAATACCTGCTCGGTATCGGCAGACTTCTTGTCGGCAGAATGCTTGTCATAGATACCCTTACCATGAATGTACGCACAGTAAAACTGCCCGCACGCCCCGTCTGCGGACTGTGCAAAAGCCTGTACGAATGACCGAGTTATCCTGCCGCACCGCGTGGAAAGCCAACTAATAAACATTCCCCGCCGTGAATAAAGTTATAAAATTTTGGTTGACTCCCGCAGTGCTGCGGGGGAAGCCGACTAATAAAGATTCCCCGCCGTAACTAAAGTTATAAAATTTTAGTTGTCTTCCCCCGCCGCAGGCGGGGGAAGACAGCAAACAAGCATTATCCTTCGTAACTAAAGTTATTTTTTGCTAAATTTTATTGATATATTCAAAAAATATATTTGCAATATCCGATAATATGTGATATAATTGTATAATGATCCGATAAATTATATGTATACGGATCGTTGGGCTGCGGCAAAAAATCGGATAAAAAAGCGAGGTAACGATAGATTGGAATTTGGATTCAATAACGATAAGATAACCAAGGCTCTGCTCAGAGCGACTATTAAAAAATCACTTGACGATATAAAACTCGATCCTAAAAGAAGCGTGCGCAATCTGGTGGACCTCGGACTTCAATTCGCCGACGGCGGCAATCAGCGCGGTTTTCTTGAAGTCACAAGGACTTACCTTTCAAGTGAAAACAGCGCCTATTACCGACTTGCCGAAAATATCGTCAACGAAATAGATCACGATAAACTTGCAAATTACGGCATAAATTTCGGCTATAACGGCTGTACGCGCGGCGCAAGGATACTCAGAGAAAAGGAAGCCGAGTACGGCTGTCATATACCCTTTCTGCTCGCTTTTTATGTCAGTGATGATGATGACGCGCTGACCGTTGAGGATATCGCCGATACCGTCAGACAGGGAATGGAACTGGGTATATATATCTATGTCGTGATATGTTCGGGAAGCAGGTATGAACAGCTGCTTGATATGGCGGAGGAATTTGACGAGTGCGCTTTTGTCTATTTTGTCAACCCCCGCAGGCTTACGCGCGAGGCGATAAGCCGCACGAGCGAACTGAACAATCTTGTTACCTCGGTGCGCTTTGACGGCGTTACGGACAGCTGTCTTGAAGCGGTCAGGGCAATGCGCGAACAGGGCTGTATAACGGTGGTGCATTACGAATACAAGGCTGAAAATCTCAACGAGATACTTTCAAACAGCATAACCGACCGCCTTGCCGAAACGGGCGCGGTAGCGGCGATACTCTACGCTCCCCCGACCATAGACAAAACGGCGCAGAAGCTGGTTTTTGATTATAAAGCCGAAACGGTGCGCTCCCAGCAGTACCCGATATTTATGTTTGAAGCGAAAAGCGATATAGACAAGATAGAGCATATGTTTTCAAACGACGAATGTCTCGTCGTATTTTCAAGCGGCGGAAAAGCCTGTTATACGGCTGAACAAAAACCGCTCGGCGACGTGAGCCTGCGTAAGAATACGCTGCTTGAAATTCTTAAAAAAATAAAGTTTGACTAAAAATATACTGTGACAGCAAAAACCGCGCCCTTCCTGCGAAGAACGCGGTGTTATTTTTATTAAACCATGAGCGAGCAGATGAGATCGGAAAATTCCACGGGATTTTCAACGCTCAGTCCCTCTATCAGCAGCGCCTGCGAATAAAGCAGTTTGGTATAGTCGGCAAGCTTGTCCTTGTCGCTGTCAAAAAGCTCTTTGAGCTTTGCAAATATCGGGTGAGCGGGATTGAGTTCAAGGCATTTTTGCGCGGAGACCTTGTTGTTCTCGTTCTGCGGCATGGAATTGAGCACCTTTTCCATTTCTATTGTCACGCTGCCCTCTGACGAAAGGCATACGGGGTGGCTTTTCAGCCTTGTCGAAAGGCGTACCTCCTTTACCTTGCCGCCGAGAGAATCGCACATGAAGGTGAACATTTCCTTGCTCTCCTCGGCAGTCTTTTTGTTCTCTTCCTTCTCCTCCTCTGTTTCAAGGTCAAGATCTCCGTCGGAGATAGACTTGAACTTCTTTTCCTTATACTGTATCATTACCTTTGCGGCAAATTCGTCTACGTCCTGTGTGAAATAAAGCACCTCGTAGCCCTTTTCCCTTACCTTTTCAAAGACGGGGAGCAGCTCTATGCGGTCTTTTGTTTCGCCGCAGGCATAATATATGCAGTCCTGACCCTCCTTCATTCTGTCAACATACTCGGCAAGCGTTACCTTTTTGCCGTCATCGAAGGACGAGGGGAACATAAGCAGATCTTCAAGGGTATCTTTAGCCGAGCCGTAGCTCTGATAGATACCGAATTTGAACTGAAGTCCGAAAACGTCATAGAATTTCTCGTAATTCTCTCTGTCGTTTTTGAGCAGTCTTAAAAGTTCGTTTTTGACCGAACGCTCAATATTTCTTGCGATTATTTTAAGCTGTCTGTCATGCTGGAGCATTTCGCGCGAGATGTTGAGTGAAAGATCCTCCGAATCGACAAGACCCTTTACAAAGCTGAAATAGTCGGGCAGCAGGTCGGCGCATTTTTCCATTATCATAACGCCGCTCGAATAAAGCTGCAAGCCCTTTTCGTAATCCTTTGAGTAGTAGTCGAACGGGGCGCGCGAGGGGATATAGAGCAGCGCGTTATAGGTCGCCGTACCCTCGTTTTTGGAATGGATATGGGTTATCGGCGGCATATAGTCCATAAATTTTTCGGTGTAAAAATTGTTGTAATCCTCATCTGTAAGTTCGTTCTTGTTTTTCTTCCAGATAGGCGTCATGGAATTGAGCGTTTCGTTTACGATATGCGTTTCGGGCTCGGCATTTTCGTCCTCGGGATAATGAGTATGCTCGATGTCCATTTTTATCGGGAAACGGATATAGTCGGAATATTTTTTGATAAGCGACTGTATCTGATACTGATCGAGAAAACGCGAGTATTTTTCGTCGTCCGTATCATCTTTAAGGGTAAGGATAACGTCTGTACCGACGTTATCTTTCTGACATTCTTCAATGGTGTAGCCCTCAACGCCGTCCGAACTCCATTTATAAGCCTTGTCACTGCCGAAAGCCTTGGTTATCACCGTGACCTCCTTGGCGACCATAAAGGTGGAATAGAAGCCTACGCCGAACTGACCGATTATATCAACATTTTCGTCAAGTTCGTTATCATTTTTAAAGGCGAGCGAACCGCTCGAAGCGATAGTACCCAGACAGCTTTCAAGCTCGTCCTCGGTCATGCCTATGCCGTTATCGGAAACGGTAAGCGTATTCGCTTGCTTATCGGGAATTATGTTTATGACAAAATCCTCTTTTTTCATGCCGACCGTGCTGTCGGTGAGAGAGCGGAAATAAAGCTTGTCAAGAGCGTCACTGGCGTTTGAGATGACCTCGCGCAGGAATATCTCCTTATGCGTATAGATCGAGTTTATCATCATATCGAGCAGGCGTTTTGACTCGGCTTTGAATTGTTTTGTTTCCATATCAATATTTACCTCCGAATAATTTTTTAGCACTCGCACTCAAAGAGTGCTAACTTCTTATACTATTATACAACAGTTATCGCAAATTGCAAGCGATATAATAAAATCAGCACAATTTATTTACAATTTCTTAATTGATATAAGCGTATCGGCATTTGTGTTTTCAGTGAAATTATGGTATAATAAATTTTATAGCAATTAGAAGTTAGAACGCTTACGCTATCAGAAGTAAGAACGCCGCACTATTAAAAGTAACAGTGACGGCTTTTAAGAGGTCTGCGTGAGGATAAAAATATGGGAACAGCAAAAAAGCAGAAGAAACAGACCGGAATGGGCATAATGTATCTGTAAAAAAATTAAAAAAGGAAAGGCATCTGACAATTATTATGGAAATGAAAGAGATCTTTAAAAAACACACGGTTTTTTCCGTTGAGATATTCCCGCCGAAAAAGCCGGGAACTATAGAGTCCATATATTCAACGCTTGACGGGTTAAGCGGTATAGAACCCGATTTTATAAGCTGTACCTACGGTGCGGGCGGCAACAGCGCGGATACTTCCACCATAGACATCTGCAAGATAATAAAGGAAAAATACCGCATACTCCCCATAGCGCACCTTACCTGTGTAAACAATACCAAGGAGGATATCGACCTGATAGTGCAAAGGCTGAATGAAGCGGGCGTTACCAACGTGCTTGCACTGCGCGGCGATAAAAAAGAGGGAGTCGAGCCTAAAAATGATTTTGCCCACGCGAGCGACCTGATATGCTATCTGCGGCAAAAAGCTCCGCATATACATATTTCGGCGGCGTGCTATCCCGAAACTCACCCCGACAGCGGATCGGCGGTTTCGGATATACTGTATTTAAAGGAAAAGGAAAACTGCGGCGCGGAGCATTTTATATCCCAGCTTTTTTTCGACAATGAGGATTTTTATGATTTTTATGAAAAAACGCTTATCGCGGGAATAAAAAGTCCCATTGAAGCGGGCATAATGCCCGTTACCACCAAAAGCGGCATACTGCGCATGGTATCCATGTGCGGCGCGTCTATACCCAAAAAGCTGTCGCGTATACTTAATAAATATGAAAACGACCCCGCCGCTTTTTCTGACGCGTGCATGGCTTATGCCATAGACCAGATAAGCGATCTTATCGCTAACGATACCGCGGGCATACATCTTTATTCCATGAACCGTCCCGATATAGCCCAAAGGATATACGGCGCGGTAAAGAGTATGCTGTGACAATATTTTTTGACAAATTATTATTAATGTAAAAGGGAAGCAAAGCTATGAATTATTACGGAGGCAATTACGGCGGATATTACGGCGGCGGCTATTCTCCGCATGACTACAGAGCCGATCTGCTCACGGCGCAGAAAAGTGAAAAAAAGGCGCTCGGCAAAAACGCCGCAAAGCTCGGTGCGCTGCTGCTGATATACAACGCGCTCAATTATATCTATCTCGACCTGTTTTATATATTAAGCGCGTCATTTCTCGGCAAGCAGTTTATATGGTCGCTCAAAGGCGCAAAAAAATACCTTGTGGAAGAACAGGCTGACATAATTGAAGGCAGCTCCTTTTCCATGACGGGCAACCTTTTAGTCATAGGTCTTTCGGCGATAACGCTGGTAATCATCGCCGTGCTTATCATGAAGATAGACCTTAAATCTATGCTCAAACCGTATAAGGGCTGTGTAAAGCAGGGCATAGAATGGATACCCACCTGTGTTTTGCTCAACGTGCTTATAGGCATAGTGGTAGCCATGTTCGTTATGATGATGAATTCAAACGGCGTGACCGTCCCCGAGGCGGATTTTACCATAACTTCGCAGACGACATATGCCGTTGTGATACAGTTTGTCTATGTCTGCCTGATAGGTCCTGTCATTGAAGAGCTTATCTACCGAGGAATGATAATAAAACTGCTTTCTCCCTTCGGCAAGGGGATAGCCGTATTCTTCTCGGCGTTCATATTCGGCATAATGCACGGGAATATCCCGCAGGCGGCGTCGGCGTTCGCAGGCTCGCTCGTATATGCCGCTATAGCTGTCAGATATGACAGCATTGTCCCTACGATAATCATGCACGTTGCCAACAATCTGCTTGCAAGCACGATAGATATAGGCGACGCGCTCGGTCTGGGCAGTGCGGAAACGGTCTATACCGTTCTCCAGATCGCCATAATGTTTATGGGCTTTTACGGTATTTTCGTCAAGATCAGACCGCTTAAAAACGAAGTAAACGCCGCCGAGCCTGCCTGCTCGCTGAAAAAGGGCAAGCGGGTAATGCTGATATTTACAAATGTGTTTATGATAATATATTTCCTGTTCATACTCCGGGAGTTCGCGATCGACTTTTTAGCCGCTAACGCTTAGAAAGGGGGAGCAATATGGATCTTTTACTGCCGCTCGGAAACAGTCTGCCCGACCTTACGGGACTGGAGAACGCATATGCCGTTGACGGCAGTGCGGTCACTGCCGTACTTAGTGCGCAGCAGCATCTGCCGCTGCTGAGAGCCTTCACGCAGGCGATGAGCGAACCCGAATTTTTCTTCATAGAACTGCCGTGTACCGATGATGAAGAAAAGGAGCTTGACGGCGGGGATTGTCACTACAAGCTTTATTATCTTGACAACTGCACCAAACCTGTAATAAAAGCGGTCTTGGACCGCTTCGGCGATTTGCTGTGCGAGGACGGGCTGTGCCGATTCGGATTCGGCGAAAACGAAAAAAGCACGGAAATATACATCCGCGAATACGGCGTCATAAGCATATGGTGCGAAGAGGACGAACTGCTGAAAAAAGCGGAGGAGATACTCAAAGGCTTGGGCGCGGCAAAAAAGCAGAGCATTGTGACCCCGTGGGACATAATATCCCCCGACAACCCCGGCACGCAGACTGCCGTAACTTATGAAGATATGCGAACGGAGGACATACCCGACATGCTCAAAGACGCGGGAATGTATTTTGACAGGATAATATAAGCCCCTTTCCCTTGGGGGTATGAGGAAATGTTAGTTAATATATAATTGTAAAATGTAATTTTATTTTCAATAGCAAGAATCAGCACTGCCCCTTCCCGTTGCAAACGGTGTATTCCTTATCAACCGTTGTGATATTTTGCACTGCCCCTTTCCCTCGGGGGAAGGGGGTCTGGGGGTTGGGGGAAAGCTCTGATTTGCCTAATAATAAATTTATCCATGTAAACAAAAATATTTTATGTCAGCAAAATTAAAAAATCTATATACAAAAAATCAAAGGAGGACCTGTTATGAATATTCTTCATGATATCTCGCCGAAGGAGATCTCGTGCGAGGAATTTACCGCAGTGATAGAAATTTCACGCGGCTCTAAGGTAAAATATGAACTCGATAAGGCTACCGGTATGCTCAGAATGGATAGGATATTGTATACCTCTACCCATTACCCCGCTAATTACGGCTTTATCCCCCGTACTCACGCCGAGGACGGCGATCCGCTTGATGTGCTCGTGCTTTGCTCCGAACAGCTTGAACCGCTCTCGCTCGTTAAGTGCTACCCCATAGGGGTTATCATTATGATGGACAACGGCGCGGCTGATGAAAAGATAATCTGTATACCTTTCGCCGACCCGAGCTATAATACCTATAAGGATATCTCCGAACTGCCTAAGCATATCTATGAGGAAATGAGCCATTTCTTTACCGTGTATAAACAGCTTGAACATAAGGATACGGTCATAGATGACGTTAAGGGCGCGGAAGAAGCACGCAGGATAATTTCCTCCTGCATTGATAATTACATAGAAAAATTTTGTAAGTAAAACTTGACCCATTGCGGCGGATCGGCAACGACCCGCCGCTTTTGTGTTTCGGATAAAGGTATGGATGCTGTTAATAAAAAATTTAAAAAATATTCAGAATTTTCTTCCTCCGCTTCCGGGTGTTACTCTTTGATGATAGTTGTAACCGTTTTGTCACCAAAACGCTTTGCGTTTTTTGTCAGCGGTACGTTTTTTTGAACTCGCAGTATCCGAAATGTGCATTTGCGCGGCGGTTGACGAATACAATATATTGTGATATAATATTGAAAAGAGCAGTCGGACGACTATACGTTGATAGAATTAACAAAAAATTTACAAATTGTCACTTTTGTAATATCTTTGCGAAAATTTGTTACTTTTTGTAGCTTTTTTGCCCCGATAACGAATATCTGTCCAATAAAGTGAACTTTTCACCCGCGATTTTGTTAGTTTTTACTGTTGCAATTTTTCCCGTAATGGTGTATAATAAACTTGTCAGGGGTGAATTGTGCGTAAAAGTGGTGAAAATTCCCTCGGACGGGTACTTTATTCCTGAAAGAAGGGGGGCGGACAGCTGTGCCGAAGGAAAAACTTTTTGCAGGCACTTATAATCAATCGGTGGACGCAAAGGGAAGAATGACCTTTCCTGCCAAGCTCAGAGATGCTCTGGGCGACAGCTTTATCATAACAAAGGGCGTTGACGGCTGTCTGTTCGTATACTCGTCGGAGGATTTCGCGGCAAAGGCGCAGAAATTAAAGGAATTGCCTATGGCTAAAAGCCTGCCGCTGCAAAGGATATTTTTCGCTAACGCTTCCGAGGTCGAACCCGATAAACAGGGCAGGGTGCTTATACCCGCCGTTTTGCGCGAAACTGCCGGGCTTGACGGCGAAGCCGTGGTCATCGGCGTTGCCGACCACTGCGAGATCTGGCAGCCGCAGAGGTGGCGCGAACAAAATGAAAAGATCGCACAGGACGAATTGATGAGCCTGCTGGAGATATTCTGATGGACGATTTTAAACATATCCCCGTTTTGCTTGGTGAAGCCGTTGACGCGCTTAATGTCAAGCCGGACGGCGTATACATAGACGGCACGGCAGGCGGCGCGGGTCATTCACGCGAGATAGCAAAAAAATTGAGCGGCGGACTGCTTATTGCGCTTGACAGAGATCCCAAAGCGGTATCTGTGGCAGCCGAGCGGCTGAGCGGCTTTAACGCAAAGGTGATACAAAGCCCCTTTTCGCAGATGAGAGAAGCGGCTGAAACGCTCGGTATAGACGGCGTTGACGGAGTACTGCTCGACCTTGGCGTTTCGTCCTATCAGCTGGATACACCCGAAAGAGGTTTTTCCTATCACGCTGACGCTCCGCTCGATATGCGAATGAGCGGCGAGGGACTTAGCGCAAGGGATATTGTAAACGAATACGATTACATTTCTATCAGAGATATACTTTATAAATACGGCGAGGAAAATTACGCGCCGTCTATCGCAAAGGCGATACTTGCGGCAAGAGAGGTCAAGCCGATAGAGACCACTCTCGAGCTTGCCGAGATAGTCAAAAACGCCGTTCCGCAAAAGGTAAGACGGGCTAAAAACCCGTGCAAAAAGACCTTTCAGGCTATAAGGATAGCCGTCAACGACGAATTTGGACAGCTTGACGCTGCACTCGATACGGCGTTCGATATGCTCAAAAAGGGCGGCAGACTGGCTGTCATAACCTTCCATTCGCTTGAGGACAGAATGGTAAAACAACGTTTTGCGGAATTTGCCAAGGGCTGTATCTGTCCGCCCGATTTTCCGCAGTGCGTATGCGGAAGAACTCCGCGGGGAAAAATAATTTTCAGAAAACCCGTGACGGCGGGCGAAAAAGAACTTGAAGATAACCCGAGGAGCCGAAGCGCAAAGCTTAGGGCTGTGGAAAAGCTGTAGGGCAATTGCCTTTAAGGCGATCGCGGCGGCTCAATGGGGAAGGTATAAAAAGTATAAAAGGAAAAGTAAGAAAAGTATGAAAAATGCGGCGGGTATCCAGCCGCAAAGAAAAAGGACGGTGAACGAAAATGACGGGAAATTTAGCGTATGAATATGAAAATTACGATATGCTCGACGAGCGCGAGGAGGAGTATGCCGAAAAAATAAGGCAGAAACGCAGCGCCAATAAAAGAAGAAAATATGCGGCAAATGTCAAGATCGTTACCGCAGGCGTTATCGTGCTGATACTCTTTTCGGTGATGACATACGGCAGAGTACAGCTTTCGGAACTGTATACGCATAAAACGAATATGGAAAACGAGTTGACCGTGCTTGAAAACGAAAATGTCAGCCTCGAATCGGAGCTTGCCAAAAGAACGGGTCTGACAAGGGTAGAGGACTATGCGGAAAATAAACTCGGACTTCAGAAGCTGGATCGTTCGCAGATAGAATACGTTGAGGTAAGCAATCCCACCTCCGCGCAGGTAGTCGAATCGGAGGACGGCAACATTTTCGTCAAAATAAAAGAATGGTTCAGCGGGGTACTGGAATATCTCGGATTATAAAGAATAGAATATATCATAGACTTGTTCACAGGCTGACAGGTCTGTTGCAGGAAAGTTAAGGCACGCTGAACTGTACCCTTAGCTTTCTTGTTGTATTCGGTTGACATAAAAAAGCCCGGAAAAAATGTGTAAGGACATTCTCTTTTTAATGAAAGGCGCGGTAAGAGATAATGATAGACAGACCAAATGACAGAATGCGCAAAAGGCTGCTCGTCTGGCTGACGGCGTTTATCGCCGCAATAGTAATATATACCCTTGTGTGTATATTCAAAGTGTCGGTCGCGGAGAGCAAAAAGTGGCAGACGCTTGCAAATTCACAGCAGCTTACCAGCACAAGAGTACCCGCTTCAAGAGGTACGATATATGATTCCAACGGTCAGGTGCTTGCACAGAGCGCGACCGTTTATACCGTTTATGCCGACTGCGTAATGCTTTGGGAATATATAGACGGCAAGGACGAACTTATCGGCGAATATGATAAACTTATCGCCGAAGAGGACGACGAGAAAAAAAGAGCCGGATATATCGAAAGAAAAAGCGAGATAAAAAGTTCGGAGGATACCTATAACGAGTTGGAGGAGTTTCTCGCTCAGACGCTTGATATAGACAAGAGCGAACTTGCCAAAAAGCTGAACACTAAGGGAAGTCAGTATGAGGTACTTAAAAAAGAGGTCGAAAAGACGGATGCCGAAAAGATAGAGGACTATCTGACCGAGATAGATGTAGACGGCATACGCTGCGACCCTACCACAAAAAGATTTTATCCGCAAAATTCGCTCGCCGCCAACGTCATAGGTCATACCGATTATGACGGCGTGGGCATTTACGGCATAGAAAATTACTATGACGATCAGCTTTCGGGAATAGACGGAAGGATAGTTACCGCTTCGGATAAAAACGGTACGGAGATACCGTATAAATACAAGCAAAGCTATGATGCTCAGAACGGCGATTCGCTCTATCTGAATATTGACGCTAACGTTCAGTATTATCTTGAAAAGGCTCTTGATGACTGCGTGCAGGAAAATAAGCCTGCCGAACGCGCCTGCGGCATAATAATGAACCCGAATACGGGCGAGGTCTACGCTATGGCGACAAATTTCAGCTACGACCCCAATCAGCCCGCCGAGATAAGCGATGAAATGACCGCCCGCAAACTTGCCGCGCTCGATGAGGATTCTGACGAATATCTTGAAGCAAAGCTCAACGCTTGGAATTTGCAGTGGCGCAATAAGGCTATATCGGAGATATACACCCCCGGTTCGGTATTCAAGGTAATAACCGCTTCGGGTGCTTTGGAAGAAAAAGCGATAACGCTTGACGATACATTCTACTGCGGCACGTCCATACACGTTGAGGACAGAAATTTCAGCTGCTGGTCTACCACCGACCACGGCGGACAGGATCTGCAGCACGCTATGACAAACTCCTGCAACCCCGCCTTTGTGCAGATAGGACAGCGGCTCGGCGGCAAGGGACTTTATAAGTATCTTAAAGCCTACGGCTTTCTTGAAAAAACGGGCATAGACCTGCCCGCGGAATCAAACAGCATATGCCTTGGCGAAGATATGACGCTCGTTGACCTGGCGGCAGGCTCGTTCGGTCAGGCAAACTCCGTAACGCCGATACAGATGATAACGGCTTATTCGGCGGTAA
>CANPYF010000057.1 GCA_947587925.1 uncultured Ruminococcus sp.
CTTTTCGTCAATGGCAGGCGCATGGGCGGCTAAAGAGGCTTTTGCAAAGGCTCTCGGCACGGGCGTAAGGGGATTTTCGCTCAGCGAGATAACGGTATCGCATGACGATCTCGGCAAGCCTTATCTTGAACTTGAAAAAAACGCGGCATACGCGCTGAACGGTCTTGTATCGGGCAGCGCCGTTTTGCATATCTCTATAAGCCATTGCTCCGATCACGCGACAGCGTTTTGCGTGATAGAGGACAGATCCTGAAAATGACCCAAAAGGGAGGTTGACGATCGTGGAACGTATTTTAACGCCCGCGCAGATGTCGGACGCCGAAAAAGCCTCGGAAAAACTCGGCGTTTCGCTCGGACAGCTTATGGATAACGCCGGTACGGCGCTTGCATGGCATACCGTTTCGGCGGCTCGGGAAATAGGCGCTCAAAGCGTCATGCTGCTTTGCGGCAGCGGCAACAACGGCGGCGACGGCTTTGTCTGCGCCCGTATATTGAACGAAAAAGGCTTTGATGTCAGCGTGAAAATGCTTTGCGGAATGCCTAAAACTCCGCTTGCCAAAAGCCGTTTTGAGCGCATGACCGAAAGCTGCGGCGAGGGTATAGTTGACAACGACCGCCAAAGCGCGGATATATTGATAGACTGCGTTTTCGGCACGGGATTTCACGGACAGCTTGCTGAAAATATCGTTAATGAATTTGACAATGCGCGGCGCGGCGCAAAGCTGGTCATTGCCTGCGATATGCCCAGCGGCATAGACTGTATGAGCGGTCTTGTATCGAACGGCACGTTAAAATGCGGCATGACCGTTACTTTCCACGCGCAAAAACTCGGTATGGCTTTGAAGCCCGCAAAGGGCTTTTGCGGCAAGGTAGTTACCTGCGATATAGGTATCCCCGACGGCTGGCAGCAGCTTTTGAGCGACCTTGCCGAGATATATTCGGTAAAAGAAGGGGATATCCCCTTGCCCGAACGCGCCGACCATTCGCATAAGGGTACGTTCGGTACTGCGCTCATAGCCGCGGGCAGCAGACAGTATATCGGGGCGGCGGTGATATGCTCTCGTGCGGCTCTGCGCAGCGGCTGCGGGATAGTCCGCCTTGCCGCGCCCGAAATAGCCGTAACGGCAGCCGCCGTTACATCACCCGAATGTGTTTACGACATATTATCCGACGACGATAAGGAAAGCTGCGCACGTCTCGCCGCGCTTGCAAACAAAGCATCAGCCGTGCTGATAGGGTGCGGTCTGGGCTGTACGGACAGAACAAGGCTGATGCTTGAAAGCATGATAAAAAATACAAAAAATACACTTATCATAGACGCTGACGGAATAAATTGCTTGGCAGAGCATATAGATATGTTAAAGGACAAGAACAGCGAGATAGTTCTTACCCCGCATATCGGCGAACTTGCGCGGCTCTGCGGCTGCACCGTACAGCAGGCTGTCAGTGAGCGTTATGCGCTCTGCCGCAGTCTTTGTGAAAAATACGGCGTTATCGTTCATTCAAAGGATTCGACCTCTATGACCTTTTATTCGGACAAGGTGTATGTAACGGACTTTGGGAACAGTGCGCTTGCCAAGGGCGGTTCGGGGGATATGCTTGCGGGCGTTATCGTTTCGCTTGCCGCGCAGGGCGTATTGCCCGCTCAAGCCTGCCTGCTTGCGGACATGATAGTGGGTATTTCCGCCGAACGTTTAAGCCGAAGGCTTTCGCCCGCATACATCACCGCCACCGACATTATCGCCGCATTCGGGGAAACTCTCGCTCAATTGCAATAAAAGTTAGAGGGTGCATTTATTTTGAAAATAAGAACTTTATCCATACCCGTGCGGACAGCCTTTTTGGGTATACTGCTCACGGCGGCGATAGGCGTTTCGGGCTGTTCGGCTGAAAAGGACGAAGCGGTCGGGTTTGACGAAAGTTTCAGCGTAAACGCGCACATCTGCCAAGCCGATTTTGAGGCTGACGCGAAAATGCAGCGAACGGAGCAGGGCTGGCAGATAACCATGACGTCTCCCGAGACCGTCGAGGGTATGCAGCTAATGCTGACGGACGAGGACTGCCGCATACAATACAGCGAACTTACATACAACGTCAAAAAGAGCGAGCTTCCCGACGGTTCACCCGTCGGTCTGACGGCGCGGGTACTTGATAAAGCGGTCAAGGCGAAAGACAGCGGAACGATAAGCGGAATGGACTACGAGTTAAAGAGCAAAAACGGCAAGCCGCAGGAACTGAAGATCGGCAGTGATATAACGGTGGAGTTTACTAAGTACAAAAAGAGTTGAAAAAGGTGCGCCGCTTTGCGGCGGATATAAATACCTCCCCAAACCCCTCCTTTCAGGAGGGGCTTGCCTACACCCCCAACCCCCTCTCCCGTGGGAGAGGGGGCTTTTGCGCATTTACCCGCGCAGATGAAATTGCCCCTTTTCCTGCAAGGAAAAGGGGGTCAGTGGAAAGCTCTGATATTTTAAAAAATATTATATCAAGATTTACGCTCGCTAACAGCCAATTTAATTTTTATAATAAACCTCTCGATAAAGCCTATCGGCTTGTAAAAATGCTGGTAGTCTTTGTCGCTGCGCCAGTCGCCGCCCCATTTCCAGCCGTAGGACGTGAAAGTCTTGTAACATATGTCCTCATGGTCTATCATGTGGGGAAGCTTTGCGCTTCTGTCGGCGTATTTCGCGGCATTTGCGGGCATTATAACGCCGTTTTGGATATACGGATTGTACAGCGGATTTATGTCCACCGCTCTGCCGAGCGCGTGGAGCGACAGCGTGTTTGTGTTTGCTACCGTTCGGTAGTTGAAACAGCTTGTCGCATTGTCAGACATTATCTTGTCATCATCACCGCCGTAAAGCTGCGCAAGTTTTATCTTTTCTATCCTGTAACCCTCGGCGCACAGCTTGCCGAATATCTCTGTCAGTTCACGCGCGAGCCGCCTGTCGCAGATTATCCTGCCCGTGTATTTTTTGCCGTCAAAGCCGATATATTCAACGCATATCCGCGTCAGCCTGCGCTTGCTTATCACAGCGCCCTGCGGCAGTATCCGGCTGCCTTTTATGCTTACGCCCACAGTCTTTTGTACACCTCGCAGCTTAAAGGCGGCACTGATATGCTGTCCGAATATCTTTGGTATATGGGTCTGCCGTTCTCGTCAAGACGTTTGTAGAAAACTCCGTTCGGCAGATTCGCCCAACGCTGCTGAGTCTTGTTGTTCATGACTATAAAATAACATTCCTTCTCGTCGACCAGCTCATATGCGATAATATCGCCCGCGTCATGGAAATAAAGATGCGCTTCAAGCTGTTCGGGACTGCTCATTCTGAAAAGCGGGGACGATCTTCTCAGCGCGATAAGCCCTTTGTAATACTTAAAAATGCCGATATTTTCATGCTTGCGCTCCCAGTGTATCATATTTACGCTGTCGGGCGCATTGTAGCTGTTGCCGTTAAAACGCTCCGCGCCGTTTCCGTGACCTGTCGGCTTGGTACGCAGAAAATCCTGCCCCAGCTGCAAAAACGGCACGCCTTGGGAAAGTATCGTTATAGCCGCGGCAAGCTTATCCATTTTCTTGCGGTCGTCATCACTCATATCCGCCGCGCTTATGCACAGCTTATCCCACAGCGTGTGATTATCGTGTGCTTCACAATAATTGATAGACTGCGCGGGCGAAGCAGCCCATGCAAGGTCGTCCGCCGTACCGTTCAGCCGTGAAAATTTGCAGCTGCCCGCTATGCCGCGCTTGACTGCGGGTATACAGCTGTCGTTGCCGCTGACAAAACCGCGCTCGCAGACGTTGAATGTACCGCCCTTTATGCCGTCGCGGATATTGTCGTTGAAAAGTCCCACAGCGGGAAATTGCAAAGCATTTTGCTTATAAGCAAGCTTTTCAAACGGATACGCGCAGCCGCCGCCCGACCAGCCCTCGCCGTACATGAGTATATTCGGGTCTATCTTGTCCAGTTCGCTGCGTATTAGGTTTATGGTCTCTATGTCGTGTACAGCCATAAGGTCGAAGCGGAAACCGTCAGCCTTGTATTCCTCTGCCCAGAACTTCACCGCGTCAACAATGTATTTTCTCATCATGGCACGTTCGGAAGCAGTCTCGTTGCATACGCCCGCTCCGAGCGAAAATTCGCCGTTTTTATCCAGACGGTGATAGTAATAAGGCACGGTCTTGTGAAACCATGATTCTTCCGTATAATATGTATGGTTGAACACCACGTCAAATACAACGCCTATGCCCGCCTTGTGCAGCGCAAGCACGAGCTGTTTAAGCTCTCTTATCCTGCGGTCGCCGTCTTCGGGATCGGTGCAGTAATAGCCTTCGGGACACATATAATTTTTCGGGTCGTATCCCCAGTTGTACTGTCCCGAATAAGGCTTTTTTTCGTCAACGGTAGCGTTGTTGGCAACAGGCAGAAGCTGAACGTGCGTTATCCCAAGCTCTTTAAGGTGGTCAAGGCAGGTCGTTTCGCCCTCGCAGGTCGTGCCGCTTACGGTAAATCCCGTGTATCTTCCGCGGTTGTACCATTCCGATCCGCTCGAACCGTTTATGGAAAAATCGCGTACATGACATTCATATATCACAGCGTCAGTCGGCGCAGGACAGCTTACTCTTCCGTATTTATCCCAGTCGGGCGGGTTTAATGATGCAAAATCGGGGATATAGCCCCTTTCGCCGTTTATGCCGCAGCCTTTGGCATAAATATCCATTACTTCCTGACGTATGGAATATTGAAATTCCAGCGTATAGGTATAATACACGCCGAACGCCTTGTGCAGCATTTCCACATACCACACGCCGTTTTCTATTCGCCTCATGCAGAGCGTTTCTATTTTGTTGTCGCCCTCGCCCGCGGTATAAAGATTAAGATAAACGGCGGTGCAGAGCGGTGCCCATATTTTAAAGCGTGTTATCTCGCCGTCTGTTACTACGCCGAGGTCGTTTCCCCAATAGGTGTTGTCTCTGTCGAATGCTTCGTAATCGCTGATATAATTTTTCATGATCGGTCTTTTTCAGCCCCTTTGCTTTTACTCAGGGCTATTATCTCGCCCATTTTCAGCTTGGTCTCGCAGCCGCGGCGGGTGTTTTCGAGCAGGTCGGCACAGACTTCCGCTTTATCCTTTTCAAGCAGTAATATTACGGTCGAACCGCCAAATTCAAATCGACCTTTTTCCGCACCCTTACGCACAGCCGCACAGCCGCGCTCGTAATTGTTGATCTTGCCGACAAGGGTCGCGCCGACTTCCATTTGTATTATATCGCCGAAAAAGGGGGTACGCAGCATACAGTATTCGCGGCAGTTTTCTTTAAACACAGGGGCATGGTCGTTGGCGGCGGCAGAAACGCTTTTTAGTACACCGCTTATCGTCCTGTTATGGCTCTTTATGCCGTCGGCGGGGTAGATGTATCTATGGTAATCGTCGGGAGTGAGCCTTATTATTACCGCCGTGCCGCCGGAATATTTTTCGCCGAGCTTTTTGTCCCTGAGCAGGGAGGATACGCTGTAAACGCTGTTTTTTATCACGAAAATATCCGTCTGCGAAATGTCATAGGCGCAGACCTTGCCGTCGCAGGGGCTGACAAGGATATCGTCGCCCGGCTGAATGTATCTTCTGCCCTGTTTTATCTTCCTGATGAAGAAATCATTAAAAGAATCATACGACTTATTCTCATAATCAAAAAGGTCGATATTATATTTATCGGCGTACATCTGGGCGAAGGGGGCGGACGCGCGGGAGTTGAGCAGGGCTGCGCCTGCTTTTGAGACGGCGGGGGCGGAAATGATCTTCAGCAGAGTTCTGCCCGCCGCGTTTGAGGAGGCTTTTTCAATAAAACTGTCTACGCCGCGCTGTTCGCGGTATTCGTTGCCTTTTCTGTCAATTATTTTCATGGTGTGACCTCATTTCAGCGTTCCTTGACTTTAAGATAACCGAAGATTATAAGCGCCGCCATAATAAAAAACAGCACAATGGTCTTAACGGAGAATTTTCTTACATTTATATTCAGGATAAACAGTATCGAAACGACAATTATAAGACCCTGAAAAACATACGGGAAAACTTCGGGGGGGATATTGTGTCTGCCGAGGTAGAGCAGGGGAAAGAACATTGCTACGCTGGTGACGGGAAGACCCTGATATTTTCGGCGGGGTTCGGAGCAGATACGCTGGCGTTCTTCTTCCGTAACATTGAAATAACCCAGACGGATAACCGCCGCCTGCACTATCATATATGACGAGATAAGACCGAGACCGTGGTTGAAGCCGTAGCTGTAGCCGATAACGGCGGGGTATACCCCGAAACAGACAAGATCGCAGAGCGAATCTATTTGTATGCCGAAAATTTTTTCGTCATCGGTGCGGTTTTTCATGGCGCGGGCGATCTTTCCGTCAAACATATCGCAGACGCCGGATATAAGCAGGCATATAAAGACTAACGAGTAATCGCCCGAAAAAACTCTTGTTATGCCGAAAACCGATGAGAAAAGACCGATATAGGTCAATATCACCGAGGCGTTATAGAAACCTATCATTTTATATTTCCCCTTTATTAGAAGTTAGAACGCCGCACTATTAAAATTAATAGCGCTTGCTTCTAAGATGTAAGAAGTTAGAACTGCGCCTGCGGCGCGGATCTTTGATCCTTACCTTTAAACTGCAATCAGGCGTGCAGGATAAGCATTGCCGAAAGTCCGATAATTAGCTGGATTATTACGAAACGTACTGTGACTTGGGTATCTCCTACGCCGAGATTTTTGCGCCAGTGGTCGTGAATGGGCGTGCGGATATTTTCCATAAAGTTTTTTATTTTAAGGAATCTGCGGACGCTCAATTTAAGCAGACCCAGACCGCCGTCAACGATTATCACGCTTGCGTAAAAGATGAAAAGGAAGGGATCGCCCGAACGGAGGGCAGTAACGGCAAGCAGGACGCCTATGGCGCGAGAGCCTGCGTCACCCATTAACACACGGCTCGGCGAGCAGTTGAACCAAAGGTAGGAAAGCAGTACCATTATCATTATGAGGGCGGTATGGTCGAGGGTCTTGCCCTCTATCGCGCCGTTAAGCATAAAGAGGGAGAGGGCGCATATGGACAGGGAAGCGCACATACCGTCAACGCCGTCACAGCAGTTGGTGACATTTATGGACGCCCAGACGAGGACGGCACAGAGGACGGCAAAAAGCGGCTGAGGGATATGCAGGGTCTTTGAAAAGACGGTGATGTCGGTGGTGTTGAAGTACATGAAATCGGCGGTGAGGGCTATGGTTATCGCAAGGTCGAGCAGACCTTTTTTCAGCTCGCCCCACGGCTTTTCAGCCGCGTCATCAAGATAACCGGTCAGCATTGCCGCGAAGATAAGCGCAAGGTATATCGCCCGCTCAGCGTCAAGAGGGACAAAAAGGGCGGTGAGCAGGGTAAAGACAGTTATCATTATGATACCCGCGCCGCGCGGCTTGCCCTCACTGAGCGCGCCGTTTACGGCAAACTGTCTGCCGTGGTCTTTCGGGAGCAGGCGCATGAAGAATTTAAGCGCGGCAAAGGACAAGAGGAATGATGTAATAACGAGGGCGGGCAAAAACGCGCCCTTGGGAAGTATCTCATAAAGCATAATTATTAATGTTTCCTATTCCTAAGATGTAAAATGCGGGACAAGCACACAGCATTGTCCACTATTCCATTATATTATTATACAACATTCTGCGAAAAAATGCAAATATACTTGCTCGGCATTTTAAACAAAGTTTATGGTAATTTATTGTTTAGAATTATAAAACAGAAAAACCGCCCCGTGGGGGACGGTTCTCTTTGCTTACTGCACGCGTTCGACCGTGTAGCCTTTGTTCTGGAGGAGTGCGACAATGCCCTTGTCGCCGCCGAAATGCGCCGCGCCTACGGCGAACAGCACTTGCTTGTCGCTGTTAAGCAGTTCTATGGCGCGGTCTGCCATTAATTCATTGCGGTCGTCAAGAATTATCTTGTTATATTCTTCCATTATTTTCTTTTCCTCGTCCGTGTATTGGTCAAGGCTGCTTGCGATCTCATAGACATTGTCAATATCGCCCGTACTCCACGCCGCATAGCTTTCTTCGTTTTCTGTTATGTCGTTTTGATTTACAGTAAGTACGGCATATTTTATAAGTACGCCGACAATATCTTCGGGCATGGAACTATAGCGGGTCTGTTTTGATTCGAGAGTCTCTACGGAGATTATCTGTTTGCCGTCAATGTTGGCTTGTATCTGCAATGTGTGGTCAAGACCGTAATCGTGACGGATATATTCACTTTGCGTCCCATATTCATCAGGTGTCGGAAAATTATCATAAATATACCACGGGGCGAAAGTGTTGAAATTTTCGGCGGTAACGGGGGAGTCTTCGCTGATCTTTGTGTTCGACATATACTCGGCGAGCAGGGAGTACTGCTCGGCGGTGAGGTGGGCTTTCAGCGTGTCGCCTTTGCTTAGTTCCGGGTCGGGCAGATAATTTTCCTCCGAAAAGATATGGTTGACATTTTCTATCTCGACAGCTACCGCATCACAATCCTCATAGGCGGTCTGCAGCGCCGACGGGAGCGGATAGTCGTATTTGTGAAGATAGTGCAGTGTACCTATCATATACATATGCCTGCCGTCGGAGGAGGTGAGCAGCCAGACGGCGGGTGAGATATCCGCGGCGGGGGTATCCTTGTCGGGGAACATTTTGATACCTTCCGGCATATTTTTGTTTGTGACATCTATTATTATATCGGTCTGAGTGGTCTCATCAAGTTTGTCGGCGGAGCGTTCTATCGCCGACCTTGCGGCAAAAAGCAGCAGCAAAGTGAGAGCCGAAGCGGCAAAAATGATTATCTTTTTTTTCATAATGTTTTTAATAATGTTATTAATAATGTTTTAAAACCGTTTTCTACAAAAAAACCCGACGTGATGTCGGGTTTTTTAATGTTAAAGTTATTTGGGTTTGCTTAATTATCAGGAAGCAGTAGTCCAAGTATCTTCCCAAGTATCTGCGGGTACGCCATAGGAAGCTTTAGGTAAACCGTTTTCTCCACCTTCGTCAAGCGTACAAATTTTTTCTAAGTCAGTCCATGTATCCCACTGAATAGCATCAGGATAACGTCCAACCATTTCATCGCCCTGGGTCTTAGCCCAGAAAAGAACATAAGTGTTTGTTCCGTTGGTCCGTCCTTGAGTTACCATAAAGCAACCTGATTCATTACCGTTTTCAGCAAGAGCAGCAGCAACCTTCTGCGCTCCGCCGGCACCCTCTAATGTTTCATCATCAGTTTTTGCTATATAAACCGTATCAGGTTCTACCTTGTATACAGCTTCTCCGGTGAGAGGTGCAGGATCGTCTGCTTTGAGTACATCTTTAAGCGGATAACCCTGAGTTTCTGCTTCAGCAAAGTTCTCAGCGAGTGCATTGTAAGCGGTCTTAGCGTTTGAGTTTGCGGTCTTAAGTCTGGATTTCTTAACATAGTTAAGCATTGAAGGAACAAGAATAGCTGCCAGAACGCCGATTATGGCAATAACTACTACGAGTTCAACCAGAGTAAAACCTTTCTGTGACTTCTTCATAGAAAAATCCCTCCATAAAAATTTTAAAAGTTTATTAAAGTTCTGCGGCGGCCGCCGCAGAGAGCTTCCGAAAGTTAATTGGGTTTGGTTTGTATTTATATTATATAACTAAATATCGGATATGTCAATAAAAATTAACGAAGTTTTGAAAAAATTGTAGGGTTGCACAATTGACGCGGCTTCTTTTAGATATTTTAACCGATTCGGCAGTTGCGAAGCAAGCGGCTTGTCTAAGCGCGTTGCAGCCGCCGTTGTTGTGGATATTATTATACAGCATTATTTACGGGCTGTCAATCATTTTTTAATAATTTTGGCGTTGTGTACAATTCTAACGCGCTGTCGGAAGGGGTCTTTTGGGGAGTTTGGGGAAAGGCGTGGTTTTGGGAGAAAAAATTTTTTGTTAAAAAATTATTTTTTGGGCTGCGCCCCCTTGACAAAATTGTTGCTGTGTGGTATAATATTAATTAGAAAGGACGACCGTTATTCGGGTTGCAGCCCCGAATTGCAAGCGGTTTCTCCCAAATTTAGATGGTTATAAAAATAACCGTCAGTTCATTCAGGGACTGGCGGTTATTTCTTGTTATTTTTGCTCGAAAGGCTGATTATGTTAACGATTAAGTTTATCAGCGTTAATACTTCAAGTATACTCATTCGGCTCACTCCCTTCCGGGAGAAGGATTGCGGCTTGAACCTTTCGGCTCTCACCTACCGCCTGCGCTTGTTTGGTCGTCCTGAACTAATTATAGCATATGCGGCGAAATTTGTCAAGGAAAATTTTGAAAAAGGCTTGACAAAATGAGTAGGGTGTGGTATAATGTTAATTAGAAAGGACGACCGTTATTCGGGTTGCAGCCCGAATTGCAAGCGGTACTCCTCCGAATATTTGTGCTATTTGTTAATAGCCGCCTATCGTGGAACGGCGGCTATTTCTTTTTTATATTGTCAGAAATACTAATTATGTTTATTACAACATTTATTAGTGTAAGTATTTCAAGAATACTCATTCGACTCACCCCCTTGCGGAGGAAAGAATTGTACCGCCTGCGCTTGTTTGGTCGTCCTGTGTTAATTATAGCATATGCGGCGAAATTTGTCAAGAAAATTTTTTCAAAATTTTTGTCACCGCAGATAACCACCGCTTGGGAAATTCGCCGCAGGCGAATTTTTAGGGCGGACGCAGCAGCGTAAAAAATTTTTTGAATTTTTTTGTCCGCCCCGTTGACAAAATTAATGTTGCGTGGTATAATATTAATTAGAAAGGACGACCGTTATTCGGGTGGCAGCCCGAATTGCAAGCGGTACTCCTCCGATTTTGGCTAACATTTATTATAATGTAGTCGTCAATGCGGAGACTGGCGGTTATTTCTTTTTGTTGTTACTAAGTCTAATTATTTCGGCGCATACCCCTTGCAGCAAAGAGCAAGGGGTATTGTGCTGTCAGGCGGAAATCAAGTATACATTTATTAAACCGCTGATCGAAGGATCGGCGGTTTTTTTGTAAAACATCAACTTTGCTTCTCCCCGCTTGACAAATTATTGGATGCGTGTTATAATATAGAATATTATTGATCTTCATAGGAGAGTAGATGCTTTATGAAAATGTCAGCGGCGCAGGCAATGGCGCAATGCTTGCTGAATGAGGGGGTAAAGGTCGTTTTCGGCTACCCCGGGGCGGCGATCTGCCCGTTTTATGACGCCTTGCTCGATACGGATATAAGACATATCCTCGTCCGTCATGAGGCTAACGGCGGTCACGAAGCAAGCGGTTACGCAAGAATAACAGGCAGACCTGCCGTGTGTATCGCAACTTCCGGTCCCGGCGCGGTCAACCTTATAACGGCTATCGCTACCGCTTATGCCGATTCCGTGCCGATAGTGTGCATAACCGGTCAGGTGAGCCGCGATCAGATAGGCAGCGACGCATTTCAGGAAGCCGATATTACCGGTTCGGCAGAACCGTTTATAAAACATAGCTATCTTGTTAGCAATGCCGAGGATATACCGCGCATTTTCAAGGAAGCGTTCTATATCGCGGGTTCGGGCAGACCCGGTCCTGTGCTTATCGATGTGCCGATGGACGTTCAGAAAGAACAGATCGAACTTGAATACCCCGAAAAAGTCTCCATAAGGGGCTATAAGCCTACGGGTAAGGGTAACTATATCCAGGTAAAAAGGGTATACGCCGCGCTTAAAGAAGCTGAAAAACCGCTTATTTGTATCGGCGGCGGAGTTTTCGCTTCCCGTGCCGAAAACGAGATAAAACGCCTTGCAGCGGTTATGGATATCCCCGTTATAACCACTATGATGGGTATTTCGGTATTTGCCGCCGACGATCCGCTGTATTTCGGGATGATCGGTATGCACGGCGTAAAAAGCGCAAACAGGGCGGTAAATGAGTGCGATACACTGCTTCTTGTCGGCGCAAGGGTCGGCGACCGCGCGGTGAGAACTCCTCTTGCACTGGAAAAAAATACTAAGATAATACATATTGATATAGACCCTGCCGAGATCGGTAAAAATATCCGCGTGGATCACCCGCTTGTCGGTGACGCTAAACTGGTCCTGCAGCAGCTTCTTGAACTTGCCGAAGCTGACGGTCAGAAGGATAATTCTCAGTGGCGTCAAACGCTTGATGCGTTCCGTAAGCCTGCCGTTTTCAGCAAGGCAAAAGAGGGTACGGCAGACCCGCGCGAGTTTATCGGACTGCTTTCTCAAAAAATGCCCGCCGATACCGTAGTATGCGCCGATGTGGGACAAAACCAGATCTGGACCTGCACGGGTTATCGGTTCAAAGAGGGCGGAAAGCTTATCACAAGCGGCGGAATGGGAACAATGGGCTACGCTCTGCCTGCCGCCATAGGTGCAAAGCTTGCCGCTCCCGACCGCGAGGTAGTAGCGATATGCGGTGACGGCGCGTTCCAGATGAGCATGATGGAACTTGCAACAGCCGTTCAGCATGATGTTCCGGTAAAAATAGTCGTAATGACCAATACGCGGCTGGGTATGGTGCGCGAACTTCAGACAAACGGCTATAATGACAGGCAGACCGCCGTATTTCTTGACGGCTCGCCCGATTTTATAAAGCTTGCCGCCGCCTACGGCATAAAAGCGATACGCGTGACCGATGAGGACAGTATGCGCAGCGCGGCGCAGGCTCTTGCTGACGAAAAGGGCATAATGCTTGTCGAGGTCGCGGTCGATAAGGACTACCCGACCCTTTGATAATTAATAAATGTGATCATGAAAATTAACAAAGAATACAATTATAGATAGTATAATTTAAAAAAGGAGAGTTAAACAGATCATGAAGCATACTATTTCTGTTTTGGTAGAAAATCACAGCGGGGTACTTTCGAGAATAAGCGGATTGTTTTCAAGACGCGGTTTTAATATAGAAAGTCTTGCGGTAGGTCCGACTCAGGATCCTTCGGTGTCAAGAGTCACCATAATCGCCGACGGCAATGAATACACCGTTGAGCAGATAGAAAAACAGCTTAACAAGCTTATCGAGGTAATAAAGGTAAAAACGCTCAAAGCGGGCGAATGTATGGCACGCGAGCTGCTGCTCGTCAAGGTGCTTGCGGGCGCGGATAAGCGTCAGGAGATAATGACTATCTGCGAGATCGCCAACGCCAAGGTAATAGACCTTACCCCCACCACCATGACGCTCGAGGTGTGCGATAAATACGACCACCTTAAACGTTTCGAGCAGCTTATTGCGCCTTACGGCATAATAGAAATGGTAAGGACGGGCACTATAGCTATACAAAAGGGCTCGGAGGTATTTGCACATAAAAAGTAAAAAACGGCTGTCAACGCGTTTGCCGCGGCGGCTGTTGCAATATTATTTTGGAGGAATTCAAAAATGTCAGACGCAAGAATTTTTTATCAGTCCGACTGCGATCTTAACCTTTTAAAAGGTAAGAAGGTAGCCATTATCGGTTACGGTTCGCAGGGTCACGCTCACGCTCTCAATCTTAAAGACAGCGGAGTTGACGTAGTTGTTGGTCTTTATGAAGGCTCAAAGAGCAAGGCTAAAGCGGAGGAGCAGGGTCTCACCGTATTAAGCGTTGCCGAAGCGACAAAGGCAGCGGATCTTATCATGATCCTTATCCCTGATGAGAAGCAGGCTGCTCTTTACAAGAGCGATATCGCTCCCTATCTCACCGAGGGCAAAACGCTGATGTTCGCGCACGGCTTCAATATCCATTTCGGCTGCATCGTTCCGCCCAAGGACGAAAACGTTGTTATGAT
>CANPYF010000058.1 GCA_947587925.1 uncultured Ruminococcus sp.
GTATATAAAATACATATGTTTGCCTATATACTTTCGTATAAGCGACGGCATTTGGGAGCCGTCGTTCCTGAGCGAGATCATTCCGCACATATAGTCATGGAACGCACCGCCGATAACACATCCTATCGGTATTGTAATAAATGCAACAGGTCCGAAAAGAATACCCTGTATCGGTCCGAGAATAGGACCTGTCCCCGCGATATTCAAAAGCTGTATCAGGCTGTTTTTCCATTTGTTCATCGGAACGTAATCAACGCCGTCGTTCAGCCTTACGGCGGGAGTTTTTCTATCGTCCGGTCTGAAGATCCGCTGGCAAACAGCACCGTAAGCCGTACCGCCGATCATAAGCAGCAGTAAACCAATTATAAAAGTGATCATTTGCATTCCCCTTTGACTTTTGACTGCATAACCGGAAGCACGCTGCAAGTGCTGTTTTGTGGTTTGAGCAGTAAGTATTTTAATAAATATCAACAAAATAATTATATCATAACAAATTTCCAAAGTCAATACTTGGCGACGAAATTTCCACGAAAATGAAAACTGTGATATAATGTAAGTGATAAAACAAAAAGCACAGGAGGTTCACAATGACTCGCTTAAATCATACGCCAAAAAGCAAAAAAGAATGTGAGGATTTTTATACACAAAGTATCTAAAAATCTTATCAAATATATTCAGCTTATATTGCAATTTTCAAAAAATGAATATTTACAAAAACCGTGTTGACATAGCAATGTTTTTGTTGTATACTATAAAAAACAATAGAATTATCGTTGTAAGATCTTACTTGTTGCCAAATCAAAGATACTTTTATTTTTTATCGGAGAATAACTACAGAATTTGACGAAATGAGGTGCTATTCTTTATGGCAGATCACCCGGAATTAGTATCAGAAAAAAAGTATGCAGAGGATTTTAAAACAACTATTCTTTATTGCTACAACTATGGATCTGTATCTTCCGTTAATAATGTACAGAGATCTCGGATCAAAAAGATCCTGAAAAATTATGTGGATTGGGATAATAAAAAAGAGAAGAAAGAGAATAAGATCAGGTTTATAAATAAAGCCTCTGAAGCAATGAAAGATAATCCGTTTCAGCGGTTTTACAGATTTTGCAGATATATTCCTGTATTTTTTCCGTCATACTATCTGCAAATTATTGCTGCATTGAGCCCTTATTTCGATAGATGCGACTACGATTCATTTAAATCTTATTTATATGGTGAAGAAGATGAAGATAATTTTCTGATGCTTACTGCCAATTATGCTAATTTGACAGAAAGTCAAAAGGACAAATTATTGGACAAAAAAATATCGGCACGCAGTCAACTTGATGATATGGATAGAAAATACTTCAGGACATATGATGAAGCAGCCGAAATAATAAAAGGATTTGGTCTGACAGAAAGAAAAGAATCAATACTGATCGCTGCGCTTCAAAAATGTCTGAATAAGGACTACTTTTCTAACAGATGTTTTGAAGGAAGAGAAAAAACTCCTTTTGTACATTTGAATAAGCTGGAAAATATGGGACTCCTGTTACGCAAATGGTCGCCCGGAAATACCGGGCACAAAAGGAATACATACAGGTACCTATCACAAATTACAATAGATAAGATCATAAATGAGGGACGTTCGGCAGACCCGCAGTTTGAACAGCACCTATATTCGGCTCTTGACTTTTTCTCACGTTACTATATTTTTGGAGAGATCGGCATATATTTGCTCGATCGAATGGATAAAAATTATAACAGCCCGTTCAGATTCAGACATGAGTATTTTATGCAGTCGCTTTGTGATTTTCATGTTATCGATCTGCTTAATGCCATTGAAGAGAAAAAATGGTGTCTTATAGAGTATCATCATGCAACGGCAGGGTTTGACACAAAGCTGCTGTGTTATCCATTGCAGATACGAGTGGGAAGCCGTAACGGCAGAGAACATCTTATGTATTACGATCCGATAAGACATTGCTATACTGCATTGAGGATCGAATTTATTAAGAACGTAACTTATTTTTCCTTTGATAAAGTAGAGGACGTATTATTACGATCCGGTTCAGTCGAAAGTAAAGAGACTCTTGCAAGCGAAATACTGAATGCAAAAGCAGGCATCAACTATTTATGGGGAGTAACTACGCCGTCTTTGCCGGAGACAGGACAGGAGAATAATGCCCGTTCACCGATCGGTCTAAAACATATTACAATGCAGATAAGATACGATCCTGAGAAAGAATATTACATCAAAAACAGATTATATCGTGAATGCAGATACGGTATAGTTACTGATTTGCCTGAAATGGGTTTGATCCGTTTTGATATTGATGTTGCCTCGCCGTTTGAGCTTATTCCATGGATACGGAGCTTTTATAACAGGATAGTAAAGTTGGAGGGATTTGAAACAAGCGGATTTACACTTGAAAACGATCTGACCAAAATGCAGAAGATCCTGGAGGACGGTAAGTTGGATCCGAAAAAATCAAGCCGTCCTCGTGATATATGGTCGGTACCCGAAGAGATATTGGACAGGCTTGGAAAGAGTAAAGATGCAGACGGTCATAAACTTATTTTCAATGAGATATTCAGTATTTACTACTATATCTTTTCATATATGCTGATAGATCTTACAAAGGATATTGATAAATGTTCGAGAACCGATCTTAAACAAGCGATCTATTCTGCAAGAAAAAAGGCTATTGAAAAATACAGTGACCGAGTGGGTTTTTACTCACAAAATGATAATGAACCTAAACTGCTTGACGAAGCTGAAGAGATTTTTATAAGTAATTTCTTCGTTAGAATAAAAGAAAACGGCAATGTAATGTATTCCCCTGTATATAAGATAGATGATCGTCCGGATCTGTATAAAAAGGTGATCCCGCTTTCTGTTATGGAAAAACGCTGGCTTATTACGATCATCAAAGATCCGAAGATATATCTTTTTCTGAACGAAGCCGAAGTAGAATTTCTGAAAGATTTTTTTGAAAAAGATGAAAGCAGACCGGAGCCGCTCCCGATGAAGAATATCGTATGTTATGACAGATATCATATCACGGGAAGAAATACAAATGAAAATATCGAGTTCGAAGAAATAAAAGTCAATAAAAAACAAAGACATATCATGTCCGTCATACTTGAGAGTATCAACTCACAGAAGTCGCTCAGCATAACCTATTGTGACAATCACGGCAAGATCATCACAGGCGAGTTTGATCCTGCTGTGATCGAATACTCCAAACGAAATAACAGCTTTCAAGGATATTTTCTCGTGCATGGAAAAAGTAATAAACCTGTTATGATATTCAATTTTCCGCAGATAATTGAAATATCCGCTGCGGGCAATGGATTTGACCATGCAGCAGCCGAAAAAAGATATGATAGACTTATCGAAAAAAATACTGCTTCGGTCGAATTTGAGTTTATTGATGAGCGTAACCTTGCAGACCGCATACTTACAGAACTCAGCCCGTGGAAAAGAGAATGTGTCAAAGACGGAGATCACTACAGAATAAAACTCTATTACCGCAAAGGCACGGGAAATGACATGGGAGAAGAACTTGATATCGTTATCAGGCTGATGTCTTTTGGGGCTTGCTTAAAGTTTATTGACATGAGCAAAGACTCAATAGGACAGCTTATCAAAGAGAGAACTGACAAACAGTTTGAACTCATATATGAGAAAGACAAGATAAGGGACGACGGTGATTCCAGATCATGAATAAAGATGCTTTTGAGAAAACACTTAATGACCCTTTGGGATATTGGAGAACAAAGGATAGAAACGAGGTCGGAAAATTGCTTGGTGCAGAAGCCGCTGCAATGGTTGGATACGATCAGCGAAATCCGCATCATTGTTATGATTTGTTTATGCATATCCTGCATACGGTCGATGAAATAGATGACCGATTTTCAATACTCCTTAAAGCAGCTGCTTTTTTTCACGATATCGGAAAGCCCGAAGCAGCTATGGAAAAGAACGGCCGCCTTGTGTTTTATGGTCACGCTAAAAGGTCTGCTGAGATAACAGAACCGCTTTTGCGCTTAATGGGTTATGGATCGGATGATATCAAGACGATCTGTTTTCTTATCAGGCATCATGATGATTTCATATCTTGGGTGCTTCCTGAGGATAACTACGATCACAAAAATCCGTATCTTGCGGAGATCACTGCCGAAAATTTATCAAAGCATATTGAAAGTGTCAGAAAAAAGAATGAACTTTCGGACAAGCAGTATAATTTGGAATTGTGGAAAGAACAGCTTATGCTGTGTAAGGCGGATATTTTGTCTCAGGCTGAATTTGTATATATGAAAGGCAAACTTGTCGATTCAAGAGAGCGTAAAATCAAAAAGATAGACAGGCTGTTGTCTATTATATATGATTTTTAAATTTTAGATAGGGAGTATCAAAATGAATGTAATTCTTTTAGCAATGAGTACCTTTCCGACGCTTATGAAACATTGTATAGCATTATACGGGAAAGACGGGGAATCGTACTCATATTTTTCTCAGCTTGAACCGGGCTGCAAACACTTTATTTACGAACTCGGCAATAAGGGTATCGCTTTTGACAAGATCATAGTATTGTGTACCGAAGAAACGCTTACAGCGCCGAAAGATACTATCGGAAATGACGGCAAACCCAAAACGCAGCTTCTGAAATACGAAGATAAAACTTTTGATATTTCTCAAAAATCTCCGTATGATTTTTTCAAAGAAAGAATGATCTCATATATTAAAAACGACGCTGCGGCTTTTGAAGCCGAAGAAATACTCGGCGCCGATACCGCCGGGATAACTCGTTTTGTTCATTCCGAACTATACAGTGATCCGGAAAGCCTGTTTATCCCTGTCAGAGTTGAAAAGAATGAGGTTGAGATCACAAGTTCGATCAAAGAGATCATACATCTTTTTGACACTTTTCCAAGAAAAGAAAATGAAAAAATATTTCTTTATTTGAATGCTCAGGGCGGTGCACGGAAGAATGTACAAATAGTAAACACTGTTTTAAATATGCTTCAAAGCAGGAAGTATTCTCTTTCCGAGGTAAATGTTATAGAGTATAATGATGATCGTAATTCCTCACGGCATAGAATGCTTGATGTTACCGGTTCATATTTAAAAAATGATCTTGCGGCAGCCATGAACGCTTTTTTGCAATATGGCAGAGGCGATATGTTTGCAGATTATTATGATCGCTATAAAAAGGAACGCGGATTAAATTCCGCTCCCGAGGACAGCGTGGTAAACTCGATAAACAAAATATCAGACGCGATCCTTCTTTGCAACATTGATGATTTTTTGAAGGGAATAGAACAGCTTAAAGAGTCTGTAAAAGAGTACGATCTATCGAAAAGTGATATTAAAGATCCGTTTTTTGAATTGATCGTCAATGATATAAAGAATAGTTACAAAGAACTTTTTGACAGTTCGGACATAATAGATGATCTGGACGTTCTGACCGACTGGTGTTTGGAAAGGGGACTGATCCAGCAGATCCTTACGATACTTGAAGCGAAAACTCCGTTTTTTGTATTTAAAAGAGGATTCATCTATGGAATAAAAAGCGCGGAGACGTCACAGGCTTTAAAGACACTGAAGAAAAATTCCGAAATACCAAAATATAAATTTGATGATCCTATATATTTATTAGTGAATACTTTCTGTATCAGAAATTGTTATAAAGAAAAAAACCGTAATGGCAATTTAGTTTGGAAATCTAAAATAGATTTTGCTGCGATACAAGAAAAGACAGAAAACATTATTGGATCGGAATATAAATTTGATATGGCAAATCCGGGCATATGCACTAAATCGTATCAACAAAATGAACATATGGGTCATTTGAAAGATCCGATACTTGTGCCTATATACAGCGACTGGTTTTCAAAGAATACCGAAATATACGGGGACGACCCAAACGGAATTGAAAACGCCAAAAAAATTATGATAGATTTTGTGAGATCATACAGAACTATTTGCGGCATTAGAAATAATGCAAATCACAGCAGTAATGCGTTCAAAATAGAAACGATAAGAACAAGGATCAGAGAGTTGAATGCTGTTTTGAAAACGATGAAGCGGCAAACTCTTTCCGGAGCAAATTACGGTTTTTATACTTCTTCCGGGTTTGATTAAACAGGATCGAGTACGTTCAAGTAAAGTACCGAAATTTTGCATATCCTATGATATAATTATAAAATAAAACGAGCATAGCTTTGTAAATTAAAACTATGCTCGTTTTTTAACAATACTTCCCTATACGTTTGATCCGGCAGCAAGATTTGGATAAATGATAAATAATTTTTAATTCAAAGCCCCAAAAAACTTTGTGTTATCCTGTCAGATGTATGAAACATTTTTTGCTTCGTCAAAGTCGTGCGGCACTTTTTCCGCTGCCTTGTATCCGACCGCTATGGCTATCTCAAATTCGTAATTTTCGGGGAAAGCGAGCGCTTTTGCAAAATAGTCTTTTTTCTCCCCTCTGAGCGCGGCTTTTATACAGCCGATTATCACGCTGCCCAGACCAAGCTGCTCAGCCGCAAGGGATATATTTTCCACCGCAATACCCGCATCTACCGCCGACCACGGGAAATCTTTGTCCGCGCTCAAAAAGATCAGCGTCGGGGCGTTGTAATAAAAATTGACCGCAGGCTGTGCCGAACCGTTCAATGAATTCTTTTCGTCCTCGATCTCCTTGACTATCGGGTTTGTACCCTCTGCGACAGTAAAATGTATCTCCTGCTCATTTCTTGCCGTGGGTGCTTGCAGACCCGCTTTTATAAGCACTGCTATTTCTTCCTGCGTAAGCTTCTGCTCCGTATAGCTGCGCGTGGAACTTCTTTTTTCAATAGCGTCCAATATACCGTTCATGATATTGTACCTCCCTGTCCGATGTTTAATTTTTCTTTTTGTAAAAATTATCTCACAAAATTTGTCCTTACAGGCTCTTCCTTTTCGGGAAGTCCGAACTTTTCTTTGCCGAGGGCTATGCTCTTCATCAGGAACGTCATGTTTCTTGCCAGCGTTCTCATGCCCTGCATTCCCTCGCCGTCCTCTTTTGCTTCGCCGGCGCCGCGTCCGTGTACGCTGTTCCAGTACTGTCCCGATGCTATCGGCATACCGCTTATGGTGAAGAATTTGTTAAGCTCGTCAAATGTCGCTGACGCTCCGCCGCGTCTTGCCGCCATTACTCCAGCGCCGACCTTCATGGTCTTGTCAAAATGCGTACTGTAAAACAGTCTTTGGAGACAAGCGATAAGCGCGGCGTTCGCGGAGGCGTAATAAACGGGCGTACCTACCACCAGACCGTCAGCCGCTTCAAATTTCGGTGCAAGCTCGTTCACAACGTCGTCAAATACACATTTGCCCGTTTTGGCGCATGAAAGGCAGGCAACACAGCCGCGTATATCCTTTTTGCCTATCTGAACTATCTCGGTCTCTATACCGTTTTCGGCAAACACCTGTTCCATTTCTTTAAGCGCAGCCGCGGTATTGCCGTTCGTCCTCGGACTGCCGTTTATCATAAGTACCTTCATTATCCTGCTCCTCTCGGTGTTGTTATATAAATATTATGCCGAATATTATTATATATTCTAAAAATATTATAGCAGATACCGCCGAAGATGTCAATACTCGGATTTTATTTAAGTTTTCTCCCCCCGCCGCAGGCGGGGGGAGAAAACAAAAGTAATAAAAGCATTTATACATCACGGGTAAAACACACTTCTAACCTCTTACCTCTTAAAAGCGTTAGCATTCTAATTTCTATTAGGTTTTATCTATTTCCTGATCGTAAAACGATTCGGTGTCCGAACATGGGTATGCGTACAGTATGCCGCCTGTGGAACTCCTTGTGCATATGTACATATACATCGGTTTTCCGTCTTCCGGAACAAGTTCATAATAATGGTCATAGCCTGTCGCGTTGCTGTATTTTTTGTCAACATTCGGCTCGCCGATCTCGCGTATCATCTTGTCAAGAGAATCGTATTTTCTGATATACGTCTGCATTTGTTCAAGCGTTATGCTGCGCTCGGGCGTAGGTCTGAAAACAAACGGATAGCCGTCTATCAGCCGCGCGGTTACTTCGCTTTCATCAACAATGCTGCACACAAGACACTGTTCTTCGGGATACTCCGCATCGAGTGCGCCTGCTTCAAGATTTTCTATACTAAAGAAGGTTATGCCCACATCGTCGGGCGAATTTGTGTTCTCAAAACAAAAAGTAAAGTAAATGCTGTACCATTCATCGTCAAGCGTACAGGTATAGCTTGCCGAACTGGTCTGCACCGATTCGCCGTAGTTATATGACCCGCTTGAACCGTGCGAACCGCCTTCTAACTCACATTCCGCAAGTCCCTTCGGATAAGTTTCAAAGAATTTATCCAGATCATCTTTAAAATTTTCTCCCTTCTGCAAATTCGGCGTAAAGAATTTTGCAAATCCCTCGCTGTCGTCCGAATCGGCTGTCTTAAGCATCTCGGCAACTACATCGTCCGCCTCACGGCGTTCGGACATCACGCTTTCATTGCGCCATTTATCCGTAACATTTTCATACGACTTTCTTTTAATTGAAGTAGAAGCACTGTTGACTGCCGAAGAAATAACGAGCCAAAGCGTTATACAGGTAGGTATACCCATAAATACAGAACCTATGACAATGCAGACCTTGGGCGCTTTTTTTCCTTGATTTTTCGGTTTTTTCTTAGTTACCAATCCCACTATAAGCAAGATAAGACCAAAGATAAAAAGTCCGATGAGGAATAATATAACCAAAAGAATGGAACCCATTACTATCCAGAAACCCGCCATTGTATCATCTCCTTTAGTTAATTATAGCATAAAATTAACACTATTGCAAGGAGAAATTTAATAAAATTTACGGGGCGGGCTCTGATGTTTGTTTTGACCTTGCTCTCACACCACAATCCCCCGCCTGCAGCGGGGAAAAACAAAATATATTATATTTCATTTGCCGCTTATCAGCTGTCTATCACCGGATCGGAAAACTCCTCGGTGTCCGAACAGGGGTATGTGTACAGTATTTCGCCGGTGGAAGTATTTGCGCATATGTACATATACATGGGTTTTCCGTCCTCCGGAGCAAGTTCATAATAATAATCGCAGCGTTCTTCATCCTCTTTTTGGTATTTTTTCTCAACATTCGGTTCGCCGATCTCGCCTGTCAGCTTGTCAAAAGAATCATATTCTTCAAGATATGTCTGCATTTGTTCGAGCGTTATGCTGCGCTCCGGAGTAGGTTTGAAAATAAACGCATTTCCGTCTATCAGCCGCGCTGATATCTCGCTTTCATCAATAATGCTGCACACAATATAACAATTTACATAATCCTTGTGGAGCGCGTTTGCCTGAAGATTTTCTATAGAAAAGAAGGTTACACCCACTTCATCGGGCGACTCTGTGTTACGAAAACAAAAAGTAAAATAAATGCGGTACCATTCGCCGTTAAGCGTGCAGGTATAGCTTGCCGAACTTTTCCGTACAGGCTCGTCTTCGCGAAAAGGAGAGGTCGACCCGTCCGAACCGCCTTCAAGCTTACATTCAGAAAGTCCTTTCGGATAAGCTTCAAAGAAATCGTCCAGATTCTCTTCAAACGGATATTTAGATCCCTTGATTGAATTCGGCCTGTATTGCTCCAGCAATTCCGGTGTAAAGAAGTGTGCAAATGCGTCCTTGTCGCCCGAATCAGCCGCCTTCAGCATTTCGGATACCACCTCGTCTGCCGCGCTGCTTTCGTACAATACGTTTTCAGTCCGCCATGTATCGGTAACATTTCCGTACGACATTTTATCATTTGAGTCAGAAGTGCCGCCAAATGTCCAAGAAATAACGAACCAAAGCACTATACATACAGGTATCGCCATAAATACAGAACCTATGACAATGCAGACCTTAGGAGCTTTTTTACCTCGATTCTTCGGGATTTTCTTAGTCACCAATCCGACTATAAGCAAGATAAGACCCAAGATAAAAAGTCCGATAATAAATACGACCGCCAAGAAAAGATAAACCATTATCATTGATACAAACGCCATCAGATCATCTCCTATAATAAATTATTGATCCCGAGCAAAATCCAAAACGTCTCTGACACTGTCATTCAGCTGTCCGAGATCTAACGGTTATCCAACTATTTTTGAATAATGAATTTTACTCTTCACTATATATAACTGTTTTCAAGCAGTAAACAGCTGATAGATTTTGAAAAATTTGTATATTTGCACAAATCCTATCGAAAAAAATATTACTATTTCACAATTTTTAACAGGCAATAAATTTTGATAATTCAAATCTATTTTTTCTATAAGGAGCGGCATTTTGGCTGTAGTATAAATCATAGCATGATTTTTATTTTATTGCAGGGAGAGATCTGATAGATCTCAGACACAGATCAAAATTTTCCGCAAACCTCGGGTACTTTGTCCTTCACCCGCCGGAAAACATTGGCAGCGAGGGAGGAGAATTAAAATGCTGTACTTATTGGAAAAATTGATTTTCCGTGGAAATTTCATCTTTCCCCCTTGACAACTGAAAAAAAATGGAGTATAATTGAATAGATGTTTTCAGAATAAAAATGTTTATTTTTCAGATAACGGCAAAAGGAGGAAAACATATGTCAAAGTTTTACATTACAACACCTATTTACTACCCTTCAGGCAGTCCTCATATCGGCACCTGCTATACAACGGTCGCCTGTGATTCCATTGCGAGGTATAAGCGAATGCAGGGCTTTGACGTAATGTTCCTTACCGGTACGGACGAGCATGGACTTAAAATAGAAGAAAAGGCTAAGGAAAAGGGCGTTACCCCTAAGGAATACGTTGACGAGATAGTGGCAAATTTCAAAAAACTCTGGCAGCGTATGAATATCAGCTATGACAGGTATATCCGCACTACCGACGATTATCATGTGGAAGCTATACAGAAAATTTTCAAAAGACTATATGACCGCGGGTATATCTATAAGGGCGAATATAAGGGCAAGTATTGTACCCCCTGCGAAAGCTTCTGGACGCAGTCGCAGCTTGATGAAAACGGCTGCTGCCCCGAATGTCACCGCGAGGTAACGGAGGCAAAGGAGGAAGCGTATTTCTTCAAAATGTCGCCGTTTGCCGACAGGATAGAAAAGCTGCTTACCGAAACGGATTATCTTCGTCCCGCTTCCCGCGCGACCGAGCTTGTGAATAATTTCATCAGACCCGGACTTGAAGATCTCTGCGTTTCAAGAACGTCATTCACATGGGGCATACCTGTCGATTTTGACCCAAAACACGTTGTTTATGTGTGGATAGACGCGCTTTTCAACTATTGTACCGCGCTCGGTTTTGAAAACGGCAGATATGACGATTACGATAAATACTGGCCTGCGGACGTTCATATGGTCGCAAAGGATATTATGCGTTTCCACGCGGTAATATGGCCCGCCATGCTCATGGCGCTGGATATGCCGCTGCCGAAACATCTTGCCGTTCACGGCTGGATAACCTTTAACGGTCATAAAATGTCAAAATCAATGGGCAATGTGATAGACCCGTTCGTACTGAGCGACAGATACGGCGCGGACGCTATAAGGTATCATATACTTCGCGAAATGGCTCTCGGCGCAGACAGTTCATTCTCCAATGAAATAATGATAAACAGGATAAATTCCGACCTTGCAAACGGTCTGGGCAACCTTGTTTCAAGAACGGTCGCTATGGTCGATAAATATTTCGGCGGCACGCTCCCGACAGATCGGCAAGAGGGCGAATTTGATGATGAACTTATAAGCGAAGCGCTCTCGCTGAGAGAAAAAACGGACGAGTTTATTGAAAATACACAGATAAACAATGCACTTGCCGAGATATTCAAGCTGGTGTCGAGGGCGAATAAATATATTGACGAAACAGCCCCGTGGGTACTCGGAAAGGACGAGAGCAAGAAAGCAAGGCTTGCGAGCGTACTGTATAATCTGCTTGAGGTAATAAGGATAATTGCGACGCTGTTAAGCGCGTTCATGCCCGAGACTATGCCCGAAATTCTTGAACAGATAGGTGCGGACAAGGAACAGGTAAGTTATGAAAATGCCGCGAAGTTCGGCGTGCTTGACGAAAATGTTACCGTTCATAAGGGCAGGATAATCTTCCCAAGGATAGACGTGGATAAGGAAATAAACGACCTTAATTCGATACTCGTATCTCAGCAGGAGCAAAAGCCCGAGCCTGAAACGGAACTTGCGCCTATTGCCGAGCAGATAGATATTGATACTTTCGCTAAAAGCGATCTGAGGGTAGCCAAGGTCATCTCCTGCGAGAAGATAAAGAGGTCTAAAAAGCTGCTTTGTCTGCACCTTGACGACGGTTTCGGCGAAAGACAGGTAGTTTCGGGTATCGCTCAATGGTATCAGCCCGATGACCTTATCGGCAAAAAGGTAATTATCGTTGCAAATCTCGCACCCGTGAAACTCTGCGGAGTTGAGTCAAACGGTATGATCTGCGCCGCCGACGCCGCCGACGGAAGTGCCAAAGTCATCTTCCCCGACCAGTCCCTGCCTTGCGGAAGTAAGATCAGATAAGATATAAAGAAGTAGGATAATTTCAAAACAGGCTCTCTCTAACGACAAAATATTAAAGATATTTCGGAATATTAGTCCGACGGGAGAGCTTGATTTGTATAAATCTGAAAGATAAGTCTATTTTATATAAAACCGACAGCAAGCCTATTTAATAGCGCACGTCAGCGAGAGCCTATTTAATAAATCACATCAAAGGAAAAGACGCGGTCGCACCGTAATAGAGATCACACCACGAGCGACGGAACCGTCTGAACTTCGTTCAGACCGGCGATATCCGCGAACTAAAAAAACACGTCAGCGAGAGCCTATCTAATAAATCACATCAAACGGCAAGACGCGACTGCAATGTAATAGAGATCACACCACGAGCGTCTGAGCGGAGCTCAGACGGCGACCCCGCGTACTAAAAGAAGCGCTCGTAGCTCAGTTGGATAGAGCGGCAGACTCCGACTCTGCAGGTCATGCGTTCAAATCGCACCGAGCGTACCATTTGGCAAGCCGCGTAAAAGATACGCGGCTTGCTTTTTTATAAAGAAAAAGGGGCGGGATAGATGAAGTATACTTCAAACCCGAGCGGCGGAGATATAGGAAAGCTGAAAAGGATATGGCTGGAGAGTTTTCCGGAGGACGCGGACGGGTATTGCGATATGTTTTTTGAGGATCATTTTGATCCTCGGCTTTGCATTGCCGTGTATAACGATACCGAGCCGGAAGGTGCGCTGCATTTTTTTGAAGCGTATTATTTTGATCGAAACGGGGAGAAACGCTCGGCTTATTATATATATGCCGTATCTGTTCTGAAAAAATACCGAGGACAGGGGGATATGCGGCTGCTGCTCAAAGCGGCTGAAGAACAGGCAAAGCGGGAGAATATCTCCGCGCTGACGCTTTATTCCGTACCTCATCTGTCGGATACTTATGACAGGTTCGGCTTTAAAAGATTTGGATACGCATATTCTTACGGGTATAAGCAAGGCTCGGACAGAGCGCTTGGAGCGGTATGGCGCGGGTGCGGGTACGAGCGGTTTAAATTGTTAAGGAACGCTTGTCTTGAAAGGCTTGGGAAAGCCTTTTACTGGCAGGACAGGTCGCTGAAATTTATGTATAATGATGCAAATTATGACGGGGAGATAATAGCCTGCAAATATGACGGTGCAGAG
>CANPYF010000059.1 GCA_947587925.1 uncultured Ruminococcus sp.
TTCGTCACTTACATTATATCACAGTTTTCACTTTGAGTCATTCTTTTTTTGTGTCATTTTATTTTACAACTTTCCAATAATTATTCCTTTTTGATGTTACCGCAGTCAGGGGAGCAGCGGTCCGTGTTTTTTTTAATATATATATATTGAAAATTCACAATGCTTGTGATATAATTATTATGTATAGGCATATTTGTACCTGTACTTTGTATTATGCAGGTGCTTTGAAAGGAACTTTTTTATGAAAAAATGGATAGTAAAAATCCCCGATAAAAAGATCGTAGACGAATTTGCATCACAATGCGATCTGAGCGATCTTGTACTCAGAATAATGTCTGCAAGGGGATTTGCATGGTTTAATCAGCTTGCGGATTTTTTTAACGATACGGAGCTTTCAGATCCGTTTATTATGGCGGATATGCAAAAAGCGGTGGATATAATTGAAGAGGCTATCAACGACGATAAGATGATATGCGTGTACGGCGATTACGACTGTGACGGAATAACGGCTACGGCGCTGCTTTATACATATCTTCAGAATATCGGTGCAAATGTTATATATCATATAAATGAACGCGAAGATGGTTACGGCATGAATATCGAGGCGGTAAGAAAACTCGCCGATAAGGGCGTTGATCTTATCGTAACGGTGGATAACGGTATTTCTTGTCTCAGCGAGGCTGAAGAATGTTTAAAACTCGGTGTAAAGCTGGTTATAACCGATCATCACAGACCGCCCGAGATACTTCCGCGCGCAGACGCGGTCGTAGACCCGTGCAGGGGAGATTGTCCGTCCACCTGCAAAAACCTTGCGGGAGTCGGAGTGGCGCTGAAACTTTGCGCCGCACTTGACGGCGGAGAATTTGACGCGGTGCTTGAACAGTTTTCCGACATATGCGCAATAGGCACGGTCGCCGATCTTGTGTCTTTGTCGGGTGAAAACCGCACCATAGTAAGAAAGGGACTTTTGTATCTTAAAAATACGGAAAATTACGGACTCGACCATTTGTTGAATATCGCTGTTCCCGACAGAAGCAAACTCAATGCGGGTACGCTCGCTTTTCAGGTCGCTCCGAGGATAAACGCCGCGGGCAGATTCTCTTCTCCGCTCAACGCGCTTGAAATGCTTATAAACGAGGATCAGCAGACGGCTTGCAGGCTTGCGGACGATCTTGATGTATACAATGAACAGCGCAAGGCGGCGGAAGCGGAGATAATGCAGCAGATATTTGCTTATATCGACGAGCATGAGGAAATACTTAATGACAGAGTGATGATACTTGCGGGAAAAGGCTGGCATCACGGCGTAATAGGCATAGTCTGCTCAAGACTTTTAGAGATCTACGGCAAGCCTAACATTATCCTTTCGCTTGACGACGACGGCACGGCAAGAGGAAGCGCACGCAGTCTTAAGGGATTTAACATACACGAATGCTTTACGGATGCGTCGGAATATCTTGAAAAATACGGCGGACATGAATGCGCGGGCGGTCTTACGATAAAGATCGAAAATATCCCCGCGTTTAAAGAAAAGGTACTAAGCTTTGCGGCGGCTGTGAAGATCATGCCGTCTGCCGTTACCGAGTGTGATATCAAGATAGATGTTTCCGATATTACCGTTGAAAACGTGCGCTCTTTCAGCAGGCTCGAACCGTTCGGCACGGGCAATCCGCAGCCGCTGTTTTATATGCCCTCCTGCGCCGTTCTCGGTATCTACCCCATAGGCGAGGGAAAATACAGCAAGATACATATTGAATATATGTCAAAAACATTTTACGCGCTTGTGTTTTTTGCATCTCCGAGCGAGCTTTTCTTTGCCCCGGGTGCAAGGATAGACCTTGCGGTAAACTTATCGGTCAACAGCTATAACGGCAAGGAATCGGTTTCTATAAGAGTTATAGATATGAAGCCCGCTTTTTTTGATGAAAATAAATTTCTTGCGGCAAAGGATTTCTATGAAAGATTTTCAAAGGGAGAAGTATTTCCGACAAATGTTCTTTACAGAATGAAGCCTAACAGGAACGAAATGGTAAAGATATACACGCTTATCCGGCAGCTTGGCGGAGAAGCCGAGCTTGAAAGGCTTTTTTTAAGGATAAATAAGCCGAGCATGAATTACTGCAAACTCAGGATAGCGGCGGACGCTTTCTGTCAGGCTGATCTGGCGCAGTATATCCCGTCAAAAAATATTATCAGGCTTATACCTGCCAAAGGCAAAGCCGATCTAGAACAGACAGATGTTATCAAAAGAATAAACGAAATGATGAAATAAGAGAGGTTTTTATTATGGACTTTAACGGAGCCGAAAAAGGAGAAAAGGAGAAAAAAATACCCGTTCTTGAACCGGCTGACGATAAACCAAAGGAGAACGATTATATATTTGAGCCTAAGGGCGACGTGACAATTGACGCGCTTATCCAGAAAATAATAGACGGCGAAAAGCAGTATGATCTTGAAAAGATCGTTGCCGCATATGAGCTTGCGGAAAAATATCACCGAGGTCAAAAGCGCGAATCGGGCGAGCCTTATATAAGCCACCCTCTTTCCGTTGCGTATATACTGCTCGAACTCGGCATGGATACCGATACTATCTGTGCGGCGCTTTTGCATGACGTTGTTGAGGATACGGAATGTACGCTTGAAGAACTTCGTAAAAAATTCGGCAGTGATGTCGCAATGCTTGTAAACGGCGTCACAAAGCTTAGAAAGGTCGAAATATTCACCAAAGAAGAGCAAAAGGCTGAGAATATAAGAAAGATACTTCTTGCCATGAGCGAGGATATACGGGTCATAATAATAAAGCTTTCCGACCGTCTGCATAATATGCGTACTCTCAAATACTGCCGCGAGGAAAAGCGCAGGACGATAGCGCATGAAACAATGAATATATATGCGCCGATAGCGCACCGTCTCGGTATAAGCTCCATAAAGGACGAACTGGAGGATCTTGCCTTTTTCTATCTCGATCCGTTTGCTTATATGGAGATAGACGAGCAGATGAAGCTGCGGAGAGATGACAGAGAAAATTTTGTCGCAAAGATAAAAGAGAGGATCTCAAAAAGGCTCGAGCAGGAAAATTTCAAGCCTTTGCCGCAGATAGAGGGCAGAGTAAAGTCCAATTACGGCATTTATAAAAAGGTCTACCGCGACGGCAAGGATATTGACCAGATATATGACAGATACGCCGTAAGAATAATCGTTTCCACTATTCCCGAATGTTATAACGTACTCGGAATAATACACGATATGTTCCGCCCGATACCGAACAGGTTCAAGGATTATATCTCAACGCCCAAGCCGAATATGTATCAGTCACTGCATACAACGGTGATAGGCAGAGAGGGCATACCCTTTGAGGTGCAGATAAGGACATGGGAAATGCACCGCATGGCTGAATACGGCATAGCCGCTCACTGGAAATATAAAGAGGGCATAAACAGCTCCAGCAGCAAGGACGACAACCGCATAGCGTGGGTAAGACAGATCATAGAATCACAGCAGGAATCGAACGATGTGGAAGAGATAGTCCGCGCTATCAAAAACGATCTTGCCCCCGAGGACGTCTTTGCCTTTACTCCCAAGGGCGACATGATAACGCTGCCGAAGGGCGCAACGGTCATAGATTTCGCCTATGCCATACACACAGAGGTAGGACACAGAATGTGCGGCGCAAAGGCGGATAAAAAAATGGTGTCGTATGATTATCAGATAAAGACGGGCGAGATAATAGAGATACTGACAACGAGCATAGAGGGTCACGGTCCGGGCAGATCGTGGCTGAATATAGCAAAGACAAATGAAGCAAAGTCAAAGATACGTTCATGGTTCAAAAAGGAACGCCGCGAGGAAAATATCTTCGAGGGAAGAAACGCGCTTGACCGCGAATTCAGAAAAAATAATATGCGCGTACCCGAGGAGGATCTTGAAGAATTTTTAAAACTCGATATGCGCAAGCATAACTGCGACACGTTAGATGATTTCTTTGCGGCTATAGGATACGGCGGCGTACAGCTGTCAAAGGTCATGCAGCGGCTGAAGGCTGAATATGCAAAAAAATATGACGTAAAGACCCAGCATGAGATTACACAGGAGGATATAAAGCCCGCTTCGGTAAAAAACAGTTCGGGTATAATAGTTGACGGCGTGGAGGACTGCGTTGTAAAATTTGCGCAGTGCTGCAATCCGCTGCCGGGTGATGAGGTAATAGGATTTATCACAAGAGGACACGGAGTAAGCATACACAAGCGCGACTGCGCAAATTATCTTAATCAAAAGGACGTTCCGGGACAAGCGGAACGCTGGATAGAGGTCAAATGGCAGCAGTCAAAGGACGATTCGACATATTTCAAAACAACGCTCGACATCATAGCCGTGGACAGGATAGGTCTGCTTGCCGATGTTTCATCAATGCTTGCCATGATAAATATTTATATATATGAATCCTCGTCACGCGAACTGAAAAACGGCAATGCGATCCTGTCGATAACGATAAGCGTTGCGGGAATGGAGCAGCTAAATAATGTCATCTCAAAGATCAAAAAGATAAGAAACGTAATAAGCGTTGAACGCAGCGGAAAATAACGGAGGAAAATTTTTATGGAAATAATAAAGCTTAAACCGCTCAGCATATGCGATACGAACAGCTATATCGTCGTTTCAAGCGAGGGCAGCGCCGCGCTGATAGACGCGCCCGCAGACGCCGATTATATTCTCGGAGAAATAATGCTCAGAGGATTAAAGCTGAAAAAAATACTGCTCACGCACGGGCATTTCGATCATGTGGGAGCGGTAGCGGATCTGGCTGAGCAGACGGGCTGCGAGGTGTATATCCATGCTCTTGACGAGGATAAACTTTCGGGCGGCGAATCGGGAAGTCTTGCAAATTATTTCAGAGTGCGCGGAGTAAAGCCGTATAAGGGCGCGGTCACTATAGATGATGACGATATCATAAAACTTGACGAGCTTGAATTTGACGTGGTGCATACCCCCGGACATACATCAGGTTCGGTCTGCTATATTTTAGGTGACGTGATGTTTTCGGGCGATACTGTATTCGCGCGTTCGGTCGGCAGAACGGATATGCCTGACGGAAGCTATGAAAAACTTATGAACTCTATAAGTGTCATAAAGGAACTTGGCGGCAATTTAAGGATACTCCCCGGGCATATGTGCGAAACATCTCTTGACAGCGAAAGAAAACACAATCCGTATTTTATCTGATATAAAGTATATGATAAAACATACAGAGAGGACGCATAAATGAAGCTTGTTATAAGCCCGATAGAATTAAAATATGAGATAGAAGCCGTTGTAAAAATATTTTTCCCGGCCGAAAGATTCGATTTTTTATCAGAGGACGACATCAGAAAGGGCGCGTTTGATAATGACATTATCCTTGTCAGAAAACGCAGTCTCGGCGGCAAAGCTTTGCTTTACGTTTACGCGGACGTTGACGGAAAACGCGCAAGAAAAGTATCGTCTGCCGCCGAAAACAGCGGAGAAAGGTATTGCTGCGAGGAACTTTCAAGGCTGCTCTACGGCGTTTTGAACGCACTTACGGGTATCATCTCGGAATGGGGCATACTTACGGGAGTAAGACCTGTCAAGCGCGTCAACGCGATGATAAAAGAAGGTCTTGACAAAAAGGAGATAACCGACAGGCTTTCGGGCGAATATTTTGTAAGCGCAAAAAAATGTGCGCTTGCGTTTGATACCGCCGCTTCGCAGGAACGCTGTTTGAAAGAATTTGAGGACGAAAAGGATATAAGTCTGTACATCTCGATACCGTTTTGTCCTTCACGGTGTTCGTATTGTTCGTTTATTTCGCAGTCCGCAGCGGGAGATACGGTCAAAAAACTCATACCTAAATACATTGAGGAACTTTGCGAGGAGATAAAATATACGGCGCAGATAACTCAGCGGCTCGGGCTCAGACCTAAGACGGTCTATTTCGGCGGCGGTACGCCCACAACGCTTTCAGCCGCGCAGCTCGTAAGGATAATGAAAACCATTGCGGAAAATTTTGACATAAGCGGAGTAAGTGAATATACGATCGAAGCGGGCAGACCCGATACCGTTACAGCCGAAAAGCTCCATGCCATAAAGGAAAACGGCTGTACGAGAATATCGGTCAATCCGCAGACGCTTGATAACAGCCTGCTCGAGCGTATCGGCAGAGCGCATACCGTACAGCAATTTTATGATGCTTTTGAACTTGCGAGGGCTGTCGGATTTGAAACGATAAACACCGATATAATAGCGGGACTTGCGGGCGACAGCGTTGAGGGCTTCAAAAAGACCGTTGACGGTATTATCGCGCTCAGACCGAACAATATAACCGTGCATACGCTTTCCATAAAGCGGTCGTCGCGGATAAATTCTTCCTTGGAGAAAAATGCCGCTTTATCGCAGCCTGCGCGCGAAATGACCGACTATGCTTCCTATGCGCTTTATGAGTACGGCTATAAGCCGTATTATCTTTACAGGCAGAAAAATATGGTCGACAACCTTGAAAATATAGGCTGGTCTGAAGAGGGTCACGAAAGTCTTTATAACATTTACATAATGGAAGAACTGCAAACTATAATCGCGCTCGGCGCGGCGGCGTCTACCAAACTTGTCGACCGCAAAAATTCAAGGTTAAAAAGGGTATTCAACTATAAATATCCGATAGATTACGATCGGAATTTCCGGCTTATGCTTGACAGAAAAAAGGAGATAGAAAATTTTTATGCTGAAAAAGAATGATATTGTAAGGCTGGAGATAGTATCCATGACCAATGAGGGCAGCGGAGTCGGCAGATACGAAGGCATTGCGGTCTTTGTCCCCTTTACGGCTATAGGTGATGTTATCAGCTGTCGGATAGTCAAGGTATATAAAAATTACTGCTACGGGATAATCGAAAAACTTATCGAGATGTCCGATCAGCGGTGCGAAGCCGATTGTGACAGCTACGGCAAATGCGGCGGCTGCTGTTTCAGGCATATGGACTATTCCGCCGAGCTGATGTGCAAACAGCGTTTTGCCGCCGAGGCGTTTGAGCGTATCGGCAAGCTTTCGGTCAGCTTCGAGCCGATAATAGCAGACGGGAAAACAAGCGGTTACAGGAACAAAGCGCAGTTCCCGATAGCGGCGGATAATGACGGAACGCTTTTTGCGGGTTTTTATGCACGCCGTTCTCACAGAGTTATAAGGATAGAAAAGTGTGCGCTGCTGCCCGATATATTTTCTCAGATATGCAATGAGATAATAAAATATGCAAATGACAGAAGGCTGACTGCATATGACGAGCAAAAGCGCAGCGGTATGTTAAGGCATATTTTTATGCGCAGGGGAGAGCGCGGAGCAGACAACAGCTCCGAAGAGATAATGGTATGTATCGTTGTCACCGATATAAAGCGGGCGGATATTTTTATGCCGCTTGCGGATATTATCTCAAAAAAATTCCCCGCCGTCCGTTCATTTTTAATAAATGAAAATCCTGACGCAACTAATGTTATACTCGGCAAAAAAAGCGTCCTGCTTTACGGCAGAGAATACATATGCGACAGAATGTGCGGCATAAAGGTATGTTTGTCGCTCAATTCGTTTTACCAGATAAATACACCGCAGGCGGAAAGACTGTACAAAAAGGCGGCGGAGTATGCCAGTCTAAGCGGCAGTGAAACGCTGCTCGATATGTACTGCGGTACGGGAACGATAGGGCTGTCAATGGCAAAAAATATAAAAAAGCTTATCGGCGTGGAAATAGTCGGACAAGCTGTTGAAAATGCAAGGCTGAATGCGCGTATCAACGGCTTTGCCAACGCCGAGTTTATCTGTGCCGACGCTCAAAAAGCCGCCGCGCTGCTTTATGAACGCGGCGAACGTCCCAATGTTATAATTGCCGACCCCGCAAGAAAGGGCTGCAAAGCTCAAACGCTGTCCATCATGGCAAAAATGCAGCCCGAACGGATAGTGATGATCTCCTGCAACCCCGCGACCGCAGCGCGCGACTGCGCTATATTGTCAGATTTAGGTTACAAGATAGACAAGTGCGCCTGCGCCGATCTTTTTCCGAGGACGGAACATGTTGAGTGCGTGGTGGGGATGTCACGGAAAATTTGATCGCAGGGAGCTTAGCGAGATCTCCAAAAACAGGTGATTATGTATAAGTATGGGTTACGGCGGATATGCGGATCTTCAACAGTTCGATGACACGCTTGTCATGTATCTGTATTGCTGCTACAACGTCAACAATAATGACTATAAACGTTTCATGGAAATTGAGGACGGAGAACTGTATATTGAGAGGGACGCATTTGCAGAGCCTGAGATACACGAGAAAATCAAGAAGACTGCCTCAGGCAGAAAGAAACCGGTGGTAAAAAGGATAAAAAAAGATGTTTCTTTTGACAAGTTATTTGAAACCGGGAAAATCAAAGTGAAAAACGCCGCAGGCACATGGAGTACGACAAGATCCGGAATTGATATTGCGGCTCTGAAAATACTGTACAAAATTTTTGATGAGTATCAGGAAACAGGTGAGCTGCCGAAACATATCTCGTGGTATTGCTGACGCTCACAGCATACAACGAAAGGGTGAAAAAATATGGATAAAAATAATTATGATCTCATAGAAAAATATATGCTGTCCTGTATGGAGGACAGCGCACATGACAAAGAACACATATACCGTGTGTTGTACGCGGCACTTGAGATCGCAAAAGAAGAAACAAACATCGATCATGATGTTCTGATAACAGCGTGTTTATTGCATGATATCGGGAGAAAAGAGCAGTACGAGGACCCGTCGGTGTGCCATGCGAAGGTCGGCGGAGAAAAAGCTTTCAGATTCTTGCTCGAACACGGTTTTGAAAACGAGTTTTCCGAAAGAGTAAAGCACTGCATTGAAACGCACAGATTCAGAAATAATGCTCCGCCTCAGAGCATTGAGGCTAAGATCTTATTTGATGCCGATAAGTTAGATGTCACGGGCGCACTCGGCATCGCAAGGACTCTTATGTATAAAGGGATCGTTGCACAGCCTTTGTATACCGTCACCCCCGACGGTTCGGTATCAAACGGGGAAAACGATACTGTTCCCTCTTTTTTTCAGGAGTATAAGCGTAAGCTGGAGGGGATATACTCAAAGTTTTATACGGTACGGGGCAAGGAGACAGCGAAAAAAAGGCAGCAAGCGGCAATCGACTTCTATGAGAGTCTGTATAGTGAGGTGAGTTCGTCCTATCAAAACGGGAAAGAATTATTATTACAAATCATTGAAAACGATGTTTGATTTGTTGCCGCAAACAAGCAAGGGCGCTTAGCCGCTGAGCCTACCGACCTGATTTTTTATATTTTTATATAAAAAGATCCCAACCTTTTTGGGATCTTTGTGTCTATATGGGTGAAAGCTTTCAATGGAGGTACAAACAGATGAACAAATATGATGCCGAGAAAATATTGACCGAATATTTGAGACCTGTCTTCGGTTTTACGCTGAAACGATGCAAAAGCATTCAGGACGCGGAGGATCTGGCACAAGAGATCATGCTGCGGGTATTTCGTGCGCTGCTTTTGAAGAATGATATAGCGGACACAAACAAATTCATATGGGCGGTGGCACATAATGCACTCAGCAACTATTACCGTGACAGTGCAAAAAGTGTAGTCGGCGTTTCTATCGACGAAATAGAGGAGCTGATCGCTGACCCGTCCTCTGTGCCTGATGATGACGGCGATGTGGTTTGCCGTCTGCAAAGCGAGATCGCCTGCCTTTCTAAGCTGCAAAGACGCATCGTGATCGCATATTATTTTGAAAACCGAAAGCAAGCGGATATAGCAAAAGAGTTAAATATTCCTCTCGGTACAGTCAAGTGGCATCTGTTTGAGGCAAAAAAAGAATTGAAACGAGGAATGATAATTATGAGAAAAGCAAGCGAACTCAAATTTAACCCTATTCATTTTCACTCATACGGTATCAGCGGTTCTGTCGGCTCAAAATCTCCCGACGAATTCTTCCGCTCGACCCTGACTCAGAATATCTGCTACTGTGTGCGTAATACGGCAAAGACGGTAAATGAAATTTCCGATGATCTGGGCGTTTCCCCTGTCTATGTGGAAACGGAGGCCGTTTTTTTAGAGGAATACGGCTTTTTACAAGCCGATAAAGGCAAATATATTGTTAATTTTATCATCAGTGAACCTACCGCCGAGCTGCTTGCCATGCAAGACAATATGTATAAGAGTGCCGCAGCGCTGTTTGCGAACGATTTGTATGACGAGCTGATCGGTTCGGGTATTCTTGACGATCCTGACATTATTTGTAATCAAACGGACGGGGCGATCTCCTTGACCGAAACGCCGACGTCAGACCGCAATTTTTTACTGTGGTCGCTTATCCCGTATATTGCCGCTAACTCAGGAGAAAAGCTCAGGGAGGATAAGATCTCTTTTGAAGAGGTCGCTTCAATTCGTCCCGACGGCGGACAGAACATCTTTTACGCAGAGATCATGCCGCAAAATTTGGTACTCCCGGAGGACTATGTGGAGATGAATAATTGGAGCGGACCGATGTGGAATGAAGCATATGGTCACATACTTTGGCAGGTCGACAGTCGGTCCCGCCGCATTTGAGAAAAGTAAAAGAATTTGAATTGCAGAATATCTTTTACTCCGATAGTTGGTTTCTGCTGCATTGCATCACCGAGCTGATAAACAACGGTAAGCTTATTGAACCTACCGAGGGTCAGAGAAAGGTATTGACAACGCTGATTTTACCGAAATAATAACCAAAATGTCCCTGCGGTATCCGCTTTGACGCGGTCTGCTGCTTGTCGGCAGAGGTATCCGACTGCAAACATATAACGCAGTCTATCGTAAGTTCGCCGTCATGCCGGATTATATCATTGGTTTTATTCCCGAAAATAAAACGCGCCGCATCGCCTGTCGGCTCGGTCGGTGCTTCTGCTTCGCAGAGGTGTCCGCCGGACACCCGCACCCTTCGCTGTTATAAAAACTTGCCATTTCGCACCTTTCTCCTCATTTATATAGTGCGACATTTTTCAGGTATAAAATCGTATACTTTGAGGACAGTTCATTTGCTAAAAAGGCAAAGAAATAGCTATACAGCGTTCTTAATTGTTTAGAACGCTGTATAGCCAATAATTTAACATACAAAAACCGTATTATTCGTGTACGGCTTTTGAATAATTTTTTATAACGGGCTTGCACTATATTCGCTGAGTAGTTGTTTTTCTTTACTAACTGTTTTTCGTAATGTACCTTAAGAGTAAATGCATCCCACTGCTGATTTGGGTTTGACATTCTAAGTGGGCATGGAGAAAGATCTATAATATTCCTACAGATTTTGTATTGCAAATGTAAAGCAAAGCATATAAGAATAAGAGTATTGGTCGATGTTTTCTCTCCGTTAATAGTTCGGCAAACTATTGCTTCATTTATTCCGGCATGTTCTGCAATCTCCTTAGCAGTAATTTTATCAACACACTTGTGATGTTTCATCAACTTGTCTGTTTCTCCAATCAATAACATATTTTAATGCTAATGAATAATCATTGGGAAGTTGACTTAAGATTTCATATTCCTCTCCTGTTGTTTTAGCTAACAGCTTATCTTATTTTATCTTTGGCGAGTTTTCGTATCCGTTGCTAAAATTTATATTTAAGTCAATATATGATTGCTCGTCTATGTGATTTCTTTATGGAACAGAAAAATTGATCATAAAAGTGTAGTGTTTTGATAGATATTCTGTAAAAGAAAGTTTATGTGCTATTAAATTGAAAAACCCATTCAAACAGTATTAATATTATGAATTGCAAATATGAAAACTTGCATATCTCATTATAAAAACGAATCGTCAATGTCTATAATTCCAACAAATCAATATCTATCTTCTTTCCCAAAAGGTACAGTTGATATGCCATATCGGCAGGGAGAAGCCTTACCTTGATATCCTCCAGTCCAACCGAGGAAAATATCTCCATATGAACTTCTTTCTTGTCCGCAATATTCTTTTCCTCTGTGGGTATTAGAAAGCAATTACGAACGGTTGCAAATCCGTGGGCAGCTATAAAATCTTTATATGCCAGCTGGTATACAAACTGTTTTGTAACGTCCCCAATTCCCGGAACGTGTTTCGGCGGCTCTCCTTTTTCCAGTTTGGGGACGTAGTATTTTGCGTCAAAAATAATAAAACTTTTGTCTTTTATCGTAACCAGATCCGGTAGTAACGGCGTGTCGGCTCTTAGTCCGGTTATAGTCCACACCGGCTTCTCAATAATTTTTTTGAGAGTTGTTTTGCCGCTGTTTTCGCCTTTCATATCATCAATATACTTTTTTGTTAACGGCTTAGGTAAAGAAAGAACTTTTAAATTTACCTCAAGCTGATTATCAAAAATATCTTTGCAGACATCTTCCCATACAAGGTTAAAGTTTTTAGTGCCGAAAAAAGACAGGCAATCAGTATCATGCAGACTGCCTCCTTGATCAATATAGGCGTAGATCGTTTTAAGGACAAGCTGTTTTCTTGTGTTGAACTGAACGTTAAGTTCGTTTTCTATTCGATATAGGATATAGTCTTTTTCTCCGAAATCATCAAGTTCCTCGTCCGTCAAATACACCTCGTTCAAATCAAACAGGTCGAGAAGATCCGCCTCTTTCAGTTCCTCGGAAGCCTTTGTCAAGATACATTCGTGCAGTCTCTTGAAATAATCAAAATTGTCAGTAACACGCTTTTTTGTTTCAAAATCAATATAATACGGTCTGTTGTTTGATATAATAGCAATAGTTTCGTTGATAGTTTTATCCCAGAAAATTTCACCTGAACCGTTGCTTTCAATGATCTCCTTCGTGTTGTTGTACACGCCGTTTTCATAATAATCGTTCAGGAAAAACAGCAGCACAGCAAGCAAATTAAATACTTTGCCCTCGTCGATGTCATCGAGCATATTGACTTTATTCTCTACGTTTTTTTTATTTTTTGATTTATACTTTTCGATCACCTTTAGGATCTGCTTTAGTTCATCTTTAGGTTGGGAATTTGTCAGCAGGTATTTTGGATAGCACTTAAGGACTGTTTCCCCAAGTACAATGACCCCTACAAAGGTAAACTTATACTCATACTGATCGGCAGTATTTATTGCATCATATTCCCGGTCATCATCCTCATCAGTATGTTCGGATGCATCTTGTTGAGATTTTGGCTTTGTTGATTTTATAATATTACGGTCTTTTAATGTTCGGATTGCTTCGTCTGATAATTCCAACAACTCGCTTAATTGCTGAGATGTGTATCGATCTTCTTCACGAACGAATACAGCGATCATGAGCCGACCTCCTATTCGTTGCCTTCAGGATTTTCGCCGTTAGCGTTATTGTCATGAACGCTGTTGACGGGAGCATTACTATCAGGAGCGTTGTTAACAGCGGCAATTTTAACATTATTATAAATACTTTCATGAAAGATATAAATGCCTTGTTCATCAAATGCCTCGCAGATTTTAGAGTAACGAGTCTGACCATATTTACTGCCCTCGAAAAGCTTCGGTCGCTTTTGCTTGGCGACATCCTCAAATAGATACATTAGAACTTTATTTTTAAATGCATTGCAGAATTTTTCGCTGTCGATTTCTGTGCCACCGTCTGCCGGTACTACAATACT
>CANPYF010000060.1 GCA_947587925.1 uncultured Ruminococcus sp.
CAGACCAAGCATAAAGTACAGCTTGACCGTGCCGTATCCCGCTTCAAACGCCATGCGGCAGCTGCGCATTATTTCCTCTTCGGTTATATTTTTATTAATAACGTCCCTTAGCCGCTGTGTTCCCGCTTCGGGCGCAAAGGTAAGCCCGCTTTTTCTGACTGCGGCAATGCGTTCGAGCATTTCTTCACTGAAATTGTCTATCCTTAATGACGGGAGCGAAAGATTTATATTTTCCTTATCGGTATACTCGGCAAGAGATGTCAGCATCTGAACTATCTGAGTATGATCGCCCGTAGAAAGAGATGAGAGCGACACCTGCTCGTATCCTGTCTGCGAACAAAGACATTCCGCCTGCTTTCTTATAGTTTCCGCACGTTTTTCTCTGAACGGGCGATAGATAAATCCCGCCTGACAGAATCGGCAGCCTCGTATGCAGCCGCGCAGCACCTCTACGACCGCACGGTCGTGTACTATAGATGTAAATGGTACGACAAAATTTTCGGGGAAATAAACGCTGTCCAGATCGCTTATAACGCGCTTTTTCACAACAGCGGGAGCTTCGGCGCAATTCGGGGTCACAGCGGCTGTCGTGCCGTCCGAATTATATTCAACATCATAAAACGAGGGTACATATATCCCCTCTATTTTTGCGGCTTCGCGGAGAAATTGCTGCTTTGTGGGTCTGAGCGGTTTCATTTTCTCGTAAAGCTCCAGAAGTTCTATGTTGACCTCCTCGCCCTCGCCCAAAATAAACAGATCGAAGAAATCCGCCATAGGCTCGGGGTCGCAGACACACGGACCTCCGCCGACAACAATAGGCGTAAGCGCCGTGCGCTCGCTTGCTAAAACAGGCAGTCCCGCAAGGTCGAGCATTTCAAGGACGTTAGTGTATGAAAGCTCATATTGCAGCGTAAAACCGATAAAGTCAAAATCCTTTATCGGGTCCAAGCTTTCAAGCGCATAAAGCGGTATATCATTTTCGCGCATAAGCTGTCCGAAATCCTTTTCGGGCATGAACGCCCTTTCGCACCACCAATTTTTACGAAGATTTTTTAGTCCGTAGAGTATCTTCATGCCGAGATGGCTCATGCCGACGTCGTAGACGTCAGGAAAGCAAAATGCAAAGCGAACGTCTATATCGTTGATATCCTTTACCACGCTGCCCGGCTCGCCGCCGATATATCTTGCAGGCTTTTGCGTTTTAAGCAGCAGCCTTTCTATTTTTTGCTGTATTTGTTTCATTATCATTCCACCTGTATATTTGTGAGCATATCTATAGTTTAACATATCCTGTCAAAAAAATCAAGCATATAAAGAAAAAAATGCGAAAATCGATTATGCCGAGAAATATATGTATTCGGTTTTCTCCCCCGCCTGCGGCGGGGGGAGAAAACAAAAATATTTTTCCGCCGCGTCTTGAAATAGTCTGACAAGTGTGCTATAATGTATTAACGGTATTTTTATGGAAGGGTAAGGTAATTTTATATGAATGAAAGATTATTCTGCAAAGGCTATACATGGGGATTTTTTTCGGGAAGCGGAGTATTTGTGACCGAACAGGCTGAACGCTCTATGGAGCGTCTTGCGTCAAACGGACTTGACTGGATCTGCATACCCGTCAACTGCTTTCAGGAAACGTTTTATTCGCTGACCGTCTTTTCGCTCTTTGGCAGAACTCAGACCGATGAGGATATTGAGTTTGCAGTCAAAAAAGCCAGATCGCTCGGGCTGAAGGTCTGCCTTAAACCTATGGTGGACTGTCTTGACAGGTCTTGGAGGGCGCGTATACATTTTCCGGAGGAAAATCCGCATTACTGGGATCGCTGGTTTGAAAGCTATACGCGTTTTATGCTCTATTACGCAAAAATGGCGGAACGCCTTAACTGCGAAATGCTCTGCACAGGCTGCGAAATGGCGGGAATGGATATGCAGACAGACCGCTGCCTGAAACTTATATCTCAGGTGCGCGAGGTATACCACGGAATAGTTATGCACAACATAAACCACGGTGATGAGAACCGCTTCGGCTGGCTTGGCGCTGTTGATGTAATAGGCATTTCGGCGTATTACCCCTGCACCACTGAACAGGACAGAAGTCTTGAACAGATGAAAACGGTGTGGAGCGGCGTTGCCGATAAACTTGAACAGGTACATAAAAGATTTGACCGTCCCGTGATGTGTGCGGAGATCGGCGTGAGAAACGAACGCGGCTGTACACGCTATCCTTGGGATTTTAAATATCGTCCCGATCAGCCGCTTGACGAGCAGGAGCAGTCGGATTTTTATGAAGCCGCAATGTGGTGCAGCTTTGATAAACCTTGGTTTGCAGGATATTTCTGGTGGGACTGGAAAGCGATACTTCCGCCCGAAGAAAAGGCGCATGAAAACCGCGATTTCACCATATACGGCAAGCTTGCCGAGCAGACTTTGAAAAGGTGGTATACTAAATAATGGCTGAAATAAAAATATATGCCTACGGAATGATATGTATTTCAAACAGCTTTGTGCTAAAGGAATTTCCGACAATTGATAAGTATTCCGAGATAGAGCAGAGTTATCGTTTCCCGGGAGGAGAGACAGGCACTTGCGGCGTAGTGCTTGCGTCATTGGGCGCGAACGTAACGCTTGACGGAACGCATATCGGGCGTGAAGCTATCGAACTTGTGCGGGATTTTTTCAAGGACAAATCGATCGATATAAGCCTGCTGAAATTTGACGGCAGCTTTGACAGTCTTGAGGATTATGTTTTGATAACTGAAGACAAACGCACGCCTTTTGGAAGATTCGGACATTTTTTCAAGCAGGCTTACGAAGAAAATATATGTCACTGGAACAAGCCGAGCGAAAAAGCAATCGAAGCCTGCACCGTATCCGCGATAGACGATTGTTTTGGAGAGGACTCGAAGCTTGCCGCAAAACTTTGCCGAAAGTACTCGAAACCGTATGTCACGATCGACTGCCCTTATGACGGTTATCTGCATCGGCATTCCGCAGTAACGGTGATCTCCGACGAATATTTAAACGACAATTACAGAGATATACCGCGTGACGAAATGATTTCGCGCTATGCTGAAAACGGCGGAGGTCTTACGATAATAACAAACGGTCCAAAGGACTTGATCTACAGCAGAAAAAACGGGGAAATACATACCTTTCAGCCGTTTTCCGTCAAGACGGCGAGCACGCTCGGGGCGGGCGATTCCTTTAAAGCCGGCTGTACCTACGCGCTTGCGGCGGGCTTGAACGACTATGAGCTTGTGCGCTTTGCAAGCGCCTGCGCGGCTGCCGCGATCTCAAGGTACCCTATGCAGTTTGATCCGCCGACTTTAGAAGAGATACAAGATCTGATAGATAGACGAAGCGAACAAAGCAAGATCTGAGCGGCGTTGCCGTTAATCTTGAACAGGTATATAAACAACTTGACCTTCCCGATCAGCAACTTGCCGAGCAGACTTTGAAAAGGTGGTATACCAAATAATAAAAATATGCTTGCATAAAAAAGACGCCTGTAATGTCCCGTTTGGCGGGGCTATAGGCGTCTTTGTCTTTTGTTTACAAAAGCAGTTTTGCGAAAATGTAAGATAAAGTCGGATTGATCGGACGCGGGTCAATAGTCATCACCGTCATCCGCTACTTGCTTATGTACTCTTTTTTGTTCGTACATTCTCATGTCCGCGAGTTTGATAAAATCATCAAGCTGTTCGAGCGTTTTGATCTTTGCTTTGACTGCTCCGCAGCTTATCCTTACCTTATACGGCGCACCGCTTGTTTCGTTAAATTCATCTATCGCTTTATTGACTGCGGCAATGTAATCTTCGATATAATATTCCCGTGTATCCATAGAGAAAACGACAAATTCATCTCCTCCGAATCTGGAATATATCTCCGAATTTACGGAACTTTTTTCAAGCGCGGCTGAAACGGCTTTTATCGCCCTGTCGCCCTCTGTATGTCCGTAGGTGTCGTTTATCGGTTTTAAACCGTCCATATCTATTGAGAATATAACTACGTCCTCGCTGCCGCTGTTCTGACCGAACAGCTTTTTAACATAATGATAAAAGCCGCGTCTGTTATATATTCCCGTCATTGGATCGCGCATATGCATCTGAGCAAGTTCAGCATTGGCTTTTTCAAGACGCAGACGGCTTTTATAGCTTTCCATTATCTGATTGGTCATATTTATAAATCTGCGCGCGTTTTGAAAATCAAAATTATCATTTGAAACGGATATTGCCATATATCCGATTATCTGATCCTGAAAGTGCATGGGCGAGAACATTATTCTCGTGAAACTTTTCAAAGCTGACGGAAGAAACGGCAGCATATCTTCAACGGGAAATTCTATGTTCGTATAAAACTCGCCGCCTTCGCGCATCATCAGCGCTGTCATTTTTTTGGTATATACCTCGTGATAACGTTCCTCTTCGGGCTTTTCACCAAGAAAATCGGAATTGATGATACACCATGAAAAAGTGTCCGCGTGCGCTGCGATAACGCGCGCCAGTTCATCTGACGTTTTACATTCAACGGTATCGGCAAGATAAGAGAACATAAACGATTCATGACCCTGAGAATCATTTATTTTTCCGTAAAGTTCGGTTATCATATCGCCTATGGCTTCTTTGTTTTGCGGTTTGCAGCCGCATGATTGAGAAAATCTTACCGAATAAGGTATCTCTATTACCTTCGGCGGCTTTTTACCCGAAAGCGAGGCCTCGACCGCCGACATCACCTCAACTCCGAGCCTTTCAAGGTCGGCAGCGGCTGTCGTGAGGCGCGGAGAAACATATTTTTCATGTTCGATACCGTCAAATCCCGTCACAAGAACGTCATCGGGAACGTTATAGCCGTGATTTCTGAGCACGCGGCAAGCCGTTATAGCGGTAGTATCGTTACAGCATATTATTGCTTCGGGAAACGGCAGATCGCTTTTTATAAAATCCTCAACGACCTTGACGGTGGGCTTTTCCCAGAAATCTCCGTAGCCTACACGCTCCTGTTCAAACGGTATACCGTATTTTTCAAGCGCACTGCGGTAAAGGTTTTCTCTGATCTGAGAAAATTCATTATCCTTGATACCCGCTATAAAATTCACCCTGCGGCAGCCGTGATGAGAAAAAATATGATCTACGATAAGTTCAAAGGAATCCTCATAGCTGAATGGGAATGATACACAGCCGTCTATAATACGGTCGATAACAAAAACGGGAAGTCCCTCACCGTCCGCGCCCTTTATGACAGCTTCAACGACTTTATCATTTTTGATAGATTCGGGCAGTATAACAAGGGCATCAATAAGCCTCGGGTTGATAAGTCTGAAAATGCTGCCCTCGCCCTTTGAATATGCGGTATCGTTATAAAGATCGGAAAATGGGTTGAAAATAAATATTCGAAAACCGCGTGCTTCGGCAGCTCTGCATACAGCGGATACGATATTGCGGACGTTTTCAAAATTGACTCCCGCAGCGCAAATACCGAGTATCTTATATTCTTTATTATCGTCTTTGTCTATATACATAAAATTTCAATCCGCCTTTGAATGTTTTTATACACATTTAGTATAACACACAATTAAATATATGTCAATAGGGAGAAAGCGCAAAAATTGAAATAATAACAAAACGCACTGCGGTCTTATAGGGATCGCGGTGCGCTTGCTGTATATTATAAATTATCCGACCTTTTTTATATATCAGAATCCTCTTTCAAACGATCCGAAATCATTGAAAAAATCTTCTATATCCATGCCGCCGGGCTGTTCCTTATCGCTGCTGTCATTGTCCGAAGAGGTCGAATCACCCTTTGTTTCTTCTACCTTGACTTTGATCTCAAGCGTTTCGCCCTTTCTGTAAACCGTTAAAGTAAGCGTATCGCCCGCCTGACATTTCTTTACAGCCGCAGAAAGCGCGCTTGCTTCCGTTATATCCTTTCCGTCTATCGCCGTTACGATATCGTTTACTTCAAGCCCTGCTTTGTCAGCGGGAGAATCATCTGTAACGCTCCTTATTGCCGCGCCCTGCGGAAGTCCGTATGCCGCCGCATCTGCGCTTACATCGCTTATCGAAACTCCTATATAAGGCTTAATGGCGTAGCCGTTGTCGATTATGCTGCTTATGATGCTCTTTACCTGATCTATGGGGATAGCAAATCCGATATTATCTATTGAAGCCTCGCCTGTTGAATTTGAAGAATACTTCGCGTTGGTTATGCCTACTACCTGTCCGTACATATTAAGCAGTGCGCCGCCCGAATTTCCCGCATTTATCGCACAGTCTGTCTGTATCAGCGTCATTGTCGCATTTTCGGTAGTGACCTCGCGGTCAAGCGCACTGACAACGCCGCTTGTCAGCGAAAATGTAAGTTCTCCGAGAGGATTTCCGATAGCCACAACGTCCTCTCCGACCTTCAAAGCGTCCGAACTGCCGAGCGTAAGCGGCGTCAAGCCGTCCGCGTCTATTTTCAGCACGGCGATATCGCTGCTTTCATCAGTTCCGATAAGCTCCGCGTTATATGTTTCGCCCGAATATGTCGTTACCGTTATGCTTTCGGCATCGGCTATAACATGATTATTTGTTACTATGTATCCGTTTTCGCTGATTATAAATCCCGAACCCGAAGCCGCCGATGTGGTGGTATATCCGAAATAATTTGTCTTTATAGAGGTTGTTATTCCGACCGTTGAACCTACGCAGTTTTCATACACGTCCGAAGCGGTCATAAGCGTTCCGCTTTCGCTGTCGGCGGTCTTTACCACAGAGCTTATACGCGGCTCGGTCTTATTTGTTTTATCGTCATTTTTTTCGCTCTTATCCGTATCGGCGCTGTCATCATTTCTGACCGCTGACGTGCCGTTATCGGAAAAATATTTTTGCGCTGCCACAGCGCCTGCCGCACCGCTGCCTGCCCCGATAAGCGCACAGCATAATGCGGTCACAGCTATAAGCTTTGCCTTTGAGCCTTTTTTAGCGTCTTTCCTATCGGCGTTCGGCTCGCTGTAATATTCCTTTGAATAATAATTATTTTCATTCATGATAAACACTCCTTTTTGTGTTTTTTTGTTTTACTGATATTATATTAATGCTCAAAAATGTAAATCAAATTACACAAAAATGAAAAGCTCGGGATTTTTTTTACACCGAGCTTTCACAGAATTTAATTTATTTACACATTTTTCTCGTTTTTGTCACTAAGCTCATCATTTATCACATGTATAACATTTTTCGTACTTACTATTTCCAAGATACGCTCCTTGATAAAATACGGTCTTACGTCTTTTCGCGTTATCTCCTCAAACGTCAGCCATTCGAGCTTTTCGCCGTTGTCGGTCTTGCTCCTGCAATTTTTTATCTGCTCCTCATCGGCTGACAATATATAATAAAATTCAAGGGTATGACAGTCTGTTTCCTTAAAAACGCCGTCTTTATCTCTGAAAAAATTTTCACACAGCACGGCAAGCCGTTCCGCCCTTGCGTTTATGCCGCTCTCTTCAAGAAACTCACGTTCGGCGGCTTTCTTTGATCTTTCGCAGATATGCACTCCGCCGCCGATAACATAATAATAATGGTCGGCTTCCTTGCTTTTTACAAACAGGACTTTGCCGTTATCTACTAAAAATCCGCCCGCGCGGTATCTGAAGTTTTTATCCTCTGTTAAGATCCCAATGTCGGTCATTTTTTCCTCCTTTTTAAATCGACAAAAATACAGCGCCGCGGTGTGGTCTCACGGCGCTGTAGAATTTGTAAAGATCAGATCATAGAGTCTTCCCAGCAATCGGGAACTTCTATTCCGAGCAGCTTGGCAACGGTCGGCGCAACGTTCGCAAGACCGTATTTTTTGCTGTCGGCATCTATTATCTCATGACGTTCTTCCTTGTCCCAGATAATAAACGGAACACGGTTGAGCGAATGTGCCGTTCTTACGGCTATCTCGCCCTTTTTGTTCTTTTCAAGCATTTCATCGGCATTGCCGTGGTCGGCGGTGACGAGCAGCGTGCAGTTGCACTCCTCGCAAACTTTGATAAGTCTTGCAAGACCGAGGTCGACCGCTTCAACGCCTATTATCGTAGCGTCCATATTTCCTGTATGTCCGACCATATCTCCGTTAGGATAGTTGCAGCGCAGAAAATCATATTTGCCCGATCTGATAGCCGCTATAAGGTCGTCCGTTACCTCGGCAGCCTTCATCCAAGGACGTTCGTCAAAGGATACCTTGTCAGAGGGTATCTCTTTCCATGTTTCAAGTTCTTCGGAAAATCTTTCCGACTTGTTGCCGTTCCAGAAATAGGTAACATGACCGTATTTCTGCGTTTCGGAAACCGCATAGCTGCTCAGACCGTTTTTAACGAGCAGTTCGGAAAGCGTATTGGTTATCTCGGGCGGAGCAACGAGATATTTTTTAGGAAGTTCAAGGTCGCCGTCATATTGCAGCATACCCGCATACAGCACCTTGGGATCGTAACCGCCCTTGTCAAAGCTGTTAAAGCCCTCGACATCAAACGCCATTGAAAGCTCTATAGCGCGGTCGCCGCGGAAGTTGAACAGGATAACACTGTCGTTATCGCAGATCTTTCCGACAGGCTCGCCGTTTTCGGCAATAACGAACGGAGGAAGATCCTGATCTATCGCGCCCGTTTCTTCGCGAAGCGTATTGTAAGCCTCGGCTGCGGAAGCAAACTGTCTGCCCTCGCCCTTTACATGGGTATCCCAGCCAAGCTTTACCATATTCCAGTCAGCCTGATACCTGTCCATAGTGATCTTCATTCTTCCGCCGCCCGAAGCGATCTTAGCGTCAAAGCTTTCATCGCTGAGAGAAGCAAGCAGTTTTTCAAGATCATCTATGTACGTCAGACCTGAGGTCGCGGGAACATCTCTGCCGTCAAGCAGTATATGACAGCGTACTTTTGAAATGCCCTCTTCCTTTGCACGCTTTACCATTATTTTCAGATGAGATATATTTGAATGAACATTACCGTCCGAAAGCAGTCCGATAAAGTGCATGGTCGAATTATTCTCTATGCAGTTTGCAGAAAGCTCCTTCCATGTATCGGAGGAAAACATCTTGCCGCTTTCTATAGATTCGTTTACCAGCTTTGCTCCCTGCGAATAGATCTGTCCGCAGCCTAAAGCGTTATGACCTACTTCTGAATTTCCCATATCGTCATCGCTCGGAAGTCCTACCGCTCCGCCGTGCGCTTTGAGCGAAGTGTGAGGATAGTCCTTCAAAAGCATATCGAGTGTGGGGGTATTAGCTTCGGTCACGGCGTCACCCAAGCCTGTTACGGAAAATCCGACACCGTCCATTACGACCAAAACAACGGGTTTTTTCTTTGACATAATCTTATTTCTCCTTTAGAAAAAATGATCTCAGCCCTCAACGGCAGCCTGAACTATCGTATTGAAGTCGTCAGCTTTAAGGGAAGCGCCGCCGATAAGTCCGCCGTCAACGTTTTCCTTGGCAAGCAGTTCGGCGCAGTTTTTAGCATTCATAGATCCGCCGTACTGAATGGTTACCGCCTGAGCGGTCTCATCACCGTAAAGCTTTGCAAGAGTAGCACGGATAAGTGCGCATACCTCTTCTGCCTGATCGGCAGTAGCGGTCTTGCCCGTTCCGATCGCCCATACAGGCTCGTAGGCAATAACGGTCTTCTTTACGTCCTCAGCCGAAACGTCAAACAGGTCAAGCTTTATCTGACGGGCAACAACCTCTTCGGTAATGCCGCACTCGCGCTCCCAGAGCAGCTCGCCTACGCATACGATAGGCTTTAAGCCTGCAGCAAGCGCAGCCTTTGTTCTCTTGTTGACAGTTTCATCGGTCTCGCCGAAATACTGTCTTCTTTCGCTATGACCGATTACTACATACTCAACGCCCGCTTCAACAAGCATATCCGCCGAGATCTCACCGGTAAAAGCTCCGCTTTTTTCAAAGTGAACGTTTTCCGCACCGATCTTTATATTGCTGCCCTCTGTCGCGCTTACCGCTGTGTCTATATTTGTGAAAGGCACGCAGGCAACTACTTCTACCTTTCCGTCAGCGTTTGCAACGAGCGGCTTTAACGCATCAAGAAGCTCCTTAGCTTCGGGGCGAGTTTTGTTCATCTTCCAGTTTCCGGCAATTATTGCCTTTCTTACACTTTTTTTCATATCAATGATCTCCTTAATTATTAATATTATCAGCTTCTGATAAAATAAAAGTCATACAAAAATCCGCAGCCGAGCGCAAGCAGCGCAATACCGAAAACAAGCATTGCGATAAACGCTTTATTGGGCGGATCGTCAAGTTCTTCGGCGTCATCTCCGTTATCGTCCTTATCGGGCGATTGCTCGATATCCGCTTCCTCAGTGATATAGAATGAAGACGGATCGTTCGGGTCATACTCGATATTTATTTCTCCGTCAAGACCGAGGTCGGGCGTCCATTTTTCGTAAACCTCGCCGTCATATTCAAAGACAAGCTCCATTTCCGAGAACGTTTTGCCCGCTATCTCGCTTTCACGTCTGTCGGCTATCCTTGCCTTTGCGGGAAGGTATCCCGTTTCTTTTATCACGGGATCGTGATTTTCCATTTCAAGATAAAAGCTGCCCATTTTTTTGACCTTTATCGAGAACAGGATCATTATTATCCCGAAAACGGCGAATACCGCGCCGAAGATATTGCCGTGTTTATCCAGCACGCCCGAAGCGCCGAATGCGTTTGACGCGCTGAGATATTGTACATAATTTGAAATTTCCATTTTAGTACCTGAAATTTTTAATAATGTTATTACCGTAAAACATTTTTGAAAATGTTTCACTATAAAAATCGGGGACAGACGGGATATTTTCTATTCCGCCATGCCCCGATACAACAGGCAGAGCCTTATATTATTTGTCGGCTATAACGTCGATTCCGGGAAGTACCTTGCCCTCGAGATATTCAAGAGAAGCGCCGCCGCCCGTGGAAATATGAGACATCTTATCCGAGAATCCAAGCTGGATAACGGCTGCGGCAGAATCGCCTCCGCCGATTATGGTGGTAGCGTCGGTATCGGCAAGAGCCTTTGCAACAGCTATAGTTCCCTTTGCAAGAGTGGGATTCTCAAATACGCCCATAGGTCCGTTCCAAACAACGGTCTTTGCGCTCTTAACAGCGTCTGCATAAAGCTCTGCTGTCTTTTCGCCTATGTCAAGACCCATTTTGCCTGCGGGCATTGCGTCAACGGAAACGGTCTCAACAGCTATATCGGCATCTATAGGATCGGGGAAGGAATCAGCAGCAACGGTGTCAACGGGAAGAAGCAGCTTTTTGCCTGCTGCGGCAGCCTTTTCTATCATATCCTTGCAGTAATCGAGTTTGGTGTCGTCAACAAGCGAAGCGCCGACTTCCATTCCCTGTGCTTTGAGGAATGTATAAGCCATACCGCCGCCGATTATGAGCGTATCGCATTTTTCGATAAGGTTATTTATAACGTTGAGTTTGTCCGCAACTTTAGCGCCGCCGAGTATTGCTACAAACGGTCTTACGGGATCTTCAACTGCGTTTCCGAGGAAGTTGATCTCCTTCTGCATAAGGTATCCTACGGCAGTTTCCTTAACAAACTTGGTAACGCCCGCTGTCGAAGCGTGAGCACGGTGAGCAGAACCGAATGCGTCCATTACGAACACTTCATTGTCAACGAGGTCTGCAAGTTCTTTAGCAAAGCCTTCACCGTTCTTGGTTTCTTCCGATCCTCTGAATCTTGTATTTTCAAGAACAACTATCTCGCCGTCGTTCATTTCCGAAACAGCCTTTTTAGCATTATCGCCGACAACGGTATCGTCCGCCGCAAATGTTACCTTAGCATCAACAAGCTGTGCCAGTCTTTCTGCTGCCGGAGCAAGTGAGAACTTAGCCTCCGGTCCGTTCTTGGGCTTGCCGAGATGTGAGCAGAGTACTACCTTGCCGCCGTCTGAAACGAGCTTCTTTATAGTCGGGAGAGCCGCTGTTATTCTGTTATCGTTAGTGATCTTTCCGTCCTTGAGCGGAACGTTGAAATCAACTCTTACAAGGACCTTTTTGCCCTTTACATTAATATCGTCTACTGATACCTTGTTTAAACCTGCCATATAAGACATCCTCTCATAATAAATTTTTTGGGGACAAAAGCCTTATTACCGATATTAAGACAAAATATCCCCGCGGCAATTTGCCGTCTTAAATAATTATATAACATTCGGGAAGAAAAATCAAGACTTTTACCCAAAATTTTTCCTTATTTTTATTAAACTTTTTCATAATAAGACCGGCGCAGGTATATGCTCCCTGCGCCGGTAATGATTTTTTATCGTATTAGTCCGTTTTATCGGACTGTTCAGCACATTCGATATAGCGTCTGACGATTTCCTGAAGTATCTCATCTCTGTCAAGGCGGCGGATAAGGCTTCGGGCGTTTTTATGTGTGGTTATGTAGGTCGGATCCTCCGAAAGGATATAACCCACTATCTGATTGACAGGATCGTAACCCTTTTCAACAAGCGCAGAGTATACCTTCAGCAGCGTTTCTCTTATCTCAGCGCTTTTTTCGTTAAAAGAATAATATTCCTGCGTTTGTTCAAACATAAAGCTCAACTCCTTTGACCGACCTTGAAAATGTTGTATCCGACAGATAATACGGCTTCGGGATATGTCAGGCAAGTCTGCGGAAAAATAACATATCATCATATGCAGATACTTTATCAACAGTTCCCGATCGCTTCTGTCTTAATGATCTTTTTACATTATAAATATACTTATCAGTTGTTTATATTATACCGCATTTTTTCAAAAATTACAAGCGATTCAAAAAAAATTGTTGAACCTGCACAATTTTTAATGTGAATTTTTTACATTCTAAGCTGTGCGCCGATATTTTCAAGCTTTTTCAAAGCTTTTTCTACACATTTATCAGCCTGCTCGTCGGTAAGAGTACCCTCGTGCGAGCGAAGAACGAGCGAATAGGATATGCTCTTTTTGCCCTCTTCTATCTGCTGACCCTTGTAAATATCAAAAAGCGTTAGCTTTTCAAGTATAGAGCCGACCGAAGAGCGTATCGCTTTTTCGATCTCGGCAGCAGGCAGTTCATCATCACATATAAGCGATATATCGCGCGTTACGGCAGGATATTTGGGAAGCGGCGTGTAAGTCTTCTGATCGGTGCAGTATTTCATAAGTTCGGGTACATTCACTTTAAGAGCGTATGCACGGCAGGAAATGGAATAATTTGCAAGTACTGCGGGATGCAGTTCGCCGAAGATAGCTGTTTCCTCACCGTTTATCACAATGACCGCACATCTGCCCGGGTGGAAAGCGCACACCTCATCAAACAGACAATTCTCGTCAGGTCTGCGTACCTCATATTCGGGTGCGCCGCATTTATCGAGAAGCTGTTCGGCTACTCCCTTGATAGTATAAAAATCTACCTTTTCAGAAGTGTTGTATATTGCCGCGCAAAGTCTTTTCGGCTCCTGCGGGAGCGTCTGACCCTCAACGGGGATATACTCATTGCCTATCTCAAATGCGCAGCATTCGGGATTGCGGTAGCTGTAGTTCCT